>NZ_JAERJM010000009.1:0-232956 GCF_018257655.1 Pantoea sp. JGM49 | reverse complement strand
CACTACGGCACTGGGCGCAACGAAAGGACGGTTTCCCGGTAAAAGAATATCAAGGCGATTAACGATGGCGTGAAGGGGTTCTTTGCGCTCAAGGGCCATGCCGATGAGACACCAGACCATCATATCTGTAGTAAGTCTGCGCTTACGGAGCGTGACCGTGCCAGCTTCCTCAAGGCAGCGGCTGATGAGCGCAGGGTCAAGAACATCCGCGAGCGTATTCAGAGGATTACGAAGAGAATCGTAACGAGAGACGATATCAAGGGCCTGACTGAGCTGCATAAAAAAATCCGGAAACGAAGCGTTTCCGGATTCTTACACAGCCACTGGATCGTTCAACTGATCCTTAACTGATCGGCATTAGGCCTGATGGCCCGTTTTTATTGCATGCGATTTACTTCACCACGCGCAATGAAGGACGTCCACCACGCGGTGGCGGTTCATCATCCGGCGAGTGATCGTTATCAGCCGCATCGTCGGGACGATCGCCATCAATCACTGACATCATCGTCTCTTCCTGGCCTTCCTGTTCGTTGGTTTCCAGCTCGTAAGCCGGTTCCGGTTCGAACATGGTGCCAGCACCGTTTTCACGTGCGTAGATGGCCAGCACAGCGGCCATTGGCACAGAAACCTGGCGCGGCACGCCGCCGAAGCGCGCATTGAAACGCACTTCGTCATTGGCGAGGTCGAGGTTACCGACAGCGCGCGGCGCAATGTTCAGAACGATCTGGCCATCACGCGCATACTCCAGCGGCACCTGCACACCAGGCAGATTGATGTCGACCACCAAATGCGGCGTCAACTGGTTATCGAGCAGCCAGTCATAAAACGCACGCAGCAGATACGGACGACGAGCCGTTAGTTGCGACATTTCCATACATTAGCCCCGGGCTTGCAGGCGCATTTCACGTTCCGCTTCCGTTAATGAAGCGAGGAAAGAGTCACGTTCAAATACGCGCGTCATGTAGCCTTTCAGCTCTTTAGAACCGGCACCCACCAGCTCAACGCCCATCTGCGGCAAACGCCACAGCAGCGGTGCCAGATAGCAGTCGACCAGGCTGAACTCTTCGCTCATGAAGAACGGCGTGCGCGAGAACAATGGCGCAATCGCCAGCAGCTCTTCACGCAGTTGTTTGCGCGCGGCATCAGCTTCAGCGTTGTTACCGGTTTCGATTGCGCGCATCAGGGTGTACCAGTCCTGCTCGATGCGATGCATCATCAGGCGGCTTTCACCACGGGCAACCGGGTAAACAGGCATCAGCGGTGGATGCGGGAAACGCTCATCCAGGTATTCCATGATGATGCGTGATTCATACAACGTCAGTTCACGGTCGACCAGCGTTGGTACAGTGCGATACGGGTTGAGGTCAATCAGATCCTGCGGCAGGTTATCCGTTTCAACCTGCTCGATCTCCACGCTGACGCCCTTTTCAGCCAGTACAATACGTACTTGATGGCTAAAAATGTCAGTCGGACCAGAAAACAGCGTCATTACCGAACGTTTGTTGGCAGCGACAGCCATGAAAACCTCCAAGTTTGTTCACAAAAAGATACTGCGAATAGCCAACCACGCGGCGACTCACCTGCTCATCAGATTCGCACACAGCCAACGTCAGCGGCGCTCTCCCGTCGTCCCGACAGAAATAACACGCACAACGCTCCGGCTTGCGGGCGCAAAGTGTCAGTGAGTTTACCAGATTTTAAGCAGCTTGTGGGGCAGGGATAATGATTTGCGGGCAAAATGCGGGTAAAGCTCGCGTTTTTAGCGTGAAAAATCGTGAACGGTGACAATAAAAAACCCGCCGAGGCGGGTTTTTTGAGCAAATTGTGTCTGCCGAAGCAGCAACAATTAACGCTTAGAGAACTGCGGACGACGACGTGCTTTACGCAGGCCGACTTTCTTACGTTCAACTTCACGTGCGTCACGGGTAACGAAGCCCGCTTTACGCAGTTCAGGACGCAGAGACTCGTCGTATTCCATCAGAGCGCGTGTGATACCGTGACGGATCGCACCAGCCTGACCAGAAATACCACCACCTTTAACGGTGATGTACAGGTCAAATTTACCAACCATATCAACCAGCTCCAGCGGCTGACGCACGACCATGCGTGCAGTCTCGCGACCGAAGTATTGCTCCAGTGAGCGCTGGTTAATGACGATGTTACCGCTACCCGGCTTGATGAAGACGCGAGCGGCAGAGCTTTTGCGGCGACCAGTGCCGTAGTTTTGAGTTTCAGCCATTGCCTATAATCCCGATTAAATGTCAAGAACTTGCGGTTGCTGCGCCGCGTGAGTGTGCTCGTTGCCTGCGTAAACTTTCAGTTTACGGTACATAGCACGACCCAGTGGGCCTTTCGGCAGCATGCCTTTAACCGCGATTTCAATCACACGCTCAGGACGGCGCTCGATCATCTCTGCAAAGGTCGCTTGCTTGATACCACCGATGTGGCCAGTGTGGTGATAGTAAATCTTGTCAGTACGCTTGTTGCCGGTTACAGCAACTTTCTCAGCGTTCAGAACGATGATGTAATCACCGGTATCAACGTGCGGAGTGTATTCCGCTTTGTGCTTACCACGCAGACGGCGCGCCAGTTCAGTCGCGAGGCGACCCAAGGTTTTGCCAGTTGCGTCAACAACATACCAGTCACGCTGTACGGTTTCTGGTTTAGCTGTAAAAGTTTTCATTGAAAAGCTTACCCAAATAAAAAGTTACACGTTGGTGAAATCCCAAACGCTAAGTAAACGATTGAGGCTCACACGACCATTTTGCCCAGCAAGCCACCCCTTCAAGTGAGTTACCGGATCACATCGAGTTCTTGGGAAAGAAAACCGATGCTGTAACGTGGGGTCGCAAGATTATAGAGAAGTCGAACTCAAAGATCGAACCTTTTTGCATCGAAATCCTGCGATTTTTGCCCACGTCATCAGGGCAGATGCGGCAGACGCAAATACTCTTCGCTTTGCATCTCCTGCAAACGCGACAAGCAGCGTTGATACTCAAACTTCAGGCGCGTGCCCTGATAAATTTCAAACAGTGAGGTTTCGGCCGCCACCACCAGTTTCACGTGGCGTTCGTAGAATTCATCGACCAGCGCCAGGAAGCGGCGTGCCTGATCTTCGGTCTTGTAAATCATCACCGGCACATCATACAGCAATACGCTGTGGAAGCGGCGTGATAGCTCGATGTAGTCATGCTGACTACGCCCTTCGCCACACAGCGCGAGGAAATCAATCGCCAGCACGCCTTCATGAACGCCCAGCGTTGGCATCTGACGGTGGTTAATTTCCAGCACCGGCGCATCTTCACGCGGCTTGCCGGACAAGGCGCGGAACATGCGCTCCATTTCAGCATGCGTGGCATCGTTAAGCGGGAAATTCCACAGATGCGCGGATGTCAGTGTACGCAAGCGGTAGTCGATACCCGCATCCACGTTCATCACATCACAATGACGTTTGATCTGCTCAATTGCGGGCAGAAAACGCGGGCGCTGCAGGCCATTGCGATAGAGATCGTCAGGCGGAATATTGGACGTCGCCACCAGCGCAATGCCGCGATCGAACAGTGCTTCCATCAGCGTGCCCAACAGCATGGCATCGGTAATATCAGACACAAAGAATTCGTCGAAGCAGAGAATATCGGTTTCTGCTTTAAAGCGGTCGGCCACAATCAGCAGCGGATCGCTATGGCCTTGTAACTGGGTCAGTTCTTCATGGACGCGCAGCATAAAACGATGAAAATGCAGGCGGAGTTTGCGATCGCCAGGAATAGACTGAAAAAATAAATCCATCACCCAGGTTTTACCGCGACCCACGCCGCCCCACATATACAGCCCGCGCACCGGCGCTTCGTTGCTGCTTTTCTCTTTGGACATCAGCTTCGACAGGCGGCCAAATAGCCCTTTAGGGGAGGGTTCAGGCGCGGGCTTACGGGCAATCAATCCTTGCTGGATCGCATCCAGGCGGGTAATGGCTTCGCGTTGTACATCATCTGGACGAAACTCGCCCTGTGATAGCGCCTGCTCATAGCGGGCAAGCGGAGATGAGGTTTGCATGGTTCTCTCAGAATCCCTGAAAAAGTCCGATTCACGGGTCGGTTGGCGAAAATTAGGCCGCACTACACTAAGCGATGCAGCCCGAGAGTTCCACTTCCATAAGATTATTGGGTATAGTGGCTGCTATTGAAGTGGAAACAGAAGCAATGCCCTACGAAGCAACGGAAATTACACGGGAGTCATTATGACCTGGGAATACGGGCTGATTGGTTTAGTGATTGGCATTATTGTCGGCGCAGTTGTCATGCGTTTTGGCAACAAGAAGCTGCGTGAGCAGCGAAGCATGCAGTACGAACTGGAAAAATCGAAGGCTGAGCTGGCAGATTATCGCGAAGAGCTCACCAACCACTTTGCGCGCAGCGCAGAATTGCTGGACAACATGGCACATGATTATCGCCAGCTGTATCAGCATATGGCAAAGGGTTCGAATGACCTGCTGCCAAATCTGCCGGGCGAAAAAAATCCGTTTGCTTATCAGCTGACGGAAGCCGAAGCGGATAACGATCAGGCACCGGTGCAGATGCCGCGTGATTACTCTGATGGCGCATCCGGTTTGCTGCGCGGCAGCGACCGTACACCGCGTAAATAATCCTTTTGGGGCACAGCTTAGCTGTGCCCTTTTTGTTTTCCGAACACTTACGCCAAACTACTGTCACACTTTCTATCCCCTTTCTTCTTTCGCAGCGAGAGCGTTGTAGCAATGAAAAAACAAGCACGACTGTTAAGCGCATTAGCCTTGAGTATTGGGATGAGTCTGGCGGCAACGCCTGGCGCGATGGCGACGCTGCCCGCACAGGTGCAGGGACAAGCACTGCCGAGTCTGGCACCCATGCTGGAAAAAGTTCTGCCCGCGGTCGTTAGCGTGCATGTTGAAGGCACCGACAGCGGCCAGCAGGCACAGGATATTCCTGAACCGCTGAAGCGCTTCTTTGGCCAGGCACCGGGACAATCTCAGCCGCAACCGTTTGAGGGCCTTGGTTCAGGTGTCATCATTGATGCGGCTAAAGGTTACATTCTCACCAACAATCACGTGGTCAACGGTGCCGATAAAATCAGCGTCCAGCTCAGCGATGGCAATGAATATGATGCCAAGCTGATTGGCCATGATGAGCAAACCGATATCGCGCTGATCCAGGTTGAAGGCGCTAAAAATCTGACGCAGGTGAAAATCGCCGACTCCGACTCCCTGAAAGTGGGCGATTTTGCTGTGGCTATCGGTAACCCCTTCGGTCTTGGCCAAACGGCCACCTCCGGCATTATTTCGGCGTTGGGCCGCAGCGGGTTGAACCTTGAAGGACTGGAAAACTTCATCCAGACCGATGCGGCGATTAACCGGGGGAACTCCGGCGGTGCGCTGGTGAACCTGAATGGCGAGTTGATTGGTATCAACACCGCGATTCTTGCCTCCAGCGGCGGCAACATTGGTATCGGCTTCGCGATTCCCAGCAATATGGCGATGAACCTCGCGCAGCAGCTGATTCAGTCTGGTGAAGTGAAGCGTGGTCAGTTGGGCATTAAAGGCACCGAAATGACGCCTGACATCGCCAAAGCCTTTAACGTTGACGCTCAGCGTGGTGCCTTTGTTTCTGAAGTGCTGCCTAACTCGGCGGCGCAGAAAGCGGGCATTAAAGCGGGTGACATCATCACCTCAATCAATGACAAAGCGATCACCAGCTTTGCCGAGTTGCGCGTAAAAGTGGGCACCACCCCACCGGGTCAGCAGGTGAAAATTGGTCTGCTGCGTGAAGGCAAACCGGTGACGGTGACCGTGACGCTGGAACAGAGCGCGCAAACCACCGCCAGCGCCCAGCTGATGTCACCGGCGTTACAAGGTGCCACCTTGAGCGATGGTGCCTCTAAAGCCGGCGACAAAGGCGTGAAAGTGGATGCCATTGAAAAAGGCACGCCAGCTGAGCAGGCAGGTTTGCAGAAAGATGATGTGATTGTCGGTGTGAACCGCGATCGCGTGACCTCGCTGGCTGAAATGCGTAAAGCGCTGGAAAGTAAACCCGCGATCCTGGCACTGAACGTGGTGCGTGGCGACGAGAGCATTTACTTACTTATGCGATAATCCTCGCAACAGGCGGACAAGCAGGTGTTTGTCCGCCTTTCTCATGTTATTCTGCCCAGCGATCCCACCTTTCCTGAAATAACACCATGTTTCTTAAACTTTTGCGTTCTGTGGTGATGGGCCTGATCGTAGCGGGTTTGCTGCTGGTAGCGATCCCTGCGCTGCGTATGAGCAGCAACGTCACCTTTGATCATGACAACAGTGATGATGAATCCCCCGTGAGCTTCAATCAGGGGGTGCGCCGCGCTGTGCCTGCGGTGGTCAACGTCTACAACCGCAGTGCCCATGGCAACAATAATCGCGGTATCACCACGCTGGGTTCTGGCGTGATCATGAACGTGAAAGGCTACATTCTCACGAACAAGCATGTCATTAATAACGCCGACCAGATCATTGTGGCGTTGCAGGATGGTCGTTTCTTTGAAGCCACCTTAGTGGGTTCAGATGCGATGACCGATTTAGCGGTGCTGAAAATCAGCGCCACTAACCTGCCGGTGATTCCGATTAACGCTAACCGTATCGCACATATCGGCGATGTGGTGATGGCGATTGGTAACCCCTACAACCTCGGGCAGACCGTCACTCAGGGCATTATCAGTGCCACCGGGCGCGTGGGCTTGAGCTCATCGGGTCGTCAAAATTTCCTGCAGACCGATGCATCCATCAATCAGGGCAACTCAGGCGGTGCGCTGATTAACTCGCTCGGCGAACTAATGGGCATTAACACCCTGACATTTGATAAAAGCAATGATGGCGAAACGCCGGAAGGGATTGGCTTTGCGATTCCAACCGCGTTAGCAACCAAGATCATGGATAAATTGATTCGTGACGGTCGGGTCATTCGTGGCTATATCGGCATCACCGGCCGTGAGCTGCCGCCGCTACACGGTCAGGGCAGCAGTCTGGATCGTGCACAGGGTATTATCGTCAGTGAGGTTACGCCAGGCGGGCCAGCCGATCGGGCAGGCATTCAAGCCAATGATGTGCTTTTACAGGTGAACGGCAAACCGGCGCTGTCGGCGCAGGAAACCATGGATCAGGTCGCCGAAATTCGTCCAGGATCGGTGATTCAGGTGCAGGTTCTGCGTAACGAACAAAAGATGATGCTGCCAGTCACTATTCAGGAGTTCCCCGAAGCGCCAGCCGCACCCACCACGCAGCAGTAACCCTTGAATGAACAACGGCGCAATACATGCGCCGTTGTTGTCTGAAACACCCTGCCTGAGCAAGAATGATTAGCTGCGATCCACCGGGAAGGCAATCACGTCGCTTAATGCATTGGCTTTCAACGCCAGCATAATCAAACGATCCACACCCAACGCCACACCTGAACAAGCAGGCATGCCATGTGCCAGCGCATCCAGCAGGTTGGTATCAATCGGGTGCTGCGGTAAACCACGCGCTGCACGGCGACGATTATCCTGCTCAAAGCGCTGACGCTGTTCGCGGCTATCGGTCAATTCGCGGAAGCCGTTAGCCAACTCCACGCCTTTGTAATACACCTCGAAACGCTCCGCGACGCGATGATCCTCAGTGCTGATTTCGGCCAATGCCGCCTGACTGGCCGGGAAGTGATACACGAAGCACGGTTTCTCGTTACCAATCTTCGGCTCAACACCCAGCATAAACAGCAGCTGCAACAAGGTATCGCGGTCTTCTTCACGATTCGCCAGTTCACCCTCACCCAACTTCGTCGCGGCTTCACGCAGCTGCGTTTTATCCGCTGACAAAGGATCAAGTTCCAGATGGCGAATAAATGCCTGCTGATACGATAAAGATTCGGCGCTATCGCACTCCAGCACCTGCTGCATCAGATCGTCGACTTCATTCATCAGGCGATACATATCGTAGTGAGGACGATACCACTCCAGCATGGTGAACTCAGGATTATGGTGGCGCCCTGCTTCTTCGTTACGGAAGCAACGTCCCATCTGATAGATTGGGCCACTGCCCGCCGCCAGCAGACGCTTCATATGATATTCCGGGCTGGTCATCAGCCACAGATCGCGCCCTTCCGCTGCACCTGGACCCACAAAGCGCGTCTGGAACGGCACCAGATGGATATCCGTGATGGTCGCCTGGCTCATCGCCGGGGTATCGACCTCCAGCACGCCGCGATCGGCAAAGAAACGACGAATCTCCGCCAAAATAGCGGCGCGTTTCAACAAATTGGCAATGGGTGCGCTCGGCTGCCAGCTTGCCGTTTCGCTCATGTTGGTGACTCCTTATACAGATAAGGGGGAGAAGTCTACCCGTATTGGCTACGGCAAACAACGGCGTGACGGGATCGAAGGCGTTAGCGGTGCTTTTTCAGACAAAGAAAGAGGGAATCAGGGAATCCGGTACGAAATCGGGTTTCGCACCGGTTTGGATCACTGTGCGCTACGCTGAATCGCTTTGCCACCGGCCTGAACGTCCTCGCCAACACCACGGGTGGTGTTGCAGGCGGTCAACACAGAGGAAAGCACCAGAACAGAAAGAATCGCGACAATACTTTTCTTTAACATAGCCATATCCTTGTTGGTTGCAGTAAAAGTACAGCCATTCAAGCATAGACCTTATACACAATCTTGCTGGCTAAGCCGCTGAGAAAAGGCGGCGCCCTCGCAATTTATTTATCAGCTGCGCGTGAAATGGCACCGCCCAAATGGGAGACGTCTTCACCAAAGCCGTGGAAAGTGTTGCAGGCACTTAAAGCAGAAGAGACCAGCAACGCAAAAACAGCCAATTTCGCCATCTTTTTCATTATTCTGAACTCATAGAGAAAAAAGGCGCATCGAGTGATGCGCCTGATTTGGCAATTATTTTACGCGAGAAACGTATTCGCCAGAGCGGGTGTCAACTTTAACCACTTCGCCAATCTGGACGAACAGTGGAACTTTGATCACTGCGCCAGTAGACAGGGTCGCTGGCTTGCCGCCGGTACCGGCAGTATCACCTTTCAGACCTGGATCTGTTTCGATGACTTCTGCTTCGATGAAGTTCGGTGGCTGAACAGCGATCGCTTTATCGTTCCACAGGGTAACGATACAATCCGCATTGTCCTGCAACCATTTGGTCACGTCATCCAGCACTTTAGATTCGATCTGATACTGCTCGAAAGACTCAGGGTGCATGAAGTAGTAGAAGTCGCCGTCGTTGTAAGAGTACTGCAGCGTCATATCACGAACGTCTGCGCCTTCGGCAGAGTCGGTAGATTTGAAGGTCTTCTCAACGCGAGAACCGGTCAGCAGACGACGCATTTTAACGCGTGCAAATGCCTGGCCTTTACCCGGTTTAACGAACTCACTGGCTTCGATGGCATATGGCTCGCCTTCGAACATGATTTTAAGACCGGGACGGAAATCGTTGCTAAGATAAGTCGCCATAAAGGCCCTCTGTAAATATTGAACTGGTAATAGCCAAAAAAATGGCAAACATTGTAACCCTAAATCCCCCCATCAGAGAAGATTGGTTGCAGCAACTTGCTGATGTTGTCACCGATCCTACTGAATTACTGCGACTTTTATCTCTCGAACAGCATGCGGATTTGGCCGCAGGCAACGATGCGCGCAAGCTTTTTGCGCTGCGCGTGCCGCGTGCCTTCATTCAACGCATGACGCCGGGCAATGCGCACGACCCCCTTTTGCTGCAGGTATTAACCAGCCGTCAGGAATTTGTCGATGCGCCAGGTTACAGCACTGACCCGCTGGATGAGCAAAGTAGCGTGGTGCCCGGTTTACTGCATAAGTACAGAAACCGTGCATTGCTGCTAGTGAAGGGCGGCTGTGCGGTTAACTGCCGCTACTGCTTCCGTCGCCATTTCCCCTATCAGGATAATCAGGGCAATAAGCGTAACTGGCAGGCGGCGATCGATTACATCGCTGAGCATCCAGAGCTGGATGAGATTATCTTCTCGGGTGGCGATCCGCTGATGGCTAAAGACCATGAGCTGGCGTGGCTGGTGGGCGCACTGGAGAAAATCCCCCATCTGAGGCGTCTGCGCATTCATAGCCGCCTCCCGGTGGTAATCCCGGCACGCATTACCGAAGGGTTATGCCAGATTCTGGCCGAGACACGCCTGCAAGTGCTGATGGTGAGCCACATCAACCACGCGCAAGAGATTGACGATGAGCTGCGCTACGGCATGCAGATGCTAAAACGCGCGGGTGTCACCTTGCTTAATCAGAGCGTGCTGCTGCGCGGTATCAATGATGATGCACAAGCGCTGGCCAACCTGAGCAACGCGCTGTTTGATGCCGGTATTCTGCCCTATTACCTGCACGTGCTGGATAAAGTACAGGGCGCGGCGCATTTCTTTGTGCCGGATGAAGAAGCCCGTGCGCTAGTACGCCAGTTGTTAACCATGGTATCGGGTTATATGGTGCCGAAGCTGGCGCGCGAGATTGGTGGTGAGCCAAGTAAAACGCCGCTGGATTTGCAGTTACGCCAGGAATAAAAAAAGCCGCATCAGCGGCTTTTTTTACATCTCTTTCATGCCATTACGGGCACTTATACACCTGACCAGACATTTTGCTGTCAAGCGGTGCGAAAGCTGAAAGCAGGTTCTGCGTTGGGCTGGTTGCACCGTAAATCACGTTGCCACCCATCTCTGCCGCGCGGTTACGCAGGTCATTGGCTGCGCCACGCAAAGAACTGCCTTCACCGCCTGAACCGCTCAACCAGTTGCTCTGTGAGCCGGTGACATTGCCCAGCAGCTGACATTGGCTTCCAGGCTGTTGGTCAACGAAAGTGACACGCTGTCCGCCGGAACTCAGTTGATTGGAGCTGCTGCAGCCCGCCAGCAGTAAAGTCCCTACCGCCAGTCCGAGCAAGAGGTTAATCCGCATTGTAATCCCCATTTATTATCATCAGTGTCGGGCGGCAGCGTAGCAGAAAAGCGCACTTTTTTTCTGAACATTCATTGCCCTAAACCCGCAAAGCCGAAGTATTGCGCTCTTACTTATACCTTGTTCGCCACCAAAAGAAAAACCCCCGACCGTTTCCGATCGAGGGTTTTTCACATGACTTAAGCAGTCAGGGGCAAATTACATCATGCCGCCCATTCCGCCCATGCCACCCATGCCGCCAGCGCCACCTAAATCAGGAGCATCGCCTTTAGGCAGGTCAGTTACCATCGCTTCGGTGGTGATCATCAGGCCCGCAACAGAAGACGCGTACTGCAGCGCAGAACGGGTCACTTTGGTTGGGTCCAGGATACCGAAGTCGATCATGTTGCCGTATTCTTCAGTCTGAGCGTTGTAGCCGTAGTTGCCGTCGCCTGCTTTCACGTTGTTAGCAACAACAGATGGCTCTTCACCGGCGTTAGAAACGATCTGACGCAGTGGAGCTTCCATTGCGCGCAGCGCAACTTTGATACCCACGTTCTGATCTTCGTTCTGACCTTTCAGGCCAGAAGCGGCGATCTTGGCTGCAACGCGAACCAGTGCAACACCACCACCAGCAACCACGCCTTCTTCTACCGCAGCACGGGTAGCGTGCAGGGCATCTTCAACGCGTGCTTTCTTCTCTTTCATTTCAACTTCAGTGGCTGCACCCACTTTCAGAACGGCCACGCCGCCTGCCAGTTTCGCTACGCGCTCCTGCAGTTTTTCTTTGTCGTAATCAGAAGTTGCTTCTTCAATCTGCTGACGGATCTGAGTCACACGGCCAGAGATTGCACCCTGATCGCCCACACCATCGATGATGGTAGAAGTATCTTTGTTGATCACAACACGCTTAGCCTGACCCAGATCTTCCAGGGTCGCTTTTTCTAGCTCCATACCGATCTCTTCAGAGATGACGGTACCGCCAGTCAGGATTGCGATATCCTGCAGCATTGCTTTACGACGGTCGCCGAAGCCTGGTGCTTTAACCGCAGCCACTTTCACGATACCGCGCATGGTGTTAACCACCAGAGTTGCCAGTGCTTCGCCTTCAACATCTTCAGCGATGATCAGCAGTGGTTTACCGGCTTTCGCAACCGCTTCCAGTACTGGCAGCAGTTCACGGATGTTAGAGATCTTCTTGTCAGCCAACAGGATAAACGGTGCATCCAGTTCGATTGCGCCGGTTTCTGGCTTGTTGATGAAGTAAGGAGACAGGTAGCCACGGTCGAACTGCATACCTTCAACCACGTCCAGCTCGTCTTGCAGGCCGGTGCCTTCTTCAACGGTGATAACACCTTCTTTGCCCACTTTATCCATCGCTTTCGCGATCAGGGTACCGACTGACTCATCAGAGTTAGCAGAGATGGTACCTACCTGAGCAATGGCTTTAGTATCCTGGCAAGGAACAGACAGCGCTTTCAGCTCTTCAACGGCAGCAGCAACGGCTTTATCGATACCGCGCTTCAGGTCCATTGGGTTCATGCCAGCCGCAACGGCTTTCAGGCCTTCGTTCACGATAGACTGAGCCAGAACGGTTGCAGTGGTGGTGCCGTCGCCCGCAGCGTCGTTCGCTTTAGAGGCCACTTCTTTCACCATCTGTGCACCCATGTTCTCGAACTTGTCTTCCAGCTCGATTTCACGTGCTACAGAAACGCCATCTTTGGTGATGGTCGGTGCACCAAAAGATTTATCCAGAACCACGTTACGGCCTTTCGGGCCCAGGGTAACTTTTACTGCATCTGCCAGTACGTTCACGCCACGCAGCATTTTTACGCGCGCGTCATTACCGAATTTTACGTCTTTAGCTGCCATTTCAAATATCCCTTAAATTCGTTTCGTTCAGTGGATTACGCGTAATTACGCTTCGACAATCGCCAGGATGTCGCTTTCAGAGATGATCAGAACTTCTTCGTTATCGATCTTCTCAGTTTTGGCACCGTAGCCTTCGCTGAAGATAACCAGATCGCCAACTTTCACGTCCAGCGGCTTAACATCACCGTTTTCCAGGATGCGGCCATTACCCACAGCCAGAACTTCACCACGGGTTGATTTGCCAGCTGCAGAGCCGGTCAGAACGATACCGCCAGCAGATTTAGCTTCAACTTCTTTACGCTTGACGATAACGCGATCGTGCAACGGACGAATTTTCATTTGGTAGCTCTCCTTTGAGAAGTCCAATCATTCAGTTTTTTGGGTTGAACCGGACTGCATGGCTTCCGGCCTCGTGGAGAGAGAGATAGGGTCACTAAAAAAGGCTTTCAAGGGGCAAAAAATAAAAAATTTTCGTTTTTGTAACCATTGACGAAAAAGACAGCAAAAAGGGCGACTCTCGCCGCCCTTCTCTTCTTATCGATCTTTATCGTGTCCGATTTGATCCTGATCTTTACGCTCGTATTCGCCATCCATGGTATAGCCACTGTCCGGCCCGGCGCCGGGTCCGCGCCACACACGCAGATGCGGCATTAATTTCAGCGTCAGATGTTTCTGCACCGGAGGCAACAGCAGCAACAAACCGAGGAAGTCAGTAAAGAAGCCCGGCAACAGCAGTAAGAAGCCCGAAATAATCAGTGAAACGCTTTTGGTCATCTCCGCCGCTGGGCTTTCATTGCGCGCCAGCTTCTCCTGCATCAGACGGAAGTTCTTCATACCCTGGTTTTTCACCAGCGACACACCGATGCACGAGGTGAAGATCACCAGTAGCATGGTAAGCAGCACGCCGAGGGCATGTGCAACCTGAATGAAAATTGAGATCTCAATCCAGGCCAGAACAAAAAAAATCACGAACGGTATCCAGCGCACCGATATCTCCTGTGAGTAGGGCTGCCTCGCTTCTTGCCAGGCAGCAGAAAGGGATGGTCTGTCTGACCGTATTGATAGAGATGGGCATCTCAACCCGCGATTTCAACCGATCCTGCCAAATTTTTCCCACTGACTTAAAATTGCGAACTACATCACATATCGTTATTACCGCTGGGCCAGTAAATGCCCGTAAAGTGATCTGTGCACAAACAATTCTGTAACAACAGAATATGATCGTGCCCGCCAGCCCGAAGATGGATAAAATGTCGGTGCTGGTAATCCACGACAATATAATTGCTTCACCTGCACAGTGATTGCCGCCCGACCATCCCGGTCGCCCGGCAGTGACACCGCAGAAATAATAAGAAGGTAATCATGGCGAACAACATTCGTATCGAAGAAGACCTGTTAGGCATGCGCGAAGTTCCGGCAGACGCTTACTACGGTGTTCATACTCTGCGTGCGATTGAGAACTTCTACATTAGTAACAATAAAATCAGTGACATACCGGAATTTGTCCGCGGTATGGTGATGGTCAAAAAAGCAGCCGCGCTCGCCAACAAAGAGCTGCAAACAATCCCTCGCAACATCGCAAACACCATTATTCAGGCCTGTGATGAAGTGCTGAATAACGGTAAATGCATGGATCAGTTCCCGGTTGACGTCTATCAGGGCGGCGCGGGCACCTCGGTCAACATGAACACCAACGAAGTGCTGGCAAACATCGGTCTGGAACTGATGGGCCACCAAAAAGGTGAATACCAGTACCTCAACCCTAACGATCACGTGAATAAGTGTCAGTCGACCAACGATGCTTATCCCACCGGATTCCGTATTGCGGTTTACGCTTCAATTCTGAAACTGCTGGACGGCATCAGCCAGCTCAGTGAAGGCTTCCAGCGTAAAGCGGTCGAGTTCGAAAATATCCTCAAGATGGGTCGTACCCAGCTGCAGGATGCCGTACCGATGACGCTGGGCCAGGAATTCCACGCGTTTAACGTGCTGCTGAATGAAGAAACCCGCAGCATCCTGCGCACCGCAGAACTGCTGCTGGAAGTAAACCTGGGCGCGACGGCCATCGGGACTCGCCTCAACACCCCGGATGGCTATCAGCAGCTGGCCGTTCAGCGTCTGGCGGAAGTCAGTAATCTGCCTGTCGTCCCGGCAGAAGACCTGATTGAAGCAACCTCTGACTGCGGTGCTTACGTGATGGTGCACTCTGCGCTGAAACGTCTGGCGGTGAAACTGTCGAAGATCTGTAACGACCTGCGCCTGCTCTCTTCCGGCCCACGTGCGGGTCTGAACGAAATCAACTTGCCAGAATTGCAGGCCGGTTCATCAATCATGCCAGCCAAAGTGAACCCGGTGGTGCCAGAAGTGGTGAACCAGGTGTGCTTCAAGGTTATCGGCAACGACATTACCGTGACCATGGCATCAGAAGCGGGTCAGCTGCAGCTGAACGTGATGGAACCGGTGATTGGCCAGGCGCTGTTTGAGTCGATCAGCATTCTGACCAACGCCTGCTTCAACCTGCTGGAAAAATGCGTCAACGGCATCACGGCTAACAAAGCGGTATGTGAAGCTTACGTGTTCAACTCCATCGGTATCGTCACTTATCTCAACCCGTATATCGGCCACCACAATGGCGATATCGTCGGCAAGATTTGTGCGGAAACCGGCAAGAGCGTACGTGAAGTGGTATTGGAGCGCGGTCTGCTGACCGAAGCGGAACTGGATGACATCTTCTCCATCCAGAACCTGATGCATCCGACCTACAAAGCCAAACGCTACACCGACGAAAACGAACAGTAATCCGTTCCGGATCAAGTTGCCAAAAGCACGCCTGTATACAATACGGCGTGCTTTTTTCTTATTGGCGGCTACAACTTTAAGAGTCGAGATTTCCCCCACGGCTCAGGAGCGGAATGAATGGTGTTAGTGGAATTATTGATTGTCCTGCTGGCGATCTGGCTGGGTGCACGTCTAGGCGGCATCGGAATTGGATTTGCCGGCGGATTGGGCGTACTGGTGTTGACGCTGTTCTGCGGCATGAAGCCGGGCGCGATTCCCTTCGATGTGATCGAAATTATCATGGCAGTGATTGCCGCAATTGCCGCGATGCAGATTGCAGGCGGACTCGATTACATGGTCGGTTTGGCCGAGCGCCTGCTGCGCCGTCATCCGCGTTACGTCACCTTCCTCGCCCCACTCGTCACCTATGTGATGACGCTGCTGGCGGGCACCGGACACACTGCGTTCTCGACGCTACCCGTCATCGCTGAAGTGGCCAAAGAGCAAGGTGTACGCCCTTCACGCCCACTGTCGATTGCGGTGGTCGCCTCGCAAATTGCCATTACCGCTTCGCCGCTCTCTGCTGCAGTGGTGTTCTTCGCGTCGATTCTGGAACCGCGCGGTGTCAGCTATCTGGCGCTGCTCGCGGTATCGATCCCGTCCACCATGGCTGCCATCTTCTGTGCCGCCGTGATCACCAGCTTTCTTGGTAGAGAGTTAAAAGAAGACGAGGTGTATCAGGCGCGCTTAGCCAAAGGTGAAGTCACACTGCGCGGAGAACGCGTCTATGACATTAAGCCTGGCGCCAAACGTGCGGTCGGGCTATTCCTGATCGGCATAGCGGCAGTTGTGCTCTACGCCACGGCGATCAGCGACAGCGTTGGATTAATAATTAACCCAGTGCTGCCTCGTAACGAAGCGATTGTGGTGTTTATGCTCACCGTCGCCACACTGATTTGCCTAACCTGCAAAGTCGATACCGGCGAAATCCTCAGCGCCAGTACGTTCAAATCCGGTATGAGTGCCTGTATCTGCGTGATGGGCGTGGCATGGCTAGGCGATACCTTTGTCAAAGCCCACCTGGCGGACATCCAGACTGCGGCTGGCGATATGTTGCAGAGCTACCCGTGGATGCTGGCGTTGATATTATTCTTCGCTGCTACCCTGCTCTATTCACAGGCAGCGACCACCAAGGCGTTGATGCCTGCCGCCCTCATGCTTGGCGTATCCCCTCTCGCCGCCGTTGCCTCCTTTGCCGCCGTCTCAGCCCTGTTCGTGTTGCCGACCTATCCCACCTTATTGGCAGCCGTAGAAATGGATGACACCGGTTCGACCCGAATCGGCAAGTTTGTGTTTAATCACTCCTTTATCATTCCCGGCGTGTTGGCGATTGCCTTCTCCGTGGCGTTTGGCTTCCTGTTTGGTAGCCTGATTCTGTAGCGCCGTTACATCCTGAAAACCTCGTGGCGAGGCGGCCGTGCTATCATCGCGGCTCATTTGCCACCGGAGCTGATTACATCCTCATGGCTGCACGACTTTCTCGCCTGATGGGCCTTTGCCTCGCATTGCTGTTTTGCTTTTCAGCACAGGCCAATATCTTCTCACCGAACAATAACAGCCGCTTTGTGCCGGTGGATCAGGCATTTGGCTTCGATTTCAGCCAGCAGGGCAACCAACTCACACTGAGCTGGAAGGTGAAGGACGGCTATTACCTTTATCGTCAGCAGATTCATGTGACGCCGCAAAAAGCACAGATTGCACCGCTCGCTCTGCCGCCAGGACAGCCGCATGAAGATGAGTTCTTCGGCAAGAGCGAAATCTATCCGCAGGATTTACAGGTGCCGATCACTCTGCGTCAGGCTGAGTCCGGTGCCACGCTCACGGTGACCTATCAGGGCTGTGCGGCCGCTGGTTTCTGCTACCCGCCCGAAACCCGCTCAGTGCCGCTCACTCCGGTTGCTGCCAATCACGACGCAACCGCCGTTAACGCGCAGCCTGCGCAACAGCGTACGCCACTGCCGTTTTCACCACTGTGGGCGCTGCTGATTGGCATCGGCGTTGCCTTCACGCCGTGCGTATTGCCGATGTATCCGCTGATCTCCAGCATCATTCTCGGTGGCCAGCGTCGCTACTCTGCTGGACGCCTGTTCGCACTGGCGATGGTCTATGTGCAAGGGATGGCGCTGACCTACACCGTGCTCGGCATGGTGGTGGCCGCCGCAGGTTTACGTTTCCAGGCGGCGCTGCAGCATCCTTACGTGTTGATTGGCCTGTCAGCGCTGTTCATCGTGCTGGCGTTGTCAATGTTTGGCCTGTTCTCACTGCAACTGCCTTCCAGTCTGCAAACGCGCCTGACGCTGTGGAGTAATCGTCAGCAAGGCGGTTCATTGCCGGGCGTGTTTATGATGGGCGCACTGGCGGGATTGATCTGCTCGCCCTGCACCACCGCGCCGCTGAGTGCCATTCTGCTGTATATCGCGCAAAGCGGTAATCTGTGGGCCGGTGCGGGCACGCTGTGGCTCTATGCGTTCGGCATGGGCCTGCCGCTGGTTGCCGTAACGATGTTCGGCAACAAGCTGCTGCCGAAAAGTGGCCCGTGGATGCAGAGCGTCAAAGAGGGCTTCGGCTTTGTGATTCTGGCGCTGCCGGTGTTCTTACTGGAGCGTGTAGTGGGTGATGTCTGGGGCTTGCGTCTGTGGAGCCTGCTCGGCGTCGCGTTCTTTGCCTGGGCGTTCAGTCTCAGCCTGCGCGCTAATGGCAAATGGCGCATTCTACAAATCATCATGCTCGCTGCTGCACTGGTGGCCGCTCGCCCGCTGCAGGATTGGGCTTTTGGCAGTAGCGCCAGCGTGGAGTCTGTGGCGCATCTGCCGTTCAAAACCATTGCCAGCAGCGCACAATTGGATAGCGCGCTACAGCAGGCACAAGGCCGCATTACCATGGTCGATCTCTACGCCGACTGGTGCGTCGCCTGCAAAGAGTTCGAGAAGTACACCTTCAGCGATGAAGGCGTGCGTGCCGATTTGAGTCAGGTGCAGTTACTGCAAGCCAACGTCACCGCGAATAACGCGCAGGATAACGCCCTGTTGCAGCATTTACAGGTATTAGGCTTGCCCACCATTCTGTTCTTTGATGCGCAAGGCAAAGAAATCCCTGACTCACGCGTCACCGGTTTCCTTAACGCTGCCGACTTCCGCGCGCATTTGCACAAACTGTCGCGTTAAACGACACTGGTTGCAGGACACTGCCCGTTCGTGCGCGAGCGGGCCCGCACTCCAGAGGAGAGTCACTTGCAACGTGAACAGATTCTTGAGCATGCGCTGAATGTGCTTGAGCAAAGCGGCCTTGCCGCCACCACTTCCCTGCAGCAGTTGGCCGGTGAGACCGGACTTGATGCAGAACATCTTGAACGTTTCTGGCCCGACCGTGACGCATTATTGTATGACGCGCTGCGCTATCACGGTCAGCAGATTGACAGCTGGCGCCGCCAGATACAGCTCAATGAACATCTCACAGCCCAACAAAAATTGCTGGCGCGTTACGACGTGTTAAGTGAGCACGTGAACAAAGGCCGCTTTCCCGGCTGCCTGTTTATCGCCGCCTGCAGCTTCTATCCGCAGCCTGACCAACCCGTACATCAGTTAGCAGAGCAGCAGAAACGCAGCTCATGGCAGTTCACTCATGAAATTCTGGTGGATTTGGCGCTGGATAATCCGACGATGGTGGCCGATCAAATGGAGCTGATTCTCGAGGGTTGTCTGAGCAAGCTGCTAGTGAAACGCAACGTGCAGGATGTGTCCACCGCGCGTCGTCTGGCAGAGGATGTGCTGAGTATCGCGCTGTGCCGACAGAACGGGGCACTGGCCTAAACTTTCGCAGGAGGCCCTTAAGCCCGTGCATCACGCAGGTCACGCAATCCTGAATACTGCTTTACCACCAGCGGGCACGTTGAGATTTTGCACACCCTGCCTGAAAAGCAAGCAATCAGTCACGATTGCTACGCTTTTTTGACGAAAGCCGTTGACGGCTGAAAGCCATTAGGGTTTAATGCGCCCCGTTGCCCGGATAGCTCAGTCGGTAGAGCAGGGGATTGAAAATCCCCGTGTCCGTGGTTCGATTCCGCGTCCGGGCACCAACATTCTGAAAACCCAGCTTATGGCTGGGTTTTTGCTTTTCTGCGTTTGACGTTTTCAAAACTTAATCCCTTAGCCCCCCCTAAACTTTATTATGTCCCACTTTAAGGACTTAAATCACCTTTAATCCTCATAAAGTGCTATATAAGGGACTCTACAATACATCCATTTATCATGACAATGATCCGATAGAGTCCTATAATTTGGACATTAAACGCATGACCGACGATAAAGTGTCTACATTGGGACTTTAAAGATATGACTACTCCTTCCGCATCTGCACTGGCTGAAGAAATTGGCCAGCGACTCAAGCAAGCCCGTCTAAATCGTGACTTAACGCAGACGGAGGTTGCTGAGCGCGCAGGTGTTGCACGTAAGTCTGTGCTCAATGCTGAAAAAGGAAAAGTGCCGTTCGATGTCTTTATCGCCATCATGGTAGCGTTGGATCTCACCGAAAAGCTGGAGCTGTTTCTGCCGCGTCAGGAGATATCCCCGATTCAACTTGCAAAGCTGCAGGGTAAACAAAGGCGTAGAGCTTCAGGACAACGAAAAGATAAACCGCTCAGGGAGGAGAAATCAGAATGGTAATGGAAGTTATCAATGTTACCTTTGCACAACAAGAAGTGGGTGCTTTCTGCAAAGCCGCTGTCTTAGATATTTAAACAGCATCAATGAACATAATCGCATCAAGATAAGCTGCAGGATGCCTCACGGCATCCTCAAACGACCTGCAACCGAAAATCTTCACCATTCATCCAAATGAAATAGAGAAACTTATTAATGTCAAAGCAGAAAAGTTCGCCCATCGCCCGTAGGTAGTTCAACGTTCAAGCTCAGCTTTCCGCCTAATGCCTCAACATACTTTTTTAGGCTTGAGAGTTTTATATCATCGCCTCGGGCTTCAATAGCTGCTATGGCTGGCTGTGAAACGCCCATTTTCTCGGCTAACTGTACTTGTGAGAGCTCAAGCTCTTCGCGTAAGTGTCGTAATTGAACCTCAATAATTTTATCCGCGACTTTAGCCTTAATTCTCTTCTGTGATTCTGGAGATCGTTGTGCAATGAGTTCTTCCAGTTTAGGCATGTATTATTCCTCTCAAATGCTTGCTGTATTCTTGATCTGCTAATTTGATCATTGATCGGTAAAACCGCTTCTGATTGATCCCCGTTTTGTCCCCTGCACACAAGACGATCCCCTTCCTTCTGGGATCGAATGCGAAGAACGCCCGAACAGGCCTACCATTACTTTGCACGCGCAATTCTTTCATGTTTGCATATTGAGAGCCGATGATGGTGTCTACATCAGGCCGCCCTAAATGAGGGCCGAAGATTTTCAACACTTCCAGGCTTGCGAGTACATCTTCAATCATTTCATCATCCTGCGCTTTTAGCCACGCTGCAAAATGCTCCGTTGTATCAACGCTCCAGTTGTTCAAAAGTCCCTCACATGAACTGTAGTTTATACGCCTTGGATATAAACTAGAAGTTATATTTGAAACTTACCCTTTTTCAATACCTGAACGCTTAAGTGAGTTTGAAATAATGTTGAACTGAGATACATCGCGAATAAAACTGCAAACAGCCTGCAAAGTGCAGTTAGTCATAGGTCCCGCCCCTAAAGCTCAGAACCCATGAGCAGCATTCATAAGCTCATGCCAATTGGCCCTACAGTCATCAATGGCCTTCCCCGCTATGCTTGCCGCATCACTTATTCCTCAAGGCAGGAGAGACAATGAAAGAGATTATGGTGGTTATTGGCGCGGGTGCGATTGGACAAGCCATCGCGCGTCGCGTGAGTCAGGGCAAAACTGTGCTGCTGGCGGACCTCAATTCGAGAAAATGTGCGGCTGCCGCACAAACCTTACGTGATGCCGGCTTTACGGTAGAAACCAGCCAAGTCGATGTCAGTTCGCGCCAATCGATTCAACATCTGGTGCAGCAGGCCACTGCGCTGGGTGTTATCAAAGGAGTGATTCACTCGGCTGGAGTCTCGCCTTCTCAAGCCAGCCCCGCCACCATTTTACAAGTCGATCTTTACGGTACTGCCGTGGTGCTGGAAGAGTTCGGTCCGCACATGGCGTCAGGCGGTTGCGGAATCGTGATTGCCTCTCAATCCGGCCATCGACTGCCTGCGCTCACGGTTGAACAAAATGAAGCGTTAGCCATCACGCCAACAGAGGATTTGCTCAGCCTGCCATTTTTGCAGAACACCGCTTTCAGTGATCCTCTGTTGGCCTATCAATATGCCAAACGCGGTAACGCTCTGCGGGTTATGGCCGAAGCGACGAAGTGGGGCCAGCGTGGCGCGCGTGTCAACAGCATCAGCCCCGGCATTATCTTTACACCCTTAGCGAATGATGAGCTAAATGGCCCGCGCGGCGCGGGCTATCGCAATATGCTGGCAAAATCACCCGTCGGTCGCGGCGGCACCGCCGACGAAGTTGCAGCGCTGGCAGCCCTCATAATAGGACCAGAAGGCGGCTACATCAGCGGCAGTGATTTTCTGATGGATGGCGGCGTGACGGCATCTTATTGGTACGGTGATTTGAAGCCTTGATTGATTTCCCCGCCGTACATGTCCTTCGGCGGATTAAATATAAAATATGCAATACACCTGACCATACTTTAAATATATCTAGCCATAACCATATCCAATAAAATTATTAATCAGTAAGTTAAATACGGTGTGAATATTATTTCGTGATCCTGATTTTGTTAGCTGTAACAACGCATTCGTAACACATCACTAATCCTTTACACTCTCCTGAATTCAGAAAATCATTCATCACATGATCATCTACAAATAAAGTTAAATTTATTAACCGGCGAAATTTGCTGGTCATCCTTTATCGATCACAAGTTAATAACCCTGACAGGAGAAATAAAATGACCGCAGGAAATCGTATTTATTTACGCCGTCCCTCCGATGCTGAACCCTTACTGGAAGCGTTCCGCCGTTTACCCGCGGCGGTAGTCGCCGACTGCATGAGTCGCTTGCCTGCGCTATCGGCAGAGATCAGCCTGAAAACGGCGCCTAAAGCCCCCATCATGTGCGGCCTGGCGGTGACGGTAAAAGCGCGCTCTGGCGATAACCTGATGTTGCATAAAGCGCTGGATATGGCCGGGCCGAACGATGTGATCATCCTGTCGAATGAGGGCGATCGTAGCCAATCGCTGATGGGCGAAGTGATGGCCACTTATGCCAGACAGCGCGGTATGGAAGGCATCGTGCTGGACGGCCCGGTGCGTGATATTGAGGGCTTATCACGTATGGATTTCCCGATTTATGCCGCCGGACATACGCCAGGTGGCCCTTTCAAAGATGGCCCAGGCGAAATCAACGTGCCGATTGCCTGCGGTAAAATTCACGTTTCACCTGGCGATATCGTATTAGGCGATGCCGACGGCGTGATCGTCATTCCCCGGCAGGATGCCGCGCGCATTCTCGAAGCGGCACAAGCTTACCTGATTGTTGATGAGCATAACTTTGAGCTGGCGAAAACCGGTTCACTGGAACGCGGTTGGCTGGCAGAAGCACTGCAAAACAAGCAGGTAGAAATTATCGATGATGTTTATCGATAAGCGCACGAGCGCTGTGTTATCCAGGTCGCCCGCTATGGCGACCTGGTATTGCAAACTGCGCAGCGGCTAACACACCGCATCACGGTGTACTGCTCACCATCGCCAATTTGCGCTGACGGTTTTCACGCCATACCGCAAAGATTCCTGCCAGTGCCACAATCGATGCACCGAAGAGGGTTGTCGTGCCTGGCAGACTATTAAGGAACAGATAGCCAATCAGCATCGACCACACCAGCGTAGTGTAATCAAACGGTGCCAGCAGCGAGGCATCAGCATAGCGCAGGCTGAGTGTCACCAGAATCTGTGCCAGACCGCCAAATAAACCACAGCCCACCAACAGCAGCCACTGCAAGCCAGTGGGCTTTATCCAGCCGAAAAATACCGTTGCCAGGCCAATCAACGTCGTCATCAGCGAAAAATAGAACACGATCGCGCCCGGTTTTTCGATGCCATTCAAAAAACGGATTTGCACATTCGAGGTGGCCGTACAGAGTGCGGCAATCAATGCAAAAGCAACACCAAGGCTGGCCGTGGTACTGCTGGCGCCACCTGCCGGCACGCCGCCGCTAGCCGCAAGACTGGAGGAGAGCATAATCAGTATGCCCGACAATCCCACCACCACGGCCACCCAGCGCGACACGCGCACCCGTTCCTTCAATAGCATCGCCGCCATGATTACTGTGAAAAGCGGTGCGGCGTAACTCAGTGCCGTGGCATCAGCCAGCGAGATATACACCAGCGCCAGATAGTTAAAATACATGCCGCCTGTGCCGGAGAAACCGCGAATGAAATGGCCAAACAAATTGCGCGTTTTGAGATTCTCCAGCACGTTCCCCTGCACTCTCAGCCAGATTAACAGGGGAAATAGCGCGATAAAGCTGCGGAAAAAAATCACTTCGCCGGTGGGGATAGCACCGTTCAGACCTTTAACACAGGCCAGCATCAGCGTAGCGCTGAGTGCGGCGAATATCTTTAATAACACGCCTAATCGGGGATTCATGCTCTCACTCTTCTCTCTCTACCACGTGCAATCGGCGGGGTTGCCGAGAGGACAACGCGGCTTACACTAGGGAGAAAAATGTGCGCTGGATAACACTTTTTCGCTCTGCCTGAATAGAAATAACTTATCGCCATCGGTCATATCATTTCCCTATTGCATAACACGCTTTCCCTCTTTTTCGCCGCAAAACAAAGCCGATATAGTCCAGAAAAGCGAGATTTTGCGCTCCCAAGCAGTATCCACCATTGAGGGAAAGCACATGACCATGAAAAGAGTGACCACCATTGGCTTGGCAATGCTGCCGTTGCTGGCTGTTTCGGCGGCGCAGGCAGATATGATGGCGAACATTAAATCGAGCGGTGAATTGAAATGCGCCGTTTACTCCGACGTACCGCCCTTCTCTTCGCCGGATCCACAAACGCGCCAGCTGGCTGGCATGGATATCGACCTGTGTCACGCTCTGGCCAAGCAGATGAACGTCAAACTGACTCTGGTGCCGACCTCTGTTGAAGCGCGTATCGCGGTGATCGCCACCGGCCGTGCCGATGTGTTGATTGCTAACCTGGCCTACACCAAAACGCGTGGTAATCAGATCCAGTTCAGCGATCCTTACTACGTGGCGAAAGAGATGCTGCTGGTGAAAGCGCCGCTGGCAGATAAACCACTGGACTATTTCAAAGGCAAACGTATCAGCGCCACCAAGGGCACCACGTCAGAGCAATCGATCCACATCAAAGGCGGTAAAGCCGTCACCTTCCAGGATTCTGCCTCCGCCTTCCTGGCGCTGGAGCAGAACAAATCGGTGGGCTTTGTCACTAACACCATGACCGGGATGAAAACCATCGCCCAGGCGAAAAAAGACGGCATCAATCTGGCGATGGTGAAAGAGCCGATGGCGCTGGAACCGATTGGTGTCGGCATGAAAAAGGATGAACCGGCCCTGCTGGCCAGCGTTAACAGCGGCCTGAAAGCGATGGACGACGATGGCACCATCGACAAAATCTGGAACACCTGGATTGGGCCAAATACCGAATACAAAATGGTGCGCGAAGAGCGCGTACAGCCGCTCTCCAGCCTGAAATTTGAACCACTGGAATAATCATGCCCGTGATGTCGCACTCTGATATCCAGCCCGCCAGCGCACCCGCGCTGGCTTGTTCCTCTGCGATCGCCCTTTCCACCATTGGCGCCCGTGCGTGGCTGGTGGAAGCACCGGGTGGATTTGATCTTTCCGCCCAGCGACGCATCTGGTCATTAGCGCGTTTGCTGCAGTCGGATGCGGCGGTTGAAGCCTTGATCCCCGGCGTCACTAATCTGCTGGTGCTGTTCCGACACATCCCCGAGGACGAAGCCGCCGTTCGTGCTTCGCTGCATGCCGCCTGGGATCAGGCACAGGCGATTAGCCCTCAGGGCAAACTGATTGAAATCCCGGTCTATTACGGCGGCGAGCACGCCACCGATCTGGATGCGGTTTGTCGTCACACCGGGTTCAGCGCACGCGAAGTGGTGCACCGTCACCATCAAAGCGAATACACCGTGTTTGCTCTTGGCAGCGCGCCGGGATTTGGTTACTTGCATGGGCTCGATCCGCAATTAGCCACGCCACGCAAGAAAGTCCCCTCGCTCAGCATGTTGAAAGGCACCGTTACCATTGGCGGCGCCCAGGCCGGTGTTTCAGCGCTGACCGGCCCCAACGGCTGGAACGCCATCGGTTTTGCCGAGCTGGAAGTGTTTGATCCAATGGCAGAATCCCCCGCGCTAATGGCACCGGGCGATCGTATCCGTTTTCTGCCGCAGAGGATTGAACTGTGATCGAAATTGAACAGAGCGGCGCCCTGAACACGGTTCAGGATCTGGGGCGTTTCAACTTCCGC
The DNA here is from genome assembly GCF_018257655.1 of Pantoea sp. JGM49. Lineage (NCBI taxonomy): Bacteria > Pseudomonadati > Pseudomonadota > Gammaproteobacteria > Enterobacterales > Erwiniaceae > Pantoea > Pantoea sp. JGM49. The sequence continues at coordinate 206,789 of NZ_JAERJM010000009.1, read as the reverse complement.
CATATGGGCGTCTCGGTGAGTGGTGTGATGGATCCGCTGGCACTGCGCGCCGGAAATCTGCTGCTCGGCAATGAAGAAAATGCCGCCGCCATTGAAGTTCAGCTGTTCCCATTTCGTGTGCGTTTTTTGCAGGACAGCAGCATTGCGGTAACAGGTGCGGATTGTCGCGCCACTTTAGACGGTGCGCCGTTGCCGCCCTGGTGGGGCTGCGGCGTGCGTGCCGGACAGGTGCTGGAAATGCGTTACCCGCGCAGTGGCGCACGCGGTTATCTCTGTATAGCAGGCGGCATTGATGTGCCAATGGTGCTGGGTTCGCGCAGCACGGCACTTCGTGGTGGCTTTGGTGGCCTGGAAGGCCGCCCGCTGCAGCGTGGCGATCGGTTGGCGCTGGGTGAAACACAGGCATCCCCGTTGCCCAGCAGCGGTATTGGCATTGAGCCGCCCGACAGCGCCCTGCGTGCACATTTCCCGCGTAACAGCGCAGGTGAGATTCAGCTGCGCGCCATTCCATCCGGCGAATATCCCTTGTTTGCTGCCGATGCCGGTCGCTTCTGGCAGCAATCATGGCAGGTCTCCAATCAAAGCAATCGCACCGGATATCGACTGGCGGGCGATCCGATTTTCCCGTCAAAAACCATTGAGATGCGTTCTTACGGGTTGATTCCCGGCATTGTGCAGGTGCCGCCTGGCGGCGAGCCGATCATTCAGCTCAGCGATGCCAACACGGCGGGCGGTTATCCCAAGATCGCCGGGGTGATTGAGCAGGATCTGTGGCGTTTAGGACAGGTATTACCCGGCCAATCGATCCAGCTGATCCAGAGCGATACGCGTGAGGCGATCGCCATTGATCAGGAAGTCACACGCTGGCTGAGCCGCTTACGTGTGAGCTGCCCACCGCTGCGTAAAGCGTTAACCGCATAATTTTCCGAAGGAACCCAAACCATGAAGATTGATGTGAACTCCGATATGGGCGAAGGCTTCGGCGTTTATCAACTGTGCGATGACGCCGCGCTGATGAAAGTGGTCTCCTCAGCTAATATCGCCTGCGGATTCCACGCCGGCGATCCGGCGATCATGACCCGAATGGTGCGACTGGCGAAAGAGAATCGTGTCGGCATTGGTGCGCATCCTGGCTTGCCCGATCGCCAGGGCTTTGGTCGTCGCGAGCTGCCGTTCAGTGCCGAAGAGATCTGCCAGCAGGTCGCTTATCAACTCGGCGCGCTGACAGCGATTGCTCAGGCAGAAGGCACGAAGGTGTCGCACTTCAGCTTCCACGCTGCGATGGGCAATATCGTCAATCGCGACGAGGCATTAGCGCAGCAGGTCATGACGCTCGTCGCCCGTATCAATGCGGATCTGATTGTGTTCGCACAACCCGATACCATCATTGAGCGAGCGGCACAGGCAGCGGGCCTGAAAACCCTGACGCTGTTCCTCGCCGACCGCGCTTACGATGCACAGGGCCGTTTAGTGCCGCGTGGCATTGCCGGCTCGGTGATCAAAGAGGAAGCGGCGCTGCGTGCCCGCGTGCGGCAGTTCCTGCAGCATGGCACCGTCACCACCTTCGAAGGGGAAGTGATAGCCGTGCGTGCCCGGTCGATCCTGGTGCACAGCGATACGCCAGGCTCACTGGCCCTCGCCACCATCGTACGCAGTGAAATCGAAGCCAGCGGCCATCAGGTGGCGCCGGCGGCAGAGGTGCTTGCTCAATAAGTTTTTTTGAATCGCCCAAATAAAAATGGCTGCCCCATCGGCAGCCATTTTTTTCGCCTTTCGTTTAACGGCAGCCAGCGCAGAATGCCGCAATACGATCGCAGCCCGTCTCTAAGCGCTCCATGCTGGTGGCGTAGGACAAGCGGAAGTACGGGCTCATGCCATAAGCCGCACCCTGCACCGTCACCACATGCTGCTCTTCAATCAGCGCCAGCACAAAATCGGCATCGTTGCTGATGAAGCGTCCACCGGCACTGGTCTTGCCGATCAGCCCTTCAATGTTCACAAACAGATAAAATGCGCCTTCTGGCTTATGGCAGCGCAGGCCATCAATCGAGGTCAGACGCTCCAGCACGTAATCACGACGTTCACGGTAAATGCGTGCGCGCTCCTGCAACAGATCTTGTGGACCTTCCAGCACCGCCACCGCTGCCGCCTGCGTCAGGGTACAGACGCCGCCGCTGTTCTGGGTGTTCACATTGCTCATGGCTTTAATTAATGGCGCAGGACCACCGCAAAAGCCCAGACGCCAGCCTGTCATCGAATAGGCTTTCGATACGCCGTTCACCGTCAGTACACGGTCATACAGGCGCGGTTCAACCTGCGCCAGGGTATAGAAACGCACATCGTCATAGATCAGATGTTCATAGATATCATCCGTCATAATCCACACCTGTGGATGGCGCAGCAGCACGTCACCCAGCGCCTGCAACTCGGCTTTGCTAGCCACCGAACCGGTTGGGTTGCTCGGATAGTTCAGCAGCAGCCATTTGGTCTTGTCAGTGATCGCCGCATCCAGATCCGCTGGCAGTGGTTTAAAGCCATTCTCCTGCGCACACGGCAGCGGCACCGGAACACCACCGGCAAATTTCACGATATCGGCATAGCTGATCCATGACGGCGTGGGGATCACCACTTCGTCGCCCGGATTGATGGTCGCCAGGATGGCGTTAAAGATGATCTGCTTAGCGCCACCGGCCGTCAGAATCTGGCTGACGTCATACTCCAGTTGGTTATCCCGTTTGAATTTCAGCTGGATAGCTTTGCGCAGCGCAGGCGTACCGTCGGTCGGTGGATAGCGCGTGTCGCCCGCGCGTGCAGCGGCGTAGGCGGCTTCAATCGCATGTTCCGGCGTGGGGAAATCCGGTTCGCCGGTAGAAAGTGCTACCACATCAACGCCCTGCGCCGCGAGATCGCGCGCTTTTTGGGTCATGGCAACGGAGGCGGAAACGGTCACATTCTTTAAACGATCGGCTATCTCGGGCATGTTCAATCCTGGGTTCGGGGGATGTCAGTTTTCCCTGAGCATAGGATTAGGGCCGAAGCCACGGATAATAGTGCTTTGTTGTGGTGATATAACACAAAGCGATGACTGGACCGACTGCACACTTCTGCCATAAAGGCGGCAGATTGACTCAGAATTGCGCGACAGGTCACGCCCGCACGCCTGACGGGATGTTAATAAAGTGTTACTTTCTTTCCCAGATTACATCCCGAACCCACGATTTTCCTTGCCCGTCACTGGCAATGCTGATGGGTCAACTGCACTCATTCGGTGCAGCGCTGCATTTTTCAACACCCGCCATGCCGGCGGCTCACTAGCTCAGCACCAGCCTCAGGAGGCCCGGTAGCCGTACCCTCCTGTCTGAGTTCAATAACGAAAGCTTATCCTGGCATCAACTTTGCTTGATGAGCATATGCGTTCTGTTTGAGGGAAGTGTCCATGAATCTTCGTCGCCTGAAGTACTTTGTTAAAATTGTTGACGTCGGAAGCCTGACGCAAGCTGCCGATATCCTGCATATAGCCCAACCCGCGTTGAGCCAGCAGCTGGCTACGCTGGAAGGTGAAGTCAATCAACAGCTGTTGATTCGCACCAAACGCGGTGTCACGCCTACTGAAGCCGGGAAAACACTCTATTCCCATGCACAGTCCATTTTGCGCCAGTGCGAACAGGCGCAAAGTGCGATTGATCTGGTCGGCGCTGCGCTGAGTGGCAGCGTTTCCGTCGGGCTGGCACCGGGCACAGCGGCGCAAAACCTGGCGCTACCGCTGATGATGGAAGTGCAGCAGCAGCATCCTGGCATCGTGCTCTATTTTAACGAGAACTTCGGCACCACCCTGAGCGAGCTGATCATGAACGGGCGTATGGATATGGCGGTGATTTACGATCATCGCACCATCCATGGCCTGCGCTTCATGCCGCTGATGAAAGAAGATCTGTGCTTCGTTTGCCCGTTCAGCCTGGCAAAACCGGTGAAAGAGATCCCGCTGTCACAGGTCGCGCAATATGATCTGTTCCTGCCACGTATCTATAACATCATGCGCAAAGTGCTGGATGACGCCTTCGTGCAGAACAATCTGCAGTACCGCGTGAAGTGCGAAATTGAGTCGCAAACCACCCTGAATGCGGCGTTGAGTGCCGGTCTGGGCACCACCATCATGCCGGAATCCGCCGCACGCGCGATGCTGAAAAACGGGGATACCTGGATGGCGAAGATCATCGAGCCGGATGTGCAGGCTTCGCTGTCGTTCTGCATGTCAGATCATCTGCCGCTGTCCCAGCCTGCTGAAGCAGTGAAATCCATTTTGCTGTCGCTAATGTCGCGCCGCAACGTGGAGAATCATCCACTGACCCTGGTGGGATAAGACCCGCTTATCACCGCAAAGCGAAACCCTCTTACTGCCCGTCTGACGAACGCGCTAGATTGATTCGGTCTGTTGCCCGCTTCGGCGGGCGTGTTTCGCTTTGACGGGAACCCCATGGAAAAAACTGCGATACCGCTGCCGACGCTGCGTGCGTTGGCGCGCAAGATGCAACGATCCGGCCTTAACAGCCTGGCGTTAGAGGGCAAACAGTGGTCGGTGCGTCTGACGTTTGACCCGCCCTCCTTCTCATCCCCAACGGAGATCCCGACGCAAGCGTGCCCGCCCGTGACGCATCGCATTGGCGCGCCCCTGCCCGGCACACTGCTGCGTCGCCACCCACACAGCCAGCAAGATTTTGTCCAGCCTGGACAGCAGGTAGAACCTCAGGATCTGCTGGCGATGGTGCAGGTCGGCCTCCTGTACGTGCCGGTGCTCAGTCCCTGCAAAGGGCGGGTGCAGCCATTCCCCTCTTCAACGCGATCTGCGGTTGAATATGATGAAGAAATTCTTATTCTTCAATCAGATAATTAATCATTAATCCGGTTATAAGGGGCTCTTATCGCCTCACAGTTTTTATGTCTTATGCCCTTGCGGCATAACTGCATAAAGTCAAAAAAGACCCATTACGCCGGACACACACCTGGCGAGACGAGGAAACACAAATGCCATTCTCAGATTACAAAACCGCGCTGGTGACCGGCGCATCGGCTGGTATGGGCGAAGCGATTGTTGAGCGCCTGTGCAAAGAAGGGATCACCGTGCACGCGGTGGCACGTCGTAAAGAGCAACTGGCCGCGCTGGCCGATCGCACTGGCTGCATCCCGCATGCCGTGGATGTCAGTGACGTCAATGCGCTGACCGCGCTGTGCAAAGACCTGGAAATCGATATCCTGGTCAACAATGCAGGTCTCTCTCATCCTGGTTCGATTCTTGATGCCGACGAAAACGTGGTAGAAACCCAGGTCGATGTCAATCTGCGTGCCGTGCTGCACCTGTGCCGCTTGCTGGTGCCGGGCATGATGGCGCGTGACCGTGGCCACGTGTTCAACATCACCTCGATTGCCGCCATCTACAACTTCAACGGCAACTCGGTGTATCACGCCACCAAAGCCGGGGTGCATGCCCTGTCACGCCAGCTGCGCGTTGACTGCTATGGCAAACGTGTGCGCATCACCGAAATCTGCCCAGGCCGCGTCGCCACTGATATTTTCGGCAACGTTTCAGGCGATCACGATGAGGCGCGTCGCCGCTTTATCGATGGGTTCGAACTGCCGCAGGCCAAAGATATTGCCGACTGCGTGGCCTTTGCGCTGTCTGCGCCAGTCGCCGTCAACATCGGCAACATCGAAATTACCCCGACGCTGCAGGTGCCGGGCGGTCTTTCCACTATGCGACCGGGCGACCGCACCGCGTAAAACCGTACAATGAGGTAACTGTATGGCACTTGATTTCAGCAGTGTGATAACCGGCCATTACGGCCAGATGATCGTTGACGGAACGGTGGTCACCCTTGAACTGGCATTGGGTGCCTGGCTGCTGGCGATGGTTCTCGCCCTGCTATTGGTGGTGGTCCGCCTGACGGAGAATCGTCTTGCCGTTGGGCTGGTTAAGGCGTATGTCTCCTATCACCGCAATGTGCCCACGCTGATTCAGTTGATGATGTGGTACTTCGCGATCCCCACCCTGCTGCCGGAATCGCTGCAGATGATGATCGTTGACTACAACGCCGAGTTTTTATTTTCTCTTATCGCGCTCGGGCTGTGTCAGGCCGCTTACTTCTCTGAAGATATCCGTAGCGGCCTGCGGGCCATTCCAGACGGACAGAATGAGGCCGCCCGCGCGCTTGGCATGAGCTATGTCCGCGCCATGCACTCGGTGATTTTGCCGCAGGGTGTGCGCAATGCGCTGCCATCCGTGGTCAATCACACCGTGCTGCTGTTCAAAAACACCAGTCTGGCAATGGTGATTGGCGTGGCAGACCTCACCTATGTGACGCGTGATATCGAGAATCAAACCTTCCGTACCTTCGAATCCTACTTAGTGGCAACCGTGGGTTACCTGTTCTTCTCCCTGCTGCTGATGGGCTTGGGCGCGCTGCTGGCCCGCCGCTTCCAGCGCGTTTACGCGAGGTAATGGCGATGTTTGAGATCTTCACCATTTTGCATGACAACGGCATGCTGCTGTTAATGGGCCAGTATCCTAACGGTCCGCTGGGCGGCGTACTCTGTACGCTTTTGATCTCCGTGCTGGCAGTATTGCTGGCCTTCCCCATCGGTGTGTTGCTCGGCCTGGCGCGTCTGTCGCCGTGGCGCTGGCTGAGCTGGCCCGCCACCTGTTGGGTGTATCTGCTGCGCGGCATTCCGCTGATGATGGTGGTGTTCTGGACCTACTTCTGCGTCCCGTTGCTGATTGGCCACAACATCAGCGGCTTCGCCACCATGCTGTGTACGCTGGTGATTTACGAAAGCGCCTACATCGCTGAGATCGTGCGTGGCGGCATTCAGGCACTGCCGCACGGCCAGTATGAAGCGTCACGCGCGCTGGGTATGAGCCACCTGAAAACCCTGCGTTTAGTGATTCTGCCGCAGGCGCTGTTTAACACTTTGCCGAGCCTGGTGAGCCAGCTGGTTTCGATCATCAAAGACTCCACGCTCGGCTACGTGATTAACGTGCCGGAGCTGACCTTTGCCGCTAATCAGGTCAGCAATCAACTGCTGACCAAACCGTTCCAGGTGTTCGCCATTGTGGCGCTGAGCTACTACATCATCTGCTTCAGCCTCACCTGGCTGGCTAACAAACTTGAAGCGCATATTGCGCAGAAACGTCGCCAACCGCCGCAGGCGAATCCCAGCGTAGCGCCCGCGGTGATGCTGACTAAAACCTCTTCGCAATAAGGAACCACTATGAGCCCGATGATCATGTTTAACCAGGTCAACAAATGGTACGGCGCGTATCAGGCGCTGACTGACCTGAGCGCCGAAATCAATACCGGTGAAGTGGTGGTGGTGTGCGGTCCTTCCGGGTCGGGGAAATCTACCTTGATCCGCACCGTTAATCGCCTGGAACCGATTGATAATGGCCAGATCGTGTTTGATGGCACCGACATTCACGGCAGCAGTACACGCCTCAACCATCTACGCACCCGCATTGGATTTGTGTTTCAGAGCTTCAACCTGTTCCCCCACGTCTCGGTGGCAGAGAACATCATGATGTCACCCATGAAAGTATTGGGCGTGAAGCGTGCCGAAGCGCGTAAACAAGCGGGTGAGTTGCTGGAGCGCGTTGGCTTATCACACAAAGCAGACGCCTATCCGGCGCAGTTGTCTGGCGGCCAGCAGCAGCGCGTGGCGATTGCACGTGCGCTGGCAATGAAGCCGCCGGTGATGCTGTTTGATGAACCGACCTCGGCACTCGATCCTGAAATGGTCGGTGAAGTGTTATCGGTGATGCGCAGCCTGGCGCAGGAAGGGATGACGATGATGTGCGTGACGCACGAGATGAATTTCGCGCGTGAAGTGGCGGACACCATCTGGTTTATGGATCAGGGGCAAATTCTGGAAAAATCGACGCCAGAGAAGTTCTTCACCCAACCGCAGCACCCACGTGCCCAGCGCTTCCTGAGCGATTTGCGTTCGCATTGATGCATCCCGGTCGGCAGAGCCGCCGACCGGTTTGTTGACTTCATCTCAATCAGCAATCCACCCACACCGCACCGGCATCCGCTGACTTCACGCACTGCTCTACCCAACGCACGCCCATCAATCCGGCATGCACATCGGGATACCAGAAGTCAGCCAGAAACGCCTCATCACCGCGATCGGTGGCATCCATCGCCAGCGCAAAACGGCGATAGAGATTTGACCAGGCTTCAAACAGCCCTTCCGGATGGCCGCCGCCGATACGGTCATCAGCCAGCGCACTTTTGTGCAGATAGCCCATACCACGCTCCAGAATCTGCAGCGGCTCACCCTGCACTTCATAGCGCAATTGGTTCGGCTGCTCATCCCACCACTCCAGACTGGCCTTCTCACCAATCACCCGCACTTTCTGGCCGTGCATCGAGCCACAGTTCACTGCCGAGGCCCACATGGTGCCGACGGCACCGTTGTCGTACTCCATCATCACAAAGGCGTTATCTTCCAGCGGCGCACGGGTTTTCACGAAGCTCTGGCGGCTGCACAACAGACGTTTCACCTGCAGTTTCGGCACTATGGTTTCGGCGATAAACAGCGGGTGCGTCGCCAGATCGCCCAGCACATAGCTGGGGCCAACAAAGCGTGGATCAACGCGCCACCTGGTACTTTCGTTTTGCAGTTCGACCGCTTCGTTATGGAAGCCGTGCGCGAACTGCATATTAATAATGCGGATCTCACCCAGCAGCCCTTCCGCGATCATCTCGCGCGCCTGTTGGATCAGCTGATGGCCGGCATAACCGTAAGTCACACCGATGATCTTTTTCTTCTCGGCGCAGAGTCTTTCCAGCTCGTCCGCTTCTTCCGTGGTGAAGCAAAGAGGCTTCTCACACACCACATGCAGACCGGCATTGAGTGCCGCACGGCAAATGATGAAGTGGGTATTGTTCGGCGTGGCAATCGAAACGGCTTCGATGCCGTCTGCACGCGCCGCTTCCGCCGCAAACATCGTTTCATAATCCGGATAGCAGCGATTTGCGTCGACGCCCAGTGATACGCCAAACGCACGACCGCGTTCGGCGTTAAAATCAAATGCGCCCGCCTGCAACACAAAGTTGCCATCACGCAGTGCCGATGAACGATGGATGTAGCCAATCTGACTGGTACCGCCGCCGCCCACCATGCCCCAGCGCAGTGAACGATCCAGAGCTTTAATGCCGTTAATCATGATGATCTCCTCAGAATCCGACCGATTGCAGGTAGTGAAGGCTGGCAGTGACGTCGCGCAGGCTAGTGTCGGCGTTGCGCGGATCGCGCTCCTGCTCGATGGTGATCCAGCCCTGATAGTTGCGCTCAGCGAGAAACGCGCGCACTGCCGGATAATTAATCGCGCCTTTGCCAATCGGGCACATCACCCCTTCGGCGCAGGCGGCAAAGAAGTCCACGCCACGCGCAATCACATCGCGCCAGACTGCGTCATTCACATCTTTAAAATGCAGGTAATCGATGCGATCCCAGTAACGGCTCAGATAAGGGATCGGATCCATACCGGAGTAGTAGAGATGCCCGGTGTCGAGACACAAACCGGCTACCTCGTGTGGAATGTCCTGCACAAGTTGCTCCAGCTCGTCGGCGAACTCAATACAGCCGCCCGCATGCGGATGGATCACCGCGCGCACGCCATACTCATCCCAGGCAATCTGGCTCAGGGTGGTGATGTGCTGCATCATGCGCTGCCACTCTTCACTGGAGAGGCGCGGCGCTTTATCTAACTGCCCGGCAAATCTGGCACGCTCAGGGTTACCGAAATCGATAATCACCAGGTAAGGTGCGGGCAGATTATCCGCGTGGGTTTTCTCGGCAGTAGGAACCTGCGACAGGTTGCGACAGATGTTGTGTGTCAGTTCAACCATCGCCGGGAAATTGGCTTCGCTGACCAGATCGTCAAAGATCGTGCCCGCCACCAGTGAAAGCTGATGGGCTTCCAGCTGGTGACGCAGTTCAGCGGCATCGGTCGGCAGATAGGTCCACGGACCCAGCTCAATGCTTTTGTATCCGGCCTGAGCGGCTTCCGACAGGACTTTCTGCCAGGGCGGCAGGAAAGGGTTTTTAGGATCGTCGACACCCCAGCTGCAGGGCGCATTAGCAATGTGAATCGTCATGATCGTTCCTTGCGGTGTTGGATAGCGCAAGTATCAAATAAAAATTTCACCCACAGCAATCATGAAACATTCATTTTTTGATAGCGATCATGTTATTTTTTATCATTAAAATGATAAATAATCTATCAAATTCATAGCTGGCGCCACTTTCAGGCCAACCACTCAAGTACTGCCAACGCATTCCCGGTCAGCCAGCCGGAGAGCGAATCAGGCTGACGCTTCTCATCGCGTCGCCAGATTTCGGTGCTTAGAGGCTAAAGATTCTCACGCGTGATGATCTCAAACGGCAGCGTGACCTGAGAGAAATGCTCCCCTGATTCGACAGTTTGTTGAGTCGTGCGGACAAATTGCCGCACCATTTCCTCAATTTCATGGCGAATCATCACGGTGATTGTGCCGTCAATCAGTGCCAGTTCGCCCTCTTTCACCGGGCCGTGACAGATTAACGCCACCTTGCGCTGCGGCTGCTGGCGTAACGCATGAATCACGCCTTCAATACCGCCACAGGGCGCGTAGATTAAGGCGAGATCGGCATGCTCTTCCAGCAACTGACGCGTGGCGTGATAGCCGCCATCAATCGACTCATGGGTTTTCAGCGGCTCTAATACGCGTCGGGTGCTGTCCTGCTCGCGCAGATAGGAGCGGAAGCTGATTTCGCAGCTCTCCTGACAGGTAAAACGATGGTCGCCCACCAGCACGCCCACCGATCCCGGCTGATGCAGCAAATGCGAGGCCACCCAACCGGCAGTGCGTCCGGCTTTCTGATTATCCAACCCGAAATACCCCGCATGTCCGCAGGGCGAGAAGTTGGAGAACAGGGCGTAAACCCGCACGCCCTGGCGTGATATCTGCTCGATGGCATGGCGGATCAGTGGGTGATCCAGCGCGACTAAGCCAATCACATCCACCTCTTGCGCCAGCTTGTGCAGTGAGGCCACCACAGCTGCCACATCATCAATGTCATGCCAGTAAAACCGTGGCTCACTGCCCGCAGGATGCAACGGTTGCGTCTGTTGTCTGAGGGCATCTGTCAGCGAGTGATAGAACGAATACGATTTTGATAGCAGCACAAAACCCATGCGCAGCGTCACGTGCGCGGACTGCGACTCAGCGCTGACAGGCATAACCGGCGCCATGCGATAACCCAGTCGGTTGGCAGCTTCTAACACCTTCTGCTCGGTGGCCGCTCGAACCGGAGCCCGCCGATTCAGTACCCGATCCACCGTGGCGACGCCAACGCCAGCCGCATTGGCGATAGCGTTCATGGTGATTTTGCTCATCAACAGATTCCAGTTTGATAGTAAGTTATCAAAATAATGCCCGAAATGGACCGGGAGTGCGAAGACATTGCGGAGTAAATCGTCATCAAATCTCAATATTTGATAGAGAATCTCTCAGTAATTTGATCGTTATCGCAAAAATGAAATGATTCATTTCATTAAATTACCTACCGGAATAAATGTTTGATATTTTCCTGTTCGAGGACAGAGGTGAGGGCTGATGGATTTGCATCAGTAAATCCATAGAGGCGGCGGTCGCGCCTTTCTATAGTGAAAGCGATCTGCCTTATCGGCTCCCGGCACATGAACGACTCAATAATAACGGAGATGATATGTTCCCTCAGACCCTACCTGCACCTCGCCGTCCCCTTGAAAACCAGATCCCCGCGCTGCGCTGGGGCATTGTTGGACCCGGCTGGATCGCCGACCACTTTGCCAATGCGTTGCGTCATCATACTCAGCAACAGCTGGTGGCCGTATCGTCACGCAGTCTGGCGAAAGCACAAGCTTTTGCCAGCAAATGGGATATCCCGCACGCCGTTGAAGGCCTTGACGCACTGCTGAGCCGCCAGGACATTGATGTGGTGTATATAGCCACACCGCACAATCATCACTTTCCTGATGGGCTGCGCACGCTGCAAGCGGGCAAGCATGTGCTGATTGAAAAGCCGCTGGCGCTCAATGCACAGCAGGCGTTGCAGTTACAGCAGGAAGCGCACAAACAACAACGCTTGTGCGTAGAAGCGATGTGGAGTGATTATGCGCCGAAATACGATGTGATCCGTCAATTGCTGGCCGATGGCGCGTTAGGAGATGTTCATACATTGATCGCCGATCATGGTGAATATTTCACCCAGGATCACCGCATTTTCAATCTCGATCTGGCGGGCGGGCCGATGCTGGATCTCGGCAGCTATTTGATCGGCTTCAGCGTGCTGGTCGGCGGCGCACCCGACAGCATTGTGGCGCAAGGCCAGCCTGCACCTGGCGGTGTGAATGGGCAAACATCAATGCTGCTGACCCACGGCAACGGCATGCACTCAGTGCTCAACACCACGCTGTTCAGCAACACACCGGGCACTGCCGTGATCGCCGGTCGTGATGCCACGCTTTATCTGGACGGCCAGTTCTATGCGCCGGGCAATTTCCGTCTCACTTCCAGCGATGGCCGCCATACGCTGCGCTGGGAAGAACCGACTAATCGCTATATTCAGCTCTGTCATGAAATCGAACATACCGCCTGGTGTATCCACCAGGGGCTGCTTGATTCGCCTGTCCGTCCGCTGGCCACCTCACTGGCCACGCTGCACGCCATGGATGAAGTCAGGAAGCAGATCGGTGTGGTGTTTAATGAAGAGCGCACCGCTTAACGATCAGGAGAACAATATGAAAATCGCTTTTGATGTAGATGTCATCAGAGAAATGGGCATCACGCGCATGGTGCATCAGGTGGCCGAATGGGGTTACAAGTACATCGAACAATCGCCCCATCCACAGATCAATCCGTTTTATAAACACCCGAAAGCCAGCAGGGAAATCATGCGCGAATACAAAAATGCGCTGAATGCCACTGGCGTGGAAATCTCATCGTTTATCACGGTTTATCGCTGGTCAGGCCCGGACGAGTTGCGTCGTCAGGCGGCGGTGAAGAACTGGAAACGCATGATCGAGATCGCCGTCGAGATGGGCGTGCAGGTGATCAATACCGAACTCTCAGGCAATCCGAACGAGCCGGAGATTTGTGAAGAGATGTTCTATCGCTCGATGGATGAGTTATTACCGATTATCGAACGTGAAGGTATCCGCGTCGAAATTCAGGCACATCCGTGGGATTTCTGCGAACAAAGCAACGAAACGGCGGATATCGTGAAATCGTTCCGCAGCGACAACGTTAAATACATCTACAGCGCGCCTCATACCTTCTATTACGACAAAGGCGTGGGTGATGTGAAAAACATGCTGCACTACGCGGGCGACGATCTGTCGCATATGCTGATTGCCGATACCATGAACCACACCAAGCACTGCCGCTATATCGTCAACCCCCCGGGTGTCGACGCCACCATCCACCAGCACGTGGCGGTGGGTGAAGGGGAAGTGAACTTCGATGCGCTGTTTGAAGCGCTGCGCGAGATGGATTTCGCCAACCGCACCTATAAAGTCGGGGGAGAGTCGATTATCTCGGCGGCGCTGTTTGGCTATCCTGAGAAGATGAAATATCAAGCGGTGGAAACACGTGAATTAATTGAGCGTGAGCTGCTGAAATAAAGTTGAAGGCGCGGCCAGTGTGCCGCGCCCTGCCATCAAATGGCTACCCACTCCACTTCTGTAAATTCACCTCGCGTCAGCGATAACTGTGCCGCCTCGGCAATCGCCTGCGCGCGCAGACCGTCGATCAATCCCGGCAGCCCTTCGATTTTCTCTCCGCCGATGTGGCGTACAAACGCATCCAGATGGGTGTAGTAGGTCTCTTTCACCCGACTAAACCAGTCTGCATACAAGCCAGGCTGAGTGATGCATTTGCCCTGATAAAGGGTGGCACCCCGCGCTGACTGGCTCTCTGAAGCCAGCATCCCTTCACTGCCCATCACGCTGATGCGTTCGTCGTAGCCGTAAGCCGTGCGGCGCGTGTTATCCAATTGCGCCAGCGCGCCCTGCTGCATGCGCATGATCAGCACCGAAGTATCGACATCAAAATCACGGATCTCCGGCATCGCCAGTGCGGCACCGAGTGCGCCAACGGTGCTGACTTCATCTTCTGTCAGCCAGCGCAGCAGATCAAAAAAGTGGATCGCCTGATCGCGCATTTGGCCGCCAGAAGCTTGCAGATAACTGATCGGCGGTAATTCTGACGCGCGGCACACCATCTGAATCAGCTCGGTACGGCCAATCAGCCCCTGTTTCAGCTGGGATTTAAGTTGCTGATGACTCTGGTCGAAACGACGGTTAAAGCCGACGGTAACGGGAACCTGCACCGGAGTGATTTTTTCCACGACTTCCCGCGCGCGCTGCAACGACAGGTCGATCGGTTTCTCGCAGTACACCGCTTTGCCCGCCAGCACCGCCTGCTCCAGCAGTTCGGCATGGGTTGGCGTAGCGCTGGCGATCAGCACCGCGTCGATCCCATCACTGCTCAGCGCCTGCTGCACGCTGGCCGCTTTTGCGCCATAGCGCTGTGCCACCGCTTCGGCACGCGACGCATCGATATCACACACCAGCGCCAGCTCAACGCCGGGATGCGCTGCCAGGTTGGCAGCGTGCACCTGGCCGATAAATCCACTGCCAATCAAGGCAAAACGTTGCGGAGTCCGCATTTTAACGCTCCTTTTGTTCACACTTCGGAATAGCCGATGTTGTCAAAATAGCGCTTTCTGGCAGGCTAGCTGAACGCGGTTTTTGATGGAATTACCTCAGATGAAAGCACTGACGCTGGCGGAGCTGGCAAAGCAAGTAGGCGTGGGCGTGGCCACGGTCGATCGGGTACTCAACGATCGCGGTGGTGTGTCTCCGGCGATGACAAAAAAAATTCTGCAGGCGGCGCGGGATGCGGGTTTGAAGCGTATTTTGCCAGAGGAGCATCGCCATAGCTGGCAGATCGAAGTGCTGCTCAGCGGCAACGGCTCGTTCTTCTTCCAACAGCTGGCACAGGACTTTGCCCGACTGGCTGATGAGCTGGGCTATCGTCGACTGCGCCTGCATCGCACGCTGATCCCGGAAAACGCCCCCGAGAAACTGGCCGCACACATTGCTGCCAGCAGTAAAAAGATGGATGCGCTGATCGTTTTCGCCCACGAGAATACGCTGATTTATGATGCCTTAGCGGCGTGTCAGGCACGCGGCGTGCCGGTGATCACCATGGTCACGGACCTGCCCAATGCAGCGCGCTTGTGTCACGTCGGCATCGATCAATACAAAGCCGGACGCACCGCCGGATTGATGCTGGGCAGTATGATCAAAGCACCGGGCGATGTGGTGCTGGTGAGTGGTCGCGCCGACTATTCGGCGCATCGTCAGCGCATTGAAGGTTTTCAAACCGTGCTGGCGGAGCGTTTTCCGCAGCTCAGGTTACGGGAAGTTTTGGCCGGGCAGGATGAACGCGATCGCATTAGCCGCCTGCTGGAGAAAACCCTGGCCGGATCGCAAAATATCGTCGGACTCTACAACACCGGCCTCGGCAATACGCAGATTCACGAAGCGCTGGCGCGCCATCGACTCGGCGGCAAAGTGGTGTACGTGACGCATGAACTTTATGCCACCACGCGCCAGCTTTTTGAGAAGCGCGTGCTGACGCTAACACTCGATCAAAACACCCTGCGCCATGCTCAGCTGGCGCTGACCTTATTGCTAAAACATCTCGAAGAGGGTGAACAGCCTGACACCTACCAGTCCGGCAAAGTCGACTTTATGCTGTTTACGCAAGAGAACTTCGCATAATCACACTTTGCATCTCACCGCCAGCGCGGTTAAATCGCCTTCATCTGTCGCTGCTACACTCAGTAGCAGCAAAAAACGCAATCACAACAAGGCGAAATCATTATGTCGGAAAATCAGTATCAGCCCGCGAAAGTCTGGACCTGGGACCCGGAAGCCAAAGGTAACGGCGCAAAAACCAACCGTCCGTTCGCCGGGCCGACGCATGAGAAGACCCTGCCGGTGGGCAAACATCCGCTGCAGCTCTATTCACTGGGGACGCCAAACGGCCAGAAGGTCACCATCCTGCTGGAAGAGTTGCTGGCCGTCGGGGCAAAAGAAGCCGAATACGATGCCTGGCTGATTCGCATCGGTGATGGCGATCAGTTCTCCAGCGGTTTCGTTGACGTGAACCCGAACTCCAAAATTCCGGCACTGAGTGACCACTCAGTCACGCCACCGCTGCGCGTGTTCGAATCAGGCAACATTCTGCTGTATCTGGCCGAGAAATTTGGTCACTTCATCCCGGCGGATATTGCAGGCCGCACCGAAACCCTGAACTGGTTGTTCTGGCTGCAGGGCTCTGCGCCTTACCTTGGCGGCGGCTATGGTCACTTCTATTTCTACGCACCAGAAAAAATCGAGTATGCCGTCAACCGCTTCACGCTGGAAGCCAAGCGTCAGCTGGATGTGCTGGATCGTCAGCTCGCCAATAACCGTTTCCTCGCCGGTGAGGAATACACCATCGCCGATATCGCCACCTGGCCGTGGTACGGCAACCTGGTGCTGAACAACATCTATGGCGGCGGCGAGTTCCTTGATGTGCAGTCGTACAAAAACGTGGTGCGCTGGGCTAAAGAGATCGCTGAGCGTCCAGCGGTGATTCGGGGTCGCAAAGTGAATAAGGCATTTGGTGCCGAACCACAGGATCAACTGCTGGAACGCCACGATGCCTCTGATTTCGATACCAACACCGAAGACAAACGTCAGGCGCGAGGAGAGCAGTAATGGCCGCTTATGTGGTGATGATTAAAGACGAAACGCTGGATAAAGATGAGCTGGCGACCTACGCGCAGAAAGCCGGTGAGGCACGCGGCGATCATCAGATCACGCCGCTGGCATTTTATGGCGATCTTGAAGTGCTGGAAGGCCGTGAGGCGGAAGGCGTAGTGGTGCTGGAATTTGCGGATATTGATGCAGCAAAAGCCTGGTACCACAGCCCGGCGTATCAGGAAGCGAAAGCCCATCGGGTCAAAGGCGCGAACTATCGCGTGTTACTGGTCAAGGGTGTGGCTTAATCTGCCAACAGGGGCGCACTTCAATCGGTGCGCCCTGCCAGCCAGAGAGGTCGAGATTTGCTCGTCTCGCCGATCAATCCAGTCTGAATAGCGCAATCGCCTGCTGCAACCGATTCGCCTGCTGTTGCTGCTGATGCGCCACTTGCAAGGTTTCCGCCACGTGCTGAACGTTGTGATGCACGCTGTGATCGATGCTGTTGATGCTCTGCTGAATCTGCTCGATGCTCAAATTCTGCTGTTCACTCATCTCAGACAACTCGGTGACCAGCTGTGACAATCCGCTGATGCTGCTGTGAATATCACGCATGGTCTGTGCAGCATGTTCAATCTGCACGGTGCCATGTTCGGTGCTCAGGCTGCTGGCATCCATCAGTTGGCGAATTTCGCGCGCAGCATTCTCGCTGCGCATCGCCAGATTGCGCACTTCGCTTGCCACCACGGCAAAACCACGCCCCTGACTGCCGGCGCGCGCCGCTTCTACTGAAGCATTCAGAGAAAGAATATTGGTCTGGAAAGCGATGCCGTCGATCAATGCTAAAATCACTTTCACCCGCTGTGACTCTTGGCTGATTTTCGCCATTGAGCTCATCGCCGACTGTATATTTTCCTCTCCGTGCGTGGCCACCGCACGTGCATCCCGCGCGAGTTCGCTTGCACTCTGTGCTTTGTCACGCGTTAAGCTGGCAGCAATGCTGATTTCCGTCATCGCACTGGCCGCGACTTCCAGTGCCTGCGCCTGTTCATCGGTGCGGGTCGACAGTTCAGCGTTGCGTTGCAATATACTTTCAGACTCCGTCAACAAGGCGCTCACGCCGAGACTCACCTGATGAAGCGTGCCATGCATGGTGCCCAACGTGGTACTGAAGGTGCGGGCGAACGGGCTTTCACTCTGCTGGCTATCCGCATTCAGCGTCAGATACCCGGCCTGCTGATTGATCCGTGAGGCTAGCTCCGCGACTTCACTCGCGGAACGTGCATCGGCGGCCATCTGACGCGCAATCACCAGCAAGATGGCGGTCTGCGCCACCACAAACAGGGCATGAAACACCACCATGTCCCAGCCCGGATGATGGAACACCACCACGCCGAAAAGATCGTTTTCCTGCAGATAATTAAACAGAATGTGATGCGTGGCCGCTGCCGCCGCGCCCATGATCAGTGGACGGATGTCGCGCCACGCCAGCAGCACCGACATCAACACAAATACCGAGAAGTGATATTCGGTTTCACCACCGCCGAGTTGAATCAGTAAACCTGCCCAGCCGATCAACAGGGCTGAGAGCACCAACCTTGAAGTCAGCGTGCCGCGCAGGACGGTGCCAAAGAAGGTCGACAGCAGTGCCAACGCAAGGCCAGCAATCAGCGCTACGGTTAAACTGTCATTCATCCACCCAACGCCGAGTGCAATCGGCCACAATCCCCAGTTGAGGATCACCGCAAGGCTATCTGCGCGCTGTGCAATACGTCGCAGCGAAACCATCTCCACCGGCGCGGCATCCGGGCCTGACAAGGGCGTTGCGATCATGGCAATTTTCCACACCAGAGGTTGATTAAGATGCCCAAACGTCAGGGCAAAGTGCTCAGACTGAGTGGTGAAATTATCGGCGCGTTAATGGGAAAGTTTAGGACCGTGAATAATTGAAAGAGAAGGATGTGAGCAGGTTCACTTGAATGCGATGATTTCCCGGGCAGCACAGGCGCAACGTCGTGCGCCTGTGCCATGACGCTCAACTTACTTTGCAGCAAACTGCGCGTAGTTTTCCGGAGTGATGGTCTGATACGGCACCCAGTTGTACTCCTGCACTTTCTGTTTATCCAGCAGTGCCTTCGTCACCTGTACTGCACCGGTTGCCTGACCTTTAGCGTCCTGGAAAATGGTCAGTGTCATCTTGCCGTTCTTCACAAACTGCTGTCCATCAGGCGTGCCATCGATTCCCGCGACCAGAATTTTTTCATTTTTCGCCTGACTGAGCGCCATGATGGCACCAATCGCCATTTCATCATTGTTAGCGGCAATCGCATCGATCGGACGCTGGTTCAGCAACCAACTCGATACCACATCCACGGCTTCATTGCGCTGCCACTTGGCGGTCTGCTTCTCAATCACCTTCATGTCTTTATATTTGGCGATCACCGCTTCGACAGCGCGGGTGCGCTCGCGCGCCTCTTCATTGGACAGTGCGCCCATCAGAATCGCCACATTACCTTTGTAATTCATCTTCTTCGCTAACGCTTCCATCTGCATTTCCCCGCCCAATGCAGAGTCAGAACCCACATAAGCCATGTCGCCCGGCAGTTTCACTTCTGGCTTACGATTGACGAAAATCAGCGGGATATTGGCGTTTTTCGCGGCGGTGATCATCGGCAACACGCCCTGCGTATCGACGGGATTAAGGATGATGGCGTCCACGCCCTGGTTAATAAAATCATCAACCTGCTGTACTTGCAGTGCCACATCTCCTTTGGCATCCACGAACTGGCCGTTGAGCTGATTGGCTTTTAGCTCTGCCTGCATCTGCGTACGCAGAATCGAGACAAAGTTAAGGTCGAAGTTGGCCAGCGCAACGCCGACGGTGAAGGTTTTCGCACTGACGCTCAAACTCAGCAGCAGCGAGCACAGACAAAGCACGATGTTTCGGATGTTCATGAGGTGATTCCTGTAGATTGAGGTTTTATTGTTATGACGCCGGGCAACAGGCAAATACCCGGCGGTAAAACGCTTAAATCGTGAAGTGATCGCGGAACTGCTCTAGCGCGGCGGTGCTGTCACCGCTGGCCCAGCCCTCCATCGCCACCGTACCGCTGTAACCCACTTCCTGCAGTGCACGCGCGATGGCGCGATAGTTGATCTCGCCGGTGCCCGGCTGCTGGCGACCCGGTACATCCGCCACCTGAACTTCACCAATGGCGGAACCGCTGCGGCGAATCAGCTCAATCAAATTGCCCTCGCCAATCTGCGCATGGTAAAGGTCGAGATTCATCTTTAGCGCCGGGCTGTTGACCGCTTCCACCAGCGCCAGGGTATCGGCGGCCAGCGCGAACGGGGTGCCGGGGTGATCGACCGGCAGGTTGAGGTTTTCCAGGGTGAACACGCGCCCGGCGCGTTCGCCCAGTTGCGCCACTTTGCGCAAGGTATAGACCGCTTTCAGCCACATCGCACCGGTTACCACTTCCACGGGTTTGACCGGCAAGCCTTTGTCATCCAGCCCGGTGCCGTGCAAATTTAATCCAGGGCAGTTAAGCCGTTCAGCCACCGCCAGCGAGGCTTCGGCACTCTGCAAGAGCTGCTGGATCTCGTCATCATCGGTGAGATTGCCAGTGAGGTAGCCGGTCATGGAGGTGAATCGCGCACCGGTCGCCACCAACGCATCAATGTCTTTATTGGCCCATCCCCAGATTTCAACGCCAAACCCCAGCGCGTGAATGCGTTTCACACGCTCAACAAATGGCAGATCGAGGAACACCATTTCGGCACAAACCGAGAGTTGATAAGCAGCCATTAGCGCGCTCCTACTTTGACAGGCAGGTTGTGGGTGACCGATTCAATACAGGCCAGCGCAATCTCCAGTGCATTGCGCGCGTCTTCGCCGGTGCGGATACAGCGGGCAAATTCGATCATCTCCGCCACATAGGCATCGCGCAGCAGATCCGAATCCATGCGCGAGGTCTCCATGCTGATGCCGCTGGCGCTGTAGCGCACACAGTTAGAAGAGGTGATATGGCCCGCCTGCAACATCCCCTTACTGCCAAACACTTCGCCGCGCACGTCGTAGCCGTACACTGCCTGGAAGTTGGCCTCTGCGATGGCAATCGCTCCGTTATCAAAGCGAATGGTCACCACCGAAGTATCCAGTAAGCCTTTATCTTTGAAGTCCGGCCGCACCAGCGCATCGGCGATGGCATACACTTCCACCGGCTTCGCCCCGTGGTTGAAATGCAGCAGGGTGTCGAAATCATGGATCAGCGTTTCGAGATAAATGGTCCACTGCGGGATGCGCGACGGATCGTGCAGCGCCGGATCGCGCGTTACAGAACGGCTCAACTGCGTAATACCGTTCTCGCCTGCCTTCACTGCCGCAATCGCCGCCGCAAAACCCGTATCGAAACGGCGATTAAAGCCCACCTGCAACACTACGCCTGCGCTTTTGGCGGCGGCAATCGCGCGGTCAGCTTCCTCCAGCGTGACCGCCATTGGCTTCTCACAAAATACCTGCTTACCGGCATTCGCAGCGGCAATCACCCACTCGGCATGGGTGCGAGCGGGCGCCGCAATGGCAATCGCATCAATTTCAGGATCGAGTAGTAGCGCATGCAAATCGCTATAGGCTTTCGCGACACCCAGCTTGCTGGCGAGCTTTTCCACTGCACCGGGCTGCGGATCGGCGACAGCTGCCAGCGTGGCGCCGGGGACGCGATATGCCAGATTCTCGGCGTGGAAGCTGCCCATTCGCCCTGCGCCAATCAGACCAACACGTACCGGTTGAAGATGAAATGTCATAAATCATTCCTTACTGTTTTGGATATGTCCGTTCGGGACAGGTGAGATAGGCATTTCATTGCAATCCAGATGCCAACTAAAAAGGGGCAATTTATGTGAGGAACCACACAGCGTTGCGTTTTGAATTGGTCATAAACTTTACATGTCAACTTCACATGTCAATAAAATGGACATTCCAGATTGACCAGGAGCCTCTGATGCGCGCCAGCGAACGTTTGCCGTTTAAAGATGAAAGCGACCCGATTTTCAGCCTGCCGGAAGGGGCTGAAGCGGGCGAATGGGATACCTTGCTCTGGCAGGGCTGGCACAGCTTTGTCCGGGGGGAACAACCGGGCTGGATGCGGCGCAGTATTTTGCAGTCATGGCAGCGATCGCAGCAGCGCGCCATCGATCCACACACCTTCATCTACACTTCGCCTCCTGCGGATGAGCTGAAGGCCATCCTGGCGCACAATACCGAGCTGATTGCGGTGGCGCGTAACGTAATGGAAAACCTGCTGGCCTATAACCCGGATGGCCATATCAACCTCACCGACGCGCAAGGTGTCACGCTGCATTTTTGCGGCGCTGATTTGACGCCGATTGGTAGCATCCTGAGCGAAGAGGTGCTCGGCACCAACTGCACGGCACGTTGCCTGATTGAGCAACGGCTGGTGTATGTGTTAAGCGGTGAAAACTGGAAGATCGATCTGCGTAAGCGCCACTACCAGTGCGCAGCCGCGCCGATTCGAGATGCCAGCGGCCAACTGCTCGGCGTGCTCACGCTCACTGCCACGCCGGATAATTTCAATGCCCACACGCTCGGCACGGTACAGGCCGCTGCAGAAGCGGTGGGACAACAATTAATGTTGCGCAGTTTGCTGGCAGAACAACAGTCGATCCTGGAAACCCTGAATGAGGGCGTGATCGTCTGCGATCGCCACGGACGGATCAAAACGTTAAACCGCTATGCGCGGCAGATCTTTAGTGGTCTCGATCCTCAAGCCGGGCCGATTGATGTGTTACTGCAACCCCAGGGAGGATCGCTGCTGACCATGCCATTCTGTAATGACCGTGAGTTGCAGTTTATCCCGGACGGCGTGCAGCCCCTCTCCTGTCTGATTTCATTGATGCCGGCACCCGATGGTGGACGTGTGCTGTCTCTGCGCGAGAACCAGCGCATCCGGGCGATTACGCGGCAGGTAATGGGCGTCAGCGCCAGTTATACCTTTGAGATGATCCGCGGCCACGCTCCGCGCGTGCAGCAAGCCATTCAGAAGGCACGCGCCAGCAGCCGCACAGATAGCACCGTGCTGTTAAGCGGTGAAAGCGGCACCGGCAAGGAGTTGTTCGCGCAGGCGATCCATAACGCCAGCCCACGACATCAGGAACCCTTTATCGCCCTCAACTGCGGCGCCCTGCCGCGTGACCTGGTGCAGAGCGAACTGTTTGGTTATGTCGATGGCGCATTCACCGGTTCCCGGCGCGGCGGCTCCGCGGGAAAATTCGAGCTGGCGGATGGCGGCACGCTGTTTCTGGATGAAATTGGCGAAATGCCGCTGGAGGCGCAAACCAGCCTGCTCCGCGTATTACAAGAGAGTGAAGTGGTGCGTATTGGCGCCGCGCATCCGCTTAAGGTCAATGTGCGCATCATTGCCGCCACCCACTGTAATCTGCTGGATGCGGTGGAAAAAGGCGCCTTTCGCCGCGACCTGTATTACCGTCTTAACGTGATTTCATTAGCCATTCCACCGTTGCGAGAACGTCAGGAAGATATTCCAGGTCTGGTGAATACGTTTATTCAGGCGCTCTGTACCCGCTTGAAACGTATCGCGCCGCAGGTGTCGTCTGAAGCCATGCACTGCTTGCAGACGTGGCACTGGCCGGGCAACGTGCGTGAACTGGAGAACCTGGTCGAACGCATGGTGAATTTGTGTGAAGGGCTGGAGATTGGCAAGCCGGATTTGCCGGAAGAGATGACGCAGCGCGTCTCGCCGCCACAATCCAGCGTTTTAACATCATTGCAGGAAAATGAGCGTCAGCATGTATTGCAGGTGGTGAGTGAGCAGAAAGGCAACCTGCGCCAGTCAGCACAGCAACTGGGGATTTCACGTACCGCGCTGTATAACAAACTGAATGTCTGGCAGGTGGATGTCACGGCATTGCGAGGGAGATAGGTTAAAAAGGGTTCATGTGCTTCCTTTAGCCCACCCGCTCTCGTCCCAACACTCCCTGAACCCCGGACGGGATTCAGGGAAGACGGATGAGGGGGAGCATATTGACCGCCATCTACAATGACGCTCTACCGTAAATCATTCACTCTTGCCCGGTGATTGCATCAGCTGCGGATAACAACACGAATCGCTATCTACAACGACGCTCCACCGCAGATAACCAATTCCTGCCCGGTTATTGCATCAGCAGCGGGGGACAGCACAAAACCCGCCAGCGCCGCCACTTCCTCCGGCTTGATGTAGCGCCCAATGGGCGGCAGCTTGGGTGGTGAACTGGCACGGCCAGGTTGCAGCAACATGGGCGTTTCAGTGGCACCGGGCGCGATCACATTCACGGTGATCCCCTGCGGCGCTAATTCAGCCGCCCAACTGCGCGCCATCCCAACCATTGCCGCTTTGGTGCTGACATACTGGCTGCGATGAGCGGCGCCGCGTGAGGTGCGACTGCCGATCAGCAAAATACGATCGCCCTGCGTCATCTGCGGCTGCAACGCGTTCGCCATGATCTGCGCCACCTGCACATGCAGATACCACAGGCGCGCGCTCTGCTCCTCATCGAGATCGCCGAGCGGCGCTGCCGCCATCATGCCTGCGGCATGCAC
This sequence comes from Pantoea sp. JGM49, assembly GCF_018257655.1. Taxonomy (NCBI): domain Bacteria; kingdom Pseudomonadati; phylum Pseudomonadota; class Gammaproteobacteria; order Enterobacterales; family Erwiniaceae; genus Pantoea; species Pantoea sp. JGM49. The sequence continues at coordinate 182,334 of NZ_JAERJM010000009.1, read as the reverse complement.
CAGCGCATCCACCTTTGGCAAAGCGGCCAGCGCCTGCTTCAGCAAACTGGCATCGAACAGATCCACGCTCACCGAGGTAAAGCCCGGATGATCTTTCTTGACCAGTGTGCGACTGAACCCCGTCACCTGCCAGCCCTGCGCCAGCAGATGATCGGCAATCGCCGCGCCAATACCTGAACTGACACCCGTGACCAGCGCGTGTCGACTCATTTTTCGCCCCTCACCCACGCTTCGTTAACGCGGACGTACTTAATCGCCTGACGGAAATAGGTGTAGGCGATATGCAGTGCGCCGTCCTCACTTTGCTTGATGCTGGGATAGGAGAACTCGCGGTTGAGCTTCTGCTGCGAATTGTTGGTCATGCAGTAGCCGTCGCCTTCATCGAGATGACGCTGCCACGGCCAGCTTTGGCCGCCATCCGGGGAGATGGCCAGCGTCATCGGTGCACGCGGTGCGCCCCAGAACGCGGTACGTCCGCTATGCACCACCGGTTCAGCGGCCACCGCCACATCGTCATCCTCATCCTCATCTTCGATTTCGTCATACAGCGACAAGCGACGCTCGCTGGCATCTTTGGCACTCATGGCGTTGAACACCAGCGCCAGATGGCCGTTGTTCAGCGTGGTCACCTGAATTGAGGAGTTGTTGTTCGGCAGTTCCGTCGCCGCCGGCGCACTCCAGCTTTCACCACCGTCTACAGAACGACTTTGGTAGATAAAGTCTGCCCAACGACTGCGATACAGCGCCAGTAAACTGCCATCCTGCAATAAAGTAATGTTCATGTGCACGCAGCCGAGGCTATCCGGCACCGCCACATCGCGCCAGCTTTTGCCTTTATCGCTGGAGATTTTTACCGCGCTAATGTCATCATTACCGACCCATTTTACGCCCGGCTGAGTGCGGCAATAGAACACCGGCAACAGCCAGTTGCCATTCGGTAACACCGTAATCGGCTGGCGAATAAAGGTGCCGGGTTGATCGAGCAGCGTGTCGATGGCGCTCCAGCTGCGGCCAAAATCACGTGACTGGCGATAGCGCACAATCGCCGTGTCCTGATTACCGGACTTCTGCGCTGTCCATAACAGCCACAATACCTGGTCAGGATCGAGGAACAGCACCGGGTTCTGCTCAGAGCGCGTCGAATCATCAGAAAGTTTCTGCGCCTCACTCCACTGGCTGCCGCCTTGTTCCAGGCGCGAGCACCACACGGAGATATCGGCAATACCTTCCTGCGTACCACCAAACCAGACACACAGCAGATCACCGTTGGGCAGCGGCAGCAGATTAGCGGCATGATTCTGCGGACAGACCGAAGGCAGCATCGCCGTGAGCTGCTGCGCATCCTGCGCGTGCGGATGAAGGTTACCGTTACGTTCGACGGTAATCGTTGAATCGGTCATTTCAGGCTCCACTGTTTTGCATTGAAGATTTTGGTGCTTTTTTGTCGTACGTTTGTGCCGAAGGGATCAGGCGATCAATCACCATGATCACTGCTGGCGTAATCAACGCCACGTACATATTGTTGATGCCGAACGGATCGCCGAGCAGATACCAGACGGTGGTGACCACGCAAGCCCCAATCAGACCGGCATTCGCCCCTCGGGTACTTTTATAGAACGGCAGATAGAAGGCAATAATCGCCACCACCGAGATCGACAGACGAATCGCGCGGGTGAAGAAGGAGAGCTTCAGCACCTCGGGTACGAACAGCACCAGAATTAACGGCAGGAAACCAATCAGCAGCGACAACCAGCGCGTCATGCGGAATTCACGTTCTGGCGTCGGGTTGCGATACGGCACATAGAAATCTTTAACCACCAGCGAGGCAATCGCCAGCGCCACAGTACTGACACTGACGAAGATGGAGGCCACCAGCGAGGTGGTCACAATCCCCGCCAGCCATGGGCTCATATCCTGCAGAAACACCGGCAGTGCATACAGGCTTTTGATATCCGGATGCAGGTACTTCGCCGCCACGCCAATCAACGCAATGGCAATCGCAATCGGCATACAAAAGAAGAAGGCAACCCAGGTTGCACGCTTAGCGGATGCGGCACTTTTGGTGGAAGCAATGGCCTGAATGACAAACTGGGTGCAGAAAATCGAACCGATGGTGCCTATCATCCAGGCAAATATGGTGCTGGCCCCGATATTACCGTCCCACGTCCAGTAGAAATGCGGCATCTCTTTGATCATCGGGCTAACGCCGCCGGTCATATGCAGTGCGACGCCGAGAATGATCAGGATACCGATATATTTCAGTCCGCTGTGCAGCAGCGTGACCCAGGCAATGCCCTTCATGCCACCGAACATAAAGTAGAAGGTACTGACGATTGCGGTGATCACGGCCGCCGTGGTGAGATCGAGGTTCAACACGGTAGAGATCGCCGCTGCGCCGCTCACATAGTTCCCCACGTTCACCAGCAGCAGCGCATAGATCATGATGAGGGAAATGATGTTCTTGGTTGAGTTGCCGTAACGTTCAGCAATCGCACCCGAAATGGTGATTTTTCCGGTGTTATAAATACGCTTAACCAGCAGGAATCCAAACAGCGGGAAGCCAATCGCGGCACCAATCACCGACCAGGATGCGGCAAACCCACCTTCAAACGCCGCCTGGGCGGTACCAATGGTCGATTTTGCGCCAATGTACTCAGACATTAACATCACACCCACAACAAAAGCCGGCATCACGTTGGATCCCGCCATAAAGTCGCCGCTGTTTTTACTGCGCAGGCGCCAGGTCAGCCAGGTGGTAAACAGAATATACGCGATGACGATCCCGACAATAATCATCATCCCTTCTGCAGAAAACTGTTTCATTTTAGCCTCATTGATAACGTAGGGTCGTGGCCTGCGCTGGGCTTCACGCTTGCCGTTAATGAGGTTGCCTGTTTTGTTATTTTAGTGTCTGTGCACAACGGCAACCCTGTTTATGCTTATTGATTCATTTCACTCAAAACAGAATGAATTCACGCATAAGCAGGGCAATTTATAGGCTAATCAGCCAATGATTTGTTTGATCATGCTCACAAACAGTCAATTATGATTATAAATAATCAAAAATAACTTAATAGTTACAAGGCGGACTGCAAAAAATCCACAAAGGCGCTAATGCGGGCAGGTAACTGACGCTGCGGCCGCCACACCGCAAAAATATCCCCGTCCACGCTGCTCCACGCTGGCAGTATATGCAGCAGATCGCCACGCTCAATCATGTGCTGGGCATCCCACCAGGATCGCAACAAAATGCCGTGCCCATCCATCGCTAACTGCATCGCCACTTCACCATCGTTGGTGATCAGGCTGCCCTGCACTTTTTGCGTCACCTGCTGCTGGCCATCACTCAATCGCCACAATGCGAAATCGCTTTCGTACTGGCGTAGCAAAATACAGTTGTGCTGCGCCAGCGCCACAATACTGTCAGGCAGGCCGTGACGTTGCGCATAAATCGGGGCGCAGCATAGCACGCGTGGATTGGTGCGTAACTTGCGCGCGATGAGTCGCGCATCGGGCGGTTCGCCTATGCGGATATCAATGTCGATGTGTGAATCGATGAAATTCAGTGGCTGGCTGCTGAGCTGTAGTGATAACGAGACTTCAGGATGCAGCGCCGCAAAGCGCGACACGCAAGGGGCAACATGGCGGCGTCCAAATCCAAACGAGGCGTTGATGTTCAGGCTGCCACGCAGCACCGCCGCCTGGCTGCTGACCGACTCCTCCAGCTCCGCCAGTTGATCGAGCAAAGGGCGAGCCCCTTCCAGATAGCGTTTTCCTTCAGCGGTGAGCTCCAGCCGCCGCGTGGTGCGTTTAAGCAGTTGCACCCCCAGACGCTGTTCAAGGTGGCTGAGACGTTTGCTGACGGCGGGCAGCGACAACCCCAGCTCACGCGCCGCAGCGGTTAAACTCTCCAGCGCGGCGACGCGCACAAAGAAGGCCAGATCATCAGTCGAAGTGCGCGATTCTCTACTTTTATTCAACATTGGCTTGCCGCTCAGGCTAATTATTTCCCGGTGATGCATGGTTATACTGCGTTCAGAACATCAACAGCAACCTGTGAGAACCCTATGAGCGGCAAAACCTACAAAATCGCCGTCATCCCTGGCGATGGCATTGGCAAAGAAGTGATGCCAGAAGGCATCCGTGTAATGGATGCAGCGGCAAAGAAATTCGATATTTCTCTGGAGTGGCAATGGTTTGACTTCGCCAGCGCTGAATACTGGCAAGAGCACGGCAAGATGTTGCCGGATGACTGGTTCGCCACCCTCAGCCAGTTTGATGCCATCTATTTTGGCGCGGTGGGCTGGCCGGATGTGGTACCGGATCACGTGTCGCTGTGGGGATCGCTGCTGCAGTTCCGCCGCGAATTTGATCAATACGTCAACCTGCGTCCGGTTCGCCTGATGCCGGGCGTCAAAGCGCCGCTGGCCAATCGTCAGCCCGGCGATATCGATTTCTACGTGGTGCGTGAAAATACCGAGGGCGAGTACTCGTCCGTCGGCGGCACCATGTTCCCTGGCACCGACCGCGAAGTGGTGATTCAGGAAACTGTGATGACGCGCGTCGGCGTCGATCGCATCCTGAAGTTTGCCTACGAGTTAGCGCAGAAGCGTCCGAAAAAGCACCTGACCTCTGCCACCAAATCCAATGGCATTGCTATCACCATGCCGTATTGGGACAGCCGCGTTGAAGCCATGGCACAGAGCTATCCGGAAGTGAAAGTCGATAAGTATCATATCGATATTCTGACCGCGAACTTCGTGCTGCATCCGGACTGGTTTGATGTGGTGGTGGCCAGCAACCTGTTTGGCGACATTCTGTCGGATCTCGGCCCGGCCTGTACCGGCACCATCGGTATTGCGCCCTCCGCGAACATCAACCCGGAAGGGAAATTCCCGAGCCTGTTTGAGCCGGTGCATGGCTCAGCGCCGGATATCGCGGGCAAAGGCGTGGCAAACCCGATTGGACAGATCTGGTGTGGTGCGATGATGCTGGAGCACCTCGGTTACGCCGAAGCGGGTGCCGCCGTGCTGGATGCCATTGAGCGCACCCTGGCCGCCGGTTCTAACCTGACGCGCGACCTCGGCGGCAGCGCCTCAACGGAAGAGTTGGGTGCGGCGATCGCAGCAGCGCTGTAAATAGGCTTAACGGATGCGCCCGCTATCAACTCGGGCGCCCCAATGGCCACGGCCTGTAATGTTCGCAGTTGCAGGTGCTCACAGAGTCGTGCTCTGGCGCACCCCTACTTCACCGCCCCTTCCGTCACTCCGCTGATAAACTTGCGCTGGAACACCAGAAACACCGCCACCAGCGGCATGATCACAATCATCGCGCCCGCCATTAGCACTGGAATATCAATGGTGTTTTTGTTCTGGAAAAACATCATGCCGATTGGCAAAGTGCGCAGTTCATCCTTGTTGACCAAAATCAGCGGAATCAGGAACTCATTCCACGTCCAGATAAACAGCAGCAGCGCCAGCGTTGAGAGCGTGGGCCAGATGGCGGGCACCAGAATGCCCCACAGGATTTTGCGCCGGGATGCACCATCCATCACTGACGCTTCAACCAGTTCACGTGGCACCTGTTGCAGTGCAGTGGCAATCATCAACGTGGTAAACGGCAGTGATAAGGCAATTTGTGGCAGGATCAGCGCCAGATACGTGTTCGTCAGCCCCATCCAGCGCAGTTCGTGATAAAGCGGGATAATGAAAGCCTCACTCGGCAGCACCATACCCAGGCCCAGCATCGCCGCTATTACTTTCTTACCGGGGATTTTCAGCCAGGCAAAACCAAATCCCGCCAGAATCCCTAGCAAAATGCTGCTGATCACCACCGGAATCACTACCAGCACCGAGTTCATAAAGTAGACGTTGAAGTGCCCCTGCTGCCAGGCCGTCACGTAATTTTTAAAGTTCAGCGATGAAGGCAGCGTGAACACGCCCTGAAACAGCTCCATCTGCGTTTTGAACGAAGTCATCAGCGCCATTAAAAACGGCAGGATGGTCATCAGCGCGACAATCCAAATCAGTGCGCGTGAGACAACAGGCGTACCGCGCATCAGTGACGCTCCCGAATAGCAAAATGAATACAGGCGTTGATCATCAGCACAATCAACATACTGAACACGGCAACCGCAGACGCGTAGCCAAAGTAGTGCAGATCAAAGCCCTGCTTATACATAAAGATGTTGGTCACCATAGTCGACGTACCCGGCCCGCCTTGCGTCATCACATACACCAGATCGAAGGCCTTCAGGCTGGCAATCACCGTCAGCAGCAGCGCAATGCGCAGTTCCGGGCGCAGTGAGGGCAGCGTGATACGCATAAACTTCTGACGCCGTGAAGAACCATCCAAATCGGCGGCTTCTAATAGCGAGGGATCCATGCGCTGTAATCCAGCCATAAACAGCACCAGACAGAATCCAAAGAAATACCAGGTGGCGACAAAACCTACGGCCGGTAACGCCCAGGTGAAATCCCCCAGCCACGACAGAGCCAACTGCGGCAAGCCAATCGCGCGCAGGAACTGATCGATAGGACCAAACGCGGGGTTATACAGCCAGCGCCACACCACGCCCAATACCGCCATCGGCATGATGTAAGGCAGGAAAAACAGAATACGCAATACGCTGCGCTCTTTGCCGTTGCGCGTTTCATACAGGAAGCTGCACAACAGCAGACCGACGCCAATCGGCAGTAAGGTGTAAAACAACATCAGCAGCGCGTTGTTACCGAGCGCCACCCAGAAAACCGGATCCTGGAACATGCGCACGTAGTTGCTGATACCGGTGAAAATCGGCAAGGAGGTGCCATCCCACTCGGTGAAACTGATGCCGAGCGAGGCCAGCAGCGGCAGGAGTAAAAACACCGCATAGACCAGTACGGCAGGCAGAAGATAGAGCGCATTGCGCCAGGCAGATTTGTTCAGCATAACCTTACTCGCTTGCAGGCTAATTCACGGCCCGGCATTGCTGTCGGGCCGGACGTCATCAGTGCTTCAGGGTTTTCAGGTAACGTTGATAGTTGTTGTCGAAATTGGTGACCATCTGCTCCGGCGTCTGTCTTCCGGCCAGTAACAGCTGCACGTTCTGATTCAGCTCAGCATTCATGGTCGGCGTGGCCCAGTCCAGATAATGGCCGAGGCCATCATGCTCGTTGAGGGTCACCCATACCTGATACGTCTCCGCCAGCAACGGGTTATCCGCAGGGATTTGTGCATTCTTGCTGGTACCCGCCGGCAGGAAGCCCACTTTCAACCAGCGGTTAGCCATCTCATCGGAAACGATGTAGTCGATAAATTTGGCCGCCGCATCCTGCTGCTCTTTGGTTTTCGCGGTGTTGGTGATCGAGAACGCCAGATCGGTACCGCCCACCATTAGCGCATGCTGTACCCCCTCACCCATCGGCATCGCCGCGAAGTGCACATCTTTATTGTCTTTGAACTGACCGAGATACCAGGTGCCGCTCACCAGGAACGCGGCCTGACCATTCTGGAACAGCGTGGCCGCATCATCATGGCCAATGCCTTCGAAGCCAGGGAAGAAGTAGCCTTTGTCTTTCCAGCTTTTCATCATGCTCGCCGCTTTCACCAGCTTGTCGTCTTTGAAGGTGCCGCCGACGTCGTAAATCAGATCGTCGAGGGCTTTGCGATCTTTACTCTCAATCTGTGCTTCCCATACCGTACTCAGCAACTGCTGGCCCATATTGCCATCCAGCAGGCCGAGCATCATCGGCGGCGTACCCGCGGCTTTCAGTTTCTCCATTGCCGCTTCCAGTTCAGGCAGGGTTTTCGGTATCGCAACACCCGCTTTGTCCAGCAGCGCCTTGTTGTAATACAGACCCACCATTTCACCGAGACTCGCCACGCCATACAGTTTGCCGCTACCAAAGTCTTGCTTATCAGACCAGCGGTTACGCTTGAGGATCGAATCCGGGAAGCGCGTGGTCCAGCCGTAAGTTTTGGCATAATCGTCCAGCGGCCACAGCAGTTTGTCTTTCACCAGCGAACCCATATCGCCACCGCCCTGATTGACCTGCGCGATTTGCGGGCCATCACCGGCAGTCAGCGCCAGCTTCAGTGGAATGCGTGTGTCTTCAAAAGAGTGCACCGAGCGCTGGATGGTAATGCCCGGATTCTTCTGCTGGAACGCTTTAACCGCTTCATCCACGGCTTCGGTTTGCTGCGGATAGTTATAAATATCCCATTCGTTCAGCGTGACCGCTTGTGCCGTCGCCAGGGTCGCACCGAGCAAAATCCCGGCTGAAACCAGACGCGACACACTGCGCAGTGAGCTTTTCATACGGGACGGACGTTTGGTTGAATCACACATCATGCTCGGTTTCTCCAACAGATGACTGGCATCCCTTCATCGCGACACCTGCATGTCCTGGCAGGTTGATTCAGCAGCAATAATAACGACGTTAATTCATACTTACTTTATGAACAAAAGAAAGTCAAACACCCTCACTGCGGAATTTTTGCTCTGTGATACAGTGCAAACTGTGAGAAGAAAAGCGGGCTATGCAGTAGAGAATTCTGCATGACAGCCGCTGAAGCGCACACCATAAGAAGACATGCCTCTGCCGACAGCACAAATCACTCACGCCATTCCGCCGCATTAACCCACTGACAGACCATATGAAAATTCTATACTTATTGAGAGAGGTGAGAGGCCTCTGCGGCAAAATCATCCCAGAACACAGGCACCACAGGCTCTGCGCCGCTTCACGTGGCCGTTCAGGCCACCGTCCCCCCTCAGGATTTACCTCGATGTTGTGCGGTAGCGCAATTATTACACCTTGAAAACTAAGTCAGCTTTATTTACCGTAAAATCTGTTCATCTCATGACCACAGAGGCATCACCATGACGGCTAAAGGTGTTATTCGCCGCGCCAGCGAGAGCGATTTTCCGGCCCTGTCGCGCATCTGCTTAGAAACGGCCAATGCGGGCACTGACGCCACCGCGCTCTATTCCGACCCGGCACTGCCCGGCCTGCGCTTTGTCATTCCCTACGCGCGCTTTGCGCCTGACTTCGCTTATGCCCTTGAAATAGAAAGCGAAGTGATGGGTTATGCGGTGGCAGCACCGGATACACGCGCCTTCGAAGCAGAACTGGATGCGCAGTGGTGGCCGCCACTGCAACAACAATATCGCGACTACACGCCGCGAGCCCCCCTCGACAGCAAAGTGCTGGACGCCATCCTCCAGCCGGATACCGCTGCGGAACAACTGGTAGCGCAATGGCCTGCACATCTGCACATCAATCTGCTGCCGCCAGCGCAACAGGGCGGCTGGGGACGAAAACTGATTGAGCAGTTGCTGCAGGATCTGCGTGCCGCTGGCGTACCGGGTGTTTATCTGGGCGTAAGCCTGCAAAACGAGAAGGTGTGCGGCTTTTATCAACGTCTCGGTTTCACGCCCATTATGCGCAGCAACGCCATCTACATGGGCCAACTACTCTGATTGAGGCATCACCATGACCAGCCTGCATCTGCAAAGCGTTAAAAAGTCCTACGACCATGTGAATGTGATTCACGGTATCGATCTCACCATTAACAGCGGCGAGTTCGTGGTGTTTGTCGGCCCTTCCGGCTGCGGTAAATCGACCTTGCTGCGCATGATTGCCGGGCTGGAGGAGATCAGCGACGGCAAGCTGTTGATTGAAGGCGCAGACATGACGCACCAGCCCGCCACCGAGCGTGGCATTGCCATGGTGTTTCAGTCCTATGCGCTCTATCCGAATATGACGGTGCGCGGCAATCTGGCTTACCCGCTGGAAGTGATGAAGAAATCCAAAGCGGAAATTGAGAAAGCGATTAACCAGACGGCGGCGCGTCTGCATCTGACGGAACTGCTGGATCGCCTGCCACGTGCGCTCTCCGGCGGCCAGCGTCAGCGTGTGGCCATTGGTCGCGCCATCATCCGCCATCCACGTATTTTCCTGTTTGATGAACCTCTCTCCAATCTGGATGCTGAGCTGCGGCTACAGATGCGCATTGAGATCGCTCGCCTGCACGCCTCACTGGGCAACACCATGATTTATGTCACGCACGACCAGCTGGAAGCGATGACGCTGGCCGATCGCATCGTGGTACTTCGTCAGGGCAAAATTGAGCAGGTAGGTGCACCGATGGCGCTGTATCACGATCCCGACAATCTGTTTGTCGCCGGGTTTATCGGTTCACCGAAGATGAACTTCCTGCAGGCGGAAATCGCTACGATCGCGCCAGGTGCCGTGCAGTTGCGCGTGCCCGCATTGGGCATTCAAACGCTGACCATGAAGATCGACGCAGCCTGCCATGAAGGACAAAAAGTCACGCTGGGGATTCGCCCCGAACATTTCTCACCGGCGCAGCAGGAAACCGATACGCTGAGCTTTAGCGCTGATTTGTCATTCAGCGAGATGCTGGGGCATACCAACTATCTTTACCTGGATATCGGTGAGGAGAAGTTACTGGTGATTGAGGAGCGTAACGCGGCAGAACATGAGATTGGCGACCGCGTCAGCTATCAGATCAATGCTGAGCGCGGAATGTTGTTTGATGAGCAGGGATTGCGCCTGCGTTAAGCGCCTGAACGAAGCAAGCGCCGTAGTTATGCTACGGCGCTCTCCTTATAACGAGTGAACAACGTCGATGCAGATCGCGCCACTACAGCTATTGCTGCTTTAAGACACCGTCTCTTCATCAGCCTGCGCCGCCAGTAAATCCAACAGCTTATTCACCGCAAAACCTGCCGCACCCTGTGCCCACATCCGATTCGACTCAGTGAGGAACTGCAGCGGCGTCATCTGCGGCGTGATCTTCAGGCGATAGGTCTGGAAGCTCTGCGTAATGTGGTCGAGCAGGATGCGCGAGGCCATCTGCGGCTCCATCGCCAGATACACCACGTCAGGATCGTAAGCCACCGACAGATTCGCCAGCGACATGCCCAGATGCTGCCCGGCCTCCGCCAGCGCGCTAAGCACTTCAGGTGTGGGCTGGCTATCCAGATCGCGTAACGTCTGCGGCAGCGCCTCTTTCAGTGAAACTGCCACACGCTGCAAAATCGCCTGTGACGAGGCGACATCTTCCAGCAAACGTTCGGAGCCATCACCGAGCAATGACACACCAATCTCACCGGCTTTGCCATGGCGGCCGCGATAGAGCTGGCGATCCAGCAAGATTCCGGCCCCAATCCCTTTGCCAAAGGTGGCGATCACTGCTGACTGCGCATGGCCCAATTGACCAAATACCAGCGCGGCCATGGCTAAGGCATTGGCATCATTTTCGATAAAGACCGGCAGTGAAAAACGTTCTTCCAGCAGGCGTGCAATCGGCACGTTGTTCCAGCCCAGCGCGCGTGACAAGACGCAAACGCCGTTGCTGGCATCCACCAGCCCCGAGAGTGCAAGCCCAATGGCACCGACTTTCTTTCCTTCCACACCACGCAAAAACTTCGCCAGCGCATCACCCAGTTGCTTGGGGGTCATCGCGCCTGAAGGGATCTGCTGTTCGCCAATAATGTTGCCGCTGAGATCGGTTAAGACGATCAAATTACGTTCGGCGTTAAGCTGAATGCCCACCACACTGGCGTGATCCGGGTTGAGGCCGAGCAGGGTTTTCGGTCGTCCCATTGATACACGACGCAACCCCAGCTCCTGCACAATACCGCCGGAGAGCAAGCGGTTGGTGGCCTGCGAAACCGTGGACATACTCAGGCCGCTACGGACTTTGAGGTCAGACTGGCTGATTGGCGCATTTTCGACAATCAGCCGCAAAATGCGTGCAGTTACGTTGGGAGCGCTCATGGATCTCTTTTTTAAGTTAGAAGAGGCTAAGCCGGTTGCTGGCTGAACTGGCTGGCAAGGCGCAGTGCGCCGCTTAAGGCATCTCCCTGCGGCGGCACAAGCTGTGCAGCAATCTCGGCCGGTAACCAGGGCTGAATCGGCACCGCAAGCCCCCCCATCAGGGCCAGTTTGCCGTGACTGCGTGCCAGCAAGGGTTGCACCATCTGCACGATATCGGCAGCGGCCTGCTGCACCAGCGCAATGCCATGGGGATCGCCCTGCTGTGCAGCGGCAAAGACTTCAGGTACCACGCTGCCCCACTCGGCGGGTGTTGCCTGCTGTGACCAGAGTAACATCTGTTCCGGGCTGTGTTGATGCAACGCCATAATACGTTCAGTCAGCGCTGAAGCAGGCACGATAGCTTCGTGCGCCAGCAACGCTAAGCGCCGTGCACGGCGTCCAAGGATGGCGCCTGAACCGGCATCCGACAGGGCAAAACCCCAGCCACCCAGCAGGGTAAACTGCGCGCCGTCCCAGGCTGCGCCCTGGCTGCCCGTCCCGACAATCAGCACCGCGCCTGGTGCACCATCGTGCGCACCCGCGCAGGCGATCTCGACATCGGTAAACAGATAACGCGCCTGACAACGAGGCTGCCAGCTTTGCAGCCGTGAATGCACCGATGCCACATTGGCCCCCGCCAAACCCGCCACCAGCAGGGTGCGGTCACGCGCATCAGCAGCCAGCCCCGCTTGTTGAAAGAGCGTGTCGATGACCGATTCAATGGCGTTGATGGCGGCATCATACTGCGACCAGACATTGGCGGGCCCGCCCGTTGCTTCCGCCAGCACGTGGCCAGCGTGGTCCGTCAGGCGCCCGCGACAGTGTGTACCACCGCCATCAATACCCAGCAAAAGTGATTGCACGCGCTTCCTCCTGCCTGCCACGAACGGCATGATGCTTATAGATGTGCGAAAGATAGGGGAAAAAAACTTAAATCGCAATCACAAATAAATACGCATTCCGTATAGTTAATTAATATTCATATAAAACATAAAGATAACAAAAAGTACCAATTTGAGATCGGCGTTACGGATTGACATTAGTTTTTCTGCCGTAATAAGTTAATGGTCAGATTATCAGCAGCCTGATGGGTCGGGCAGCTAACAAGCAACGGGCTTCAGGGGTACAACATGAAAGTGGGCATTATTGGTCTGGGCTTTCGTCTTTCCCATGTGGTGAAAGAGTTCAACAAAGCTGACGCAGAGTTCTCCGTGGTGGGTTACGTCGATCCGGCTCCCGCTGGCTTGCCAAATCTTCACACCTTCGGTATTGATGCCGGGAAGGCGTTCGACAGCGTGGATGCGCTGCTCCAGCACGGTGGTTTCGATCTGTTGCTGGTGGGGTCACCCAACTTTATGCACCTCGAGCATATCCGTCAGGGGCTGGCCGCCGGTTACACCGTGTTTACCGAGAAACCGGTGGTGATCAATGAAGAGCAGACGATGGCGATGGCGCAACTGGTACAACAATATGGCCATGAGCGCATTCTGGTCGGCCTGGTGCTGCGTTACTCACCGCTGTATCACGATCTATTGAACGCACGCGATGAAAATCGTCTCGGTGAAATCACCTCAATCGAAGCCACTGAACACATCAAGCCTTATCACGGCGCCTTCTTCCAGCGCGACTGGCGACGTCTGGAAAAATACGCCGGTCCTTATATTCTGGAAAAATGCTGCCACGACATCGACCTCTATCAGGGATTGGTCGGTGAGCGCCCGGTACGCGTAGCCAGTTTTGGTGGACGTAAGAACTTCACCCCGCAGCATGCACCCACCGGCGCTGTCACACCGCAATCTGAGGTGTATCACGTGAAGCCCAGCGGCTGGTCGAGCACGGATGCGGTGTTTGACGGCGACGCCGATATCGTCGATTACCAGACGGCGCTGATCGAATACGCCAATGGCGCAACCCTCGCCTTCCACGCCAACCTCAACGTGCCGGATGAATTTCGTCGTTTCTGCGTGATGGGCACCGACGGCATGGCCGAGGGCGACTTTGTGCGTAACTACTTCCGCGTACACAACGCCCGTACCGGCGAGCGTGAAGTCGATACCACCTACAGCGGCAATGCTTATGACGGTCACTATGGTGCCGATGCGTTGATGGCTGAAGAGATCGTCAAACACATTAAACAGGGAACGCCACTGAAAGTATCCGTGGTGGATGCACTGGAAGCGGGTCTGACCGCGATCAAAATCGATGAAGCACGAAAATCGAAAACCGTGGTGGATATGACAGACAGCTGGAAACAATTTGACGCCAGCCTGGGGAAAACCGCGACCGTATAAGGTCAACCTCCCCGCGCAGATCCCCCTTTGCGCGGGGCTTTTCATGGCAGTGCAGAGTGGTGACATCATTAACCGGCCCGCGAGCCGGTTTTTGTTGGCACTTAACCTGCGTTTTCATTCTCCAGCTTCTGCCGTTTGCGCAGATGCGGGAAAATAGTCATCCAGACCGCTACCACCACCAGCGTGCCGATCCCGCCAAGTGCTGCGGCAGGCACCGCCCCCATCCACGCCGCCAGCAAGCCTGACTCAAACTCGCCCAGCTGATTTGAGGTGTTAATAAAGATGGCGTTGACCGCATTCACGCGACCGCGCATGTCATCCGGCGTATCCAGTTGCACCAGCGCGCCGCGAATCACCATGCTCACCATGTCGAACCCACCCAGCGCGGCCAGCGCCAGCAGAGAGAGCCATAATTGCGTGGAGAGCGCGAACACCAGCGTGGCGACCCCAAAGCCCGCCACCGAACCAAACATAATCATGCCGACGTGTTTTTCCAGCTTGTGACGGCTGAGCCACACGCCAACAATGAGCGCCCCTACAGAAGGTGCACCGCGCAGCATGCCCAATCCCCAGGGGCCGGTATGCAGAATATCCTGCGCGAAGATCGGCAACAGCGCGGTGGCACCTCCCAGTAACACGGCGAACAGATCGAGAGAGATCACACCCAACACATCTTTGCGCTCACGAATAAAACGCACGCCCGCAAACATGGTGGTGAGATTCATCGGCATCCGCGTTTGGGGTGGACGTTCATAACGAAGGCGGCTGACCAACACCAGAGAGAAGAGATAAAACAGGGCGGAGACGCCGTAAACCACCTCGGGACCGGCCACATACAGCAGGCCACCTAAGGTTGGGCCGACGATCACTGCAGCCTGGCCGCCCACTGAACTCGCCGCCATGGCACGCGCGAGAATCGGTGGAGGCACCAGCGCAGGGAGCATCGACGTGATCGACGGCCACTCCAGCGCTTTGGCCACGGAGATCAGAAACACCAGTCCCCAAATTTCAATTTTATCCGCCCAGTGCATCAGCGTCAGTGCCACCAGGCCAAGCAGAGCTAGCCATTCAATCAATTGCCCGACCAGCACAATGCGGCGGCGATCAAACTGGTCGGCAAGATGGCCGGCCGGCAGAGCCAGTAATACCGAAGGCAGGAACTGCATCAGGCCAATCATCCCCAACGCCATCGCGCTGTGCGTAAGGGCGTAGATTTGCCAGCTAACCGCCACGGAGAACATCTGGAAACCAAACGATGAACAGGTGCGCGCCAGCCAGAAGGCGACAAACGACCTGTGCCGCAACAGAGAGTCTTCTGCTGCGGATAACGGTGAAGCCATATTTTATCCCATCCTAAATCATCTTCCGGCCAGCATCATTGCACCAGCCTGGTGAAAAGCCGTTTACCGACTCTCATTATCATTTTGCGGCCACAGAGTGCGACATCTGACGCTGGCAAGCAATGGCTAGCCGTGCGCTTTAAAAACAGTTGCTTATCTAAAATTTAACTAAGCATAGAGTTCTGAATATTAGCAGGCTGATTGTTTTCACCTGAAAATATCTGAATCATTCCAGAAATTCCAATAACTCAATATTAAATACATCTTTTAGCCGCCATATCTCTCTATCAGAGACAGCTAAAAAAGGTGACCTTAACAAACATTTCGATCTATATTGGAAGCGTAAAGATCACAGCAACCTTGCCGTCCTTATAATAATTAAGACGTTCCAGTTAATTAATTTATTCATAGAGATAAATGGAAAACAGTTCATACAATCCTTATGTTACTGAGCGTATCCGTCGCCTCGACGGGGCACTGATGGGCGTGTGTTATTCAGCACCCTTTATGCATTGTGAACAGGAAAGCACAGTATTACTTAACGGAAGCAACATAATTTCACTGCACAATCAGTTGCCCGATGCGCCCGAACGAATAATTATCCCTTTAGTGGGAAATAGTCTTGCGTGCTTTTTAAAGGCGCCAGAAAATTATCCCAGCCTGCAAATGGAAAATGTCTCCCTTGCTATCAATTATGCCAGTTTAGTTAAGCATGAAGCGGCATTGCGAGAAGCCGTACAGCATCACGCATTCTGGCTTTATGATTTGGCTCCGCCAGGAACGTGCTGGAAGAATATTGCCTCTTTTCCCTTCAGTGGAATTGTCCTGAACGATGATTTCTTCAATGATAATTATCTCAAGTTCAGCTTTCCCTTTTTGCTCGGATCCTGCCGGGAAAGAGAAGCAGAGGTGATATTACGCACTCCGCAATTAACTCTGCCGTTGTCTGTCTATGAAGACCTGCAACTTTCTGGCTGTCAGGAACAACGCACCAGCAACACCCTGTTTGAAGTGTAAACGCTTACACGAAATGCCGCCTCTTGCCGTTATGTCCCGATCTCTTCGGGCATAACGTTAGAATATCCTCATAAAATGTCGCACTACTACCATTCCACAAGCGCAAAGCACTAAAAAAATCAAACCCGTTAACGTTTTTAAGATAAAATTTAACGCAAAGGGATCATCTGGCGTAACGGAAGCGCTGCGATCGAACATTTTAAGTCACTTCGTACTCTATGTCGGGAAACAACCTAATGCGTTGTTTCCTTTTAAGTTTATGGCAAAGAAAGAGGTTAATATTATGGGGAAAGCTTCCTCATCTTTTGGCGTGATTCGCTTTTTGACGGTGCTGTTCGCACTGCTCACAGGCGCATTTATGCTGGTAGGCGGTGTATGGCTAGCCGCAATTGGTGGTTCCTGGTACTACGTTATTGGCGGTGTGATTATGTTGATCACCGCTATCCTGCTGTGGCGCCGTAGCGGTGCAGCGATCATGCTGTATGCACTGTTGCTGTTGGCAACGCTGGTGTGGGGCGTTTGGGAAGTTGGTTTCGACTTCTGGGCGCTGGCACCACGTACCGATGTGCTGGTGATCTTCGGCATCTGGCTGATTCTGCCGTTTGTGTATCGCGGTCTGAATCATGCAGGTAAAGGCGCGCTGGGTCTGATGGCCGTTGCGCTGATTGCCAGCGTGCTGGTGCTGGCGTGGGCAGTGTTCCACGATCCGCAGGAGCTGAACGGTGAAATCCCAGCGGCGGCAGATAATGCCCCGCAAGCGCAGCCGCTGAGCAACATCAAGGATGCTGACTGGCCTGCGTACGCGCGTGACCAGCAAGGCACGCGCTTCTCTCCACTGAAGCAAATCAACACCGGTAATGTGAAAGAGTTGCAGGTAGCCTGGCAGTTCCAGACGGGCGATCTGAAAACCCCGAACGACCCAGGTGAAATCACCGACGAAGTGACGCCGATTAAAATCCGCGACACCTTGTATCTCTGCTCACCGCACCAGATTCTGTTTGCGCTGGATGCAAAAACCGGTAAGCAGAAGTGGAAATTTGATCCGGGCTTAAAACCGAATCCAACCTTCCAGCATGTGACCTGTCGTGGTGTCTCTTACCATGAAATGCCAGCAGCAGCGGATGCGTCTAACACCCAGCCTGCGCTGTGTTCACGTCGCATTTATCTGCCAGTGAACGACGGTCGTCTGTTCGCGCTGGATGCCGAAACCGGTGAACGTTGTGCCGCGTTTGGTAACAACGGTGAGCTGGATCTGCAGCACAAACAGCCGGTACTGACCCCAGGCCAGTATGAGCCGACTTCACCACCGATCATCACGGATACCACTATCGTGATTGCCGGTGCGGTCACTGATAACTACTCTACCCGTGAACCGTCAGGCGCTATTCGTGGCTTTGATGTGAACACCGGTAAACTGCTGTGGGTGTTTGATCCGGGCGCGAAAGATCCCAACGCGATTCCAGATGATGAACATACCTTCACCATGAACTCGCCGAACTCCTGGGCACCGGCAGTATACGATCCAAAACTGGATACCGTATTCCTGCCAATGGGCGTGACGACACCAGACATCTGGGGTGGTAACCGTACGCCTGACCAGGAACGTTTCGCGAGCAGCGTACTGGCACTGAATGCCACCACCGGCAAGCTGGTGTGGTCGTATCAGACCGTGCATCACGATTTGTGGGATATGGACCTGCCGTCACAACCGACGCTGGCCGATATCACTGACAAAGATGGCAACACCGTTCCGGTGATTTATGCCCCGGCCAAAACCGGTAACATCTTTGTCCTGGATCGTCGTACCGGTAAGCCAGTTGTCCCCGCACCGGAAACTCCAGTGCCACAGGGCGCCGCGAAAGGTGACCACGTTTCTCCTACTCAGCCGTACTCCGAACTGACCTTCCGTCCGAAGAACAATCTGACGGACAAGGACATGTGGGGCGCGACCATGTTCGACCAACTGGTGTGCCGCGTGATCTTCAAGCGTCTGCGCTACGAAGGTCCGTTCACGCCGCCGTCTGAGCAAGGTACGCTGGTGTTCCCAGGTAACCTCGGTATGTTCGAGTGGGGCGGTATCGCGGTAGATCCACATCGCCAGATCGCGATTGCTAACCCAATGGCGCTGCCGTTTGTCTCTAAACTGGTGCCACGCGGTCCGGGCAACCCGATCGAGCCACCAGCCGATGACAAAGGCGGTTCAGGTACTGAAACCGGTATTCAGCCACAGTACGGTGTACCGTACGGCGTCGAGCTGAATCCGTTCCTGTCTCCGTTGGGTCTGCCATGTAAACAACCGGCCTGGGGCTATGTCTCAGCGGTTGACCTGAAAACCAACGAAACCGTGTGGAAAAAACGTATCGGTACCGTTCGCGACAGCGCGCCGGTTCCGGTTCCGTTCAAAATGGGTATGCCAATGCTGGGCGGCCCAATTACCACGGCCGGTAACGTGTTCTTCATTGGTGCGACTGCTGATAACTATCTGCGCGCGTTCGACACCAACACCGGGGAAATGCTGTGGCAGGCACGTCTGCCAGCCGGTGGCCAGGCAACACCGATGACCTACGAAGTGGATGGCAAGCAGTACGTTGTCATTGCTGCGGGTGGTCACGGTTCGTTTGGTACTAAGCTGGGCGATTACGTCATTGCCTACGCACTGCCAGATGCTAAATAAGTTTCTGGTTTGATGTGACAAAGGCGGGCTGCGAAGCCCGCCTTTTTTATTGTCTCACTGCCTGCGCTCTGGCGTATCGCGTCATTATGAAGAAGCTAAAGGTTGTTCGAAGCGCCATACCTGTCGCCGTTACGGCTTCTTTAACACCCGCGCATTTAACAGCGCGCACAGCGCCATGATCACACAAGTCGCCAGAAACACTGGCCGCATGCCGAAAGCACCGCCAACAAATCCGCCAAATAACGGACCTGAGACCTGACCGACATACTGGGCCGAGGTCGAATACCCCAACATTTTCCCCACCTGCCCTTGCGGCACATTGTGGCGAATCAGCGCCGTTACACACGGCATCAAACCGCCCAGCGCCATGCCCATCAGGAAACGCAGCACCACTAACTGCCAGGCTTCGGTGATAAATGCTTGAGGTATTAGCAGCACAGCACAGGCCACCAGGCCATACACCAGCACGCGGCCATGCCCTATTCTATCCGCCAGGCGCCCCAAACGCGGCGCAGAGAGAATACTGCCCAGTGCAGCCGCCGCCATCACCACGCCCGCCGTCACCGTAATCGCATGATCGCCCTGCACGAACTGACCGATATACAGCGTGATAATCGGTTCAATCGACATATTGGCAAAAATCAGCAGCATGCCGGACAGCCACATCAGTCGCACCAGTGGCAGATTGACCGGCTTCTCACTCTCATCGTGAGTTTGCACCGTTTTTTTACCCGGCTGACGCGGTGCTTCTTTTAATAAAAAGGTGGTGGCAAGGAAGGCGAGGAAAATCACGGCGCCGGTCAGCCAGAAGGTATGGCGAATACCAATCAGCGGTGGCAACACCCCGCCCAGCAGTGGCCCCACCACGTTACCCGCCATAATGCCGGAAGACAACACACCCAGCGCCCAACCCGTCTGCTCTTTTGGCGTTTGCGCCGCGACCATGATGGTTGAACCCGATGCGTAGCCCCCCAATAATCCCGCCAGCAAACGCAAGGCAACCAGTTGCCACGGCGCCGTCGCCATGCCAATCAGCGACATGGCAATCGCCATTCCGAGGCTGGCACGAATCAACATCAGTTTGCGGCCATAGCGATCCGCCAGTTTTCCCCACAACGGCGCGGTTAACGCGGCGCTGAGGAAAGTGGCACCATACGCAGCCCCCGACCAGCGTGCAATCGCGGCAGGTTCCTGCACGCCAAGCTGCTGCACATACAGCGGCAGAAAGGGCAGCAGCAACGTCATCGCCACAATGGTGCTGAACGAACCCAGCACGCAGACAAACAAATTACGTTTCCAGTGTTGCTGCTCAGGCGCTAACACTGTTGATGATTGCGACATAGTCATTCCCTGTTTTTGCTTTTTTAGCAGGCTAACAGCGGAGCACGACATAAAACAGGGAGAGAGAGATATTTGCCAACCAGCGTAATATTGTTGTCAGGCAACAACAATTAACTGCCGCTCAAGGCATTGATTAACGCATCACACAGCAACGTCACGGGGGATGAGGGTTGCGGCAGCTCTTTGAGCAGCAGATAACTGTGTAAACGGTCCATTTGCCACTCGGGCAACACCTGTTGGATCTCGCCGCGCCCCAGCGCCTCTTGCGTCATATACGCTGGTAAATAAGCGATGCCGGTGCCGGCCAGCGCCGCATTCAGCAGCGCCATGCTGTTATTGGCGCGGAAACGGCTATGCACATCCAGCGCCAGCCGCTGTTTATCGCGACGAAACGGCAGTGCGGCCGTATGCGCGGGACCGTGGAACAGCAATAAATCGTGACGCGTCAGGCGCTCTGGATGGTCGATAGCGGGATGCGCTGCCAGATAATCCGGCGTGGCATAGAGTCCCCACTCGATGGTGCTCAGTTCGCGATAATTAGCGACTTCCGGCGCGCGCGCACGAATCACTATCGCCACATCCGCGCTGGGCTGCGGATCGTCGCTAGTGGTGAGGTCGAGATCGACATTGATATGAATATGATGGCGGATAAAGTCATTCAGAGTGGGGACGACGCACTGGCAGCCATAGGTGATTGGCGCCTGTAAGCGCACATTACCCGCGGGCAGTTGATGAACCTGCTGCACAAACGCATCGGCGCGGTGCATCTCTTCCAGCATGCGGGTACAAAACGGATAGTAAGCCTGACCCAGCTCGGTCAACGCCACTTTCCGCGTGGTGCGCTGCAGCAGTTTGATGCCGAGTCGCACTTCCAGCCGCGCGATTTCGCGACTGACATGGGATTTAGAGACGCCTAAGGTTCGCGCGGCTTCACTGAAACTTTGCCGCTCAACGACGCGCGCAAACAGCATCATGGCGGTGAGATTGTCGCTGTTGTCCATGTTCTCTGGTGGGTAACAAACGGAGAACAGCAGCTTAAAAGTAAAAGCAGCAATAAGCACCGAATTTAATCAGCGCACATTGCGGAGCGGCGTAATTTATCGTGTAACGCCTTCGCGATTTACTGCGCAATAAATTGCGCCGCTACGTCTACTTTGCAGATCACTATCAGCGTCATCAATCAACTGGCCACCGCCAGCGGGAACAACAAACGTTCCTGTTCAACGCGGCGCTGACGACGCAATTGACCCGGCGTGACGCTGAAGTAGTTCTTAAAGGTGCGGGTATACGCCTGCTGCGTATCAAACCCGTAGCTCATCGCCACCTGCAGAATCGCTTCATCGCTGTTGATCAGCGTGAGCGCGGACTCAGTCAACCGGCGCTGACGGATGTACTCTGCCAGAGAAAAACCGGTGTGCTGACGGAACAGACGTTGCAGATGCCAGCGGGAGTATCCCGAGCGGCGTGCTACTTCATCCAGATGCAAATCGTGCCCTAAGTTGTCTTCAATCCAGTCCAGCAAACTACGGATAAATTCGCGCTGATTCATGGGAACCTCCTGCTTCGACAATATGTCCAGTGCAGTCACTGTAGCGCGCTAAATTTATCCCTTAATTAGCAGAAAATTAGCGCAGAATTAGCAAGGGGGAAAGTGGGTGCTCCGCCTGAATAAGTCCAGCGGCAGAAAGGCAGCAAGAGCGTGAATCCTCAGAGGCTTGCATAAGTCAGTGAGGGGGTGAACGCTCGCAGCTCACGCCTCTGCAGCGGGAAGTATGACGGAGGGTAATTCTGGCCTAATTATCTGGCGCTACACTGCGTCCATCAGTTTGGGAGAACTCTATGCGTGTGCTGCTGGTAGAAGATGATGAAATGATTGGCGCCAACTTGCAGCAGGCGCTGGAAGCGGCGGGCTGGTCGGTGGACTGGGTGCGCGATGGCGTATTTGCCACCAACGCCTGGGCCGAAGGCGGTTATACCTGCGTGCTGCTCGATCTCGGTTTACCGCGGGAAGACGGTATCCATGTGTTGAAGCGTGCGCGTACGCGTGGCGATATGACGCCCGTGCTGGTGCTGACTGCGCGTGACACAGTGCAACAACGCATTCAGGGACTCGACAGCGGCGCCGATGACTATTTGCTTAAACCCTTTGATCTGCAAGAGGTACTGGCGCGCATGCGTGCAATCACCCGACGTCGTCACGGAGCGGCGGATTCCCTGTTAGGCAGTGGCGATGTGCAGCTGGATATGATGACGCGCGAAGTGCTGTACAAAGGCCAACGCGAACAGCTGACTGCACGCGAATATGCCCTGCTCTACGCTCTGCTGGAGCGACCAGGTGCCATCCTGTCACGCGAACAATTAGAGAACCGCATTTACGGCTGGGGTGAAGAAGTCACCAGCAACGCCGTTGATGTGCTGATCCACGGCATGCGCCGCAAGCTCGATAACGAAGTGATTCGCAACGTGCGCGGTTTGGGCTGGCGAGTACCGGCAATATGAAACCTTTCACTTTTATGCGCTCCCTGCGTAACAAACTGCTCGCCACGCTGGTGCTGCTGCACCTGGCGATGATCGGCGGCGTCACCTGGTATTTCTACCACTGCTACGGCGACATGATGGGCACCATGAAGGACGATCAGCTCGCCAAGATCGCTGATGCCTGGTCCTCCAGCCAGCGCATGCCCGCGCTGATGCCTATGGTGATGCAGCAAGAGAAGCTGAAGAGCACCTACATCGTTCAGCTGTGGGACACCAACAATCATCTGCGCGCCAGCTCATGGCCTGCTTTACAGGCGCCGCTGCAGGCAAAAAAAGGCTGGTCCGATTTAAAAGTTGGCGACTGTGGCGATGACTGTGACTGGCGCGTGTATACCCGCCCCGGCGAACTGGGCAGTGAAATCGGTAATATTCAGGTTTTACACAACATCGGCTACATGAAAAGTTTGATGGTGAAGCGGGTGCTGTCCGCCATCATTCCTTTAATGCTGATGATGCCGCTGTCACTGCTGGTGATCTGGCTGGTAGTACGTGCCATCACGCGAGATTTGCGCGTTGCTTCGCGACAGATTGCCGCACAAGAAACATTGCATCCGCACTCGGTATCGCCGGATGGCTTACCAGATGAAGTGCTACCGCTGGTGGCTGCTTATAACTCTCTGCTCGATAAGCTACGGGCAGCCTGGTCATCGCAGCGACAGTTCCTTGAAGATGCGGCACATGAACTGCGCACGCCGGTTACCGCCGTCACCTTGCAGCTGGAAAATCTGCGCCAGCATATTCAGCCTGGTGAAGCCAGTCGCCAGTTTGATCAGCTGGAAGCCGGCGTCACGCGGACGCGCCATCTGGTGACGCAGTTGCTGAATATCTCGCGCCAGGAAGATCAGTCAGTGGTGGCCACGGTGGAAACCATCCAGCTCGATGATTTGCTGAAAGAGAGCATCGAGCAGTTGATGGTGGTCGCCGATAAACGCGGCATTGATATCGGTTTTAATGGCACCACGCACTATCGCCTGCACGCCAGCCGTTCCGATTTGCGTAGCCTGTTTGATAACCTCATCGGCAACGCGATGCTGCACACGCCGGAAGGCAGCCTGGTGGATGTGCTGCTGCATCGCGTGGGCAATCACACCGTGGTGGATATCGTCGATAACGGGCCGGGTATGCCGGAGTCCTTTATCGAACGCGCCTTTGATCGCTTCACCCGGTCGCCAGATGTACAGGCGCAAGGCAGCGGTTTGGGTCTGTCGATTGTGCGCAGCGTAGCGCAGAAGCATCAGATGCAGGTCGCGCTGTCGAACTGCCATAACGCCCAGGGACAAATCTCCGGCCTGCAGGTGCGTGTGACCTTGCCATAATCGACGTGTCGCTACCGCCTTGAATATCCAGCGCGGTAGCGGCACAACGTATTGAGTCTTTTCCTCATCTAAATCGCCCTACACGATGAACCACGTATTTTCCGCCGCCAAATTCCAAAGGCACACGATGAATCGTGCCGCTACGTTCTTTTTCTGCATCTGACATTTTTACGGTTGTACGCGACAACGTAAACGGTTGCGGGGTTCCGTTCGCCACACAGCATTTATGTGATCACAATCACATTTACAGTGAATCAAAATGCAACACATTTTGACAAACGTGATCAAAATCTATTTCCTATCGCTCTGTTACAGGCACATTACGCACATTTGAAAATTCGGCGATTCAGACCGGATAAAAACAACTCACGGCCCATCCCCTGGGATTGATTTCACTCGATTGCGGCGCAACCGCAGCAATCACTAGCATGTGGTTAATAAAATAATGAAATTTAAAGCATTGATAGCAGGGGCCTTACTGGCCAGCAGCTGGACCGGCGCGGCACAAGCGGCAGACAGCGATCCGCAGTATCTTTCAGACTGGTGGCACCAGAGCGTTAACGTGGTGGGCAGCTATCACACCCGCTTCGGACCACAGTTCAACAATGACGTGTATCTCGAATACGAAGCCTTTGCTAAAAAAGACTGGTTCGATTTTTACGGCTATGCGGATTTAACCAACTTCTTCGGCGTGGGTAACAGCAACGCGAACGGCATTTTCGACCACGGTTCGCCGCTGTTCATGGAAATTGAACCGCGTTTCTCTATCGATAAACTGACCGGCACCAGCCTGGCATTTGGTCCGTTTAAAGAGTGGTACTTCGCCAACAACTACATCTATGACATGGGTCGTAACGCTTCACAGCGTCAGAACACCTGGTACATGGGTCTGGGTACCGACATCGATACCCACAGCGATATCGGTCTGTCATTGAACGTGTATGCCAAATACCAGTGGCAGAACTACGGTGCAGCGAACGAAAACAGCTGGGATGGTTATCGCTTCAAAGTGAAATACTTTGTGCCGATTACCGATCTGTGGGGCGGCAAGCTGAGCTACATCGGCTTCACCAACTTCGACTGGGGTTCAGACCTGCGCGATGAGACCGGTCCATCACGTACCAGCAATTCGATCGCGTCCAGCCACATTCTGTCGCTGAACTACGATCACTGGCACGTTTCTACCGTGGCACGTTATTTCCACAATGGCGGTCAGTGGGCGGATGGGCAGGAGCTGAACTTCGGCAACGGTCCGTTTGAAGTGAAATCGACGGGCTGGGGTTACTATCTGGTCGTGGGTTACAACTTCTAATTCGTATGAATACAAGGGTCGCCATCACTGGCGCCCCTTGTAAGGTACGCATTTATGCGTACCTGGTCACAAACTGTTCCGGTTTAACTCTGCGGCATGTCCGCACTCACCATCCAGGGCACGCCAAACTTATCGGTTAACATGCCGAAACCGTGCGCCCAGAATGTCGGCTCCCACGCTTTCGTCACCTCTCCGCCTGCGGATAAAGCATCAAACCAACGTTTTCCTTGCGCTTCATCGAGTGTCGATAAACATACGGAAAAGCCGGCCTAGTTTGCCTGCTGTGCGCCATCGCTCATCATCAATTCACCCTGACCGATGCGCAGCTGGGCATGCATGATTTGTTCTGGCGAGAAGGTCACGCCAGAGGGGCAGCCCTCATCCTCAACAGGGGTTTCATCCGGCATGTCACCAAAGGTCATTTTAAACAGTAGTTCGCCGTCAGTGGCCGCAAGATAAAAGGCGATCGCCTCTTCACAGCGGCCGTTGTAAAACAAATAAGGTGTAATTTGCATGGTCGGTTATCCTTAACGTAAACGTACGGAGCGAGTGTAATGCGCAATTTTTAAAAAGCTGCGAGCCAAACCGCACTCTTAACTTTGCTGACAATCCAGGACACAATCTTACTTTTGTTGACAATAGCGGCGGAACAGCTGGGCCATATAAGCGCTCATTGGGGTCAGCGCGGTGTCTTTCCGCTGGATCAAATAGAAGGTGGCTTTTGGTAACGGATCGTCAAGATCGAGGGCAATAAGTTGCCCACCGTGCGTCGGATCCTCAATGACATCGCGCGAGATGATGCTGACAAAATCACTCTTTGCCACCAGGCTGGTGCAGGCCATAAAGGTTTCGCAGGTCACCACGATCTTCGGTGCCATACCGCGTTCACCAAACAGATCGTGCAGCAACCGATAGTAACTACCCTGCGGCGTCGGCATCGTCCAGTCACAGTGCTGCAACTCATTCAGTGAGCGGGCATGCGCCATCGGATGGCCTTTTCGCATCACCACCTGATAGTCACGCTCCATTAGCCGCTCAAAAATCAGCTCCTGATCCAGATGATGTTGATCGTAGGTATTAACGGTGAAATCCAGGGCGCCCTGACGCAGTTCATGCACCATCGACACCAGCTGCCCCTCAACGATACGCACCTTCACCAGCGGGTATTCACGATGAAACTGGGTGATCACCTGCGGCATGATAGTGCGCGCAATACTGCCGCCCACGCCGATGTTCACTCTTCCGCCCGCCAATCCCAATCGCTGCTGAATATCCTCCTGCGCCACGCGCAATTCTTCCAGCACCAGACTGGCATGACGAAAAAAGTTATCACCGATATCCGTTAGCGTGACGCCCTGCTGACGACGTTCGAACAAACGTGCGCCAAGCGCCAGCTCCAGTTCCTGAATCGCTTTGGTCAGCGCAGGCTGTGAAAGTCCCGATAAGCGGCTGGCAGCGCGAATACTGCCCTGGCGGGCCACATCGACAAAGGCGCGCAGTTGATGAAGTTTGAGGTTGGCAGGCATGATTTTTGTGATAACCGTTGTTTATCAGTGACAAGATATTCGCATCTTATGCGCACCAATACCATTGTGTAGATTCGGGATAATGCATAAAAAACCAACACAAAGGATATGCCGATGAAAACCCTCTCCGACCTCGTCAACGCGCGGATTCCACAGATGCAAAGCTGGCGTCGCGATCTGCACCATTTTGCCGAATCGGGCTGGCTGGAGTTCCGTACTGCAACGATAGTGGCCGAAGAGCTGCATCGTCTTGGTTATCAGCTCAAGCTCGGCCGCGACGTGATCGATGCCGATGCGCGCATGGGCTTACCTTCTGACGAGGTACTGGCACAACAGGAAGCCCGTGCACTGGAGCAAGGCGCACTGCCACAGTGGATCTCGCGTTTCTCAGGCGGCTTCTGCGGCGTAGTCGCCACGCTGGAGACCGGTCGTCCCGGCCCGGTGATGGGCTTCCGTGTCGATATGGATGCGCTGGACCAGAACGAAAGCCGTGATGCCGACCACATCCCTACCCGTGAAGGATTTGCCTCCTGCAACTCCGGCATGATGCACGCCTGCGGCCACGACGGCCATACTACTATCGGCCTGGCGCTGGCGGGCGTGTTGATGGAGATGAAAGATCAGCTCAGCGGCACCATTAAGATCATCTTCCAGCCTGCCGAAGAGGGCGTGCGTGGCGCTAAAGCGATGGTGGCCGCAGGCGTGGTGGATGATGTGGATCTGTTTACCGCTATCCATCTCGGCACAGGCGTGCCTGCTGGCGAAATCGTTTGCGGCAGCGATAGCTTCCTGGCCACCACCAAACTGGACGTCAATTTCACTGGCGTCGGCGCGCATGCGGGCGGTAAACCAGAAGAGGGTCGTAACGCCTTGCTGGCCGCCGCGCAAGCCACACTGGCGCTGCACAACCTGCCACAACACAGCGGCGGTGTCGCACGCGTCAACGTAGGTGTGTTGCAGGCGGGATCCGGACGCAACGTGGTACCCGATTATGCCCTGATGAAAGTGGAAACCCGTGGCGTCAGCAATCAGGTTAACGATGACATCTATCAGCAAGCCCTGCGCGTGATTTCCGGCGCGGCGGCGATGTATGGCGTTGAGTACGACATCAAACTAATGGGTGGCGCACGCAGCTGTACCCCAAGCCAGCCGTGGGTCGATTTTATCCACCAGCAGGCCGATGCCATGGGGATTTTCACCTCGGTAGTGGATACCAAAAAGCAGGCGGCGGGTTCGGAAGATGCCACATACATGCTGGAGCGCGTGCAGCAGCGTGGCGGTCAGTCATCCTATGTGATCTTTGGTTGCGATCTGGCGGCAGGCCACCACAACGCGAAGTTCGATTTTGACGAAGCGATTATGGCCACAGCGGTGCAAACCCTTGCGACGCTGGCGCTGAACCAGGCACAGTTTGGAGGTCAGCGATGAGCCATCACGATTTTATCGATCGTTACATCAACGAAAACCAGCCGCGCTTCACCGCCCTTAGCGATGCCATCTGGGATGTACCGGAAACCCGCTTTGAAGAGACGCAATCCGCCGCCCTTCTGGCCGATGCGCTGGAGCAGGAAGGCTTTGCCGTCGAGCGTGGCGTCGGCAATATCAACACCGCCTTTATCGCCAGCATCGGCAGTGGAAAACCGGTGATTGCTATCCTCGGTGAGTTTGATGCGCTGGCCGGTTTGAGCCAGCAATCAGGCTGCGCCACACCACAACCACTGGTGGAAAACGGCAACGGGCACGGCTGCGGCCATAATCTGCTGGGCACCGCCGGACTGGCCGCGGCCTTTGCCATCAAGGCATGGTGGGCAGAAAACGGCCAGCGCGGCACGCTACGCTTTTACGGTTGCCCAGGCGAGGAAGGCGGTTCTGGCAAAACCTTTATGGTGCGCGAAGGGCTGTTTGATGATGTGGATGCTGCGGTCACCTGGCATCCTGAAGGCTTCAGCGGCATGTTCAACCTCAGCACGCTGGCCAATATCCAGGCCGCATTTCACTTCAAAGGCGTGGCCGCGCACGCCGCTAACTCGCCGCATCTGGGACGCAGTGCGCTGGATGCCGTGACGCTGATGAACACCGGTGCCAACTTCCTGCGCGAGCACATCGTGCAGGAAGCGCGTGTGCACTACGCCGTGACTAACACCGGCGGTGTTTCCCCCAATGTGGTGCAAGCCGATGCCGAAGTGCTGTATCTGATCCGCGCGCCAGAACTCGATCAGGCACAGGATATTTATCAGCGGGTGATCAATATCGCCAAAGGCGCGGCCCTGATGACCGACACCACCATGACGGTGCGCTTCGATAAAGCCTGCTCCAACTATGTGCCGAATCGCGCGCTGGAAGCGGTGATGGAGCGCAACTTGCATCAGTTTGGCTTGCCCGAGTACAGCGCGGAGGAGCAGCAGTTCGCCGCCGAGATTCGTGCCACGCTAACGAAGGACGATCTGCGCAATGCGCGTTTGAACGCAGCGCGCACCGGCGGCGAGGCAGGCGTGGCATGGACCGAGGCGCTGGGCGACAAAATTTTGATGGATGAAGTGGCACCGTATGCCATAACGCGCGAGCTGCTGTATGGCTCAACCGATGTCGGCGATGTGAGTTGGGTGACGCCAACCGCGCAGTGCTTTGCGCCTTGCTTCGCCTTTGGTACCCCGCTGCACACCTGGCAACTGGTGGCGCAGGGCCGCACTTCGCTGGGCCACAAAGGCATGTGTCTGGCCGCCAAAGTGATGGCCGCCACCGCGCTGACCTTGTTGCAGGATGAAGAAGCACTGGCGCGCTGCCGCGAAGAGTTCCAGCGCGTGCGCCGCGAACAGCCCTACAGCTGCCCGATTCCGGCAGATGTGACGCCATCAAAATTATAAAAGCCTTAGCGGCATAAAAGATTCAATCCGGCGCAAACCCGGATGCAGTAACCAAAAAAATAAAAACTAAAGCCCGTCATACTTCGAGTCGCCTCAGCGGCTTGAAGTATGACGGGCGCAAATACAACAGACATGACGAGGAATAACCGATGGAAGTGACCACGGAGAACCGCAGCCCAGGGAAGCTGTTTAGCTGGATTGAGCGGGTCGGCAACAAAGTGCCCAACCCGTTCTTACTGTTTGTCTATTTGATCGTGGTATTGATGGTCGCCACCGCGATTATCAGCTACTTCGATCTGGCAGTGAAAAATCCCACCAATGGCGAACTGGTGCGGGTCAACAACCTGCTGAGCGTGGCCGGGATTCAATGGATTCTGCCTAACATCATCAAAAACTTCAGCGGCTTCACGCCACTGGGGTCAATTCTGGCGCTGGTGATTGGTGCGGGTTTAGCAGAGAAAGTCGGCCTGCTGCAATCGCTGATGGTGAAGATGGCCTCACGCGTCAGCCGCCGCTACGCCAGCTATATGGTGCTGTTTATCGCCTTCTTCAGCCATATCTCATCGGATGCCGCACTGGTGGTGATGCCACCGCTGGGCGCGCTGATCTTCCTCGCCGTGGGTCGTCATCCGGTGGCGGGTTTACTGGCGGCTATCGCGGGTGTCGCTTCCGGCTTTACCGCCAACCTGCTGATCGTCACCACCGATGTGCTGCTCTCCGGCATCAGTACCGAAGCCGCGAAAGCGGTGAGCGATACCGTGCACGTGAGTGTGATCGATAACTGGTTCTTTATGGCCAGCTCGGTGATTGTGCTGACGATTGCCGGTGCCATCCTTACTGATAAGTTTGTCGAGCCGCGTCTTCCTGCGTGGAACGGCGGCAACAACGATCGCCTGCCGCCGCTGACCGCGCTGGAGAACCGGGGCCTGCGGGCTGCGGGCATTGCCGCGCTGGTGTTTATCGCCCTGATGGCCCTGCTGGTGGTGCCAGAACATGCCCCCCTGCGTAACCCGAAAACCGGCGGCATCATTCCTTCGCCGTTTATTCAGGGCATTGTGCCGATCATCATCCTGTTCTTCTTTGTGGTGGCGATTGCTTACGGCGCCGTGACAAAGCAAATCCGTCGGGCCGATGACATCCCGCAGCTGCTGGTGGATCCGATGAAGAGCATGGCGGGCTTTATTGTGATGGTGTTCCCGCTGTCGCAGTTTGTCGCCTTCTTTAACTGGAGCAACATGGGCAAATTCATGGCGATCGGTCTGACCGATATGCTGGAAAGTGCCGGCATCAGTGGCGCGCCCGCGTTCCTCGGTTTGATGTTCCTGTCGGCATTCTTGTGCATGTTTATTGCCAGCGGCTCAGCCATCTGGTCGATTCTGGCGCCAGTGTTCGTGCCGATGTTTATGCTGCTCGGATTCCATCCGGCCTTCGCGCAGATGATTTTCCGTATCGCGGATTCTGCCGTATTGCCCCTCGCGCCGATGTCACCGTTCCTGCCGCTGTTCCTCGGATTCCTGCAGCGATACCAAAAAGATGCGCAACTTGGCACCTATTATGTGCTGATCTTCCCGTATCCGGTGGTGTTCTTTATCAGCTGGATCATCCTGCTGCTGGCATGGTACGCACTGGGTTTACCGATTGGACCGGGCGTTTACCCCAGCCTGCATTAATCGCATCGCCATGGACGGCGACCACACTTCTGTGAACTGCAACGTAGATTGCGAAAATGTCACCGTTGCCCCTCTCGGCAACCCGCGATGAATTGATTATCCTGCTATTCCTTCGCTTGCTAACGGTTAATTATTTTTAAAACCCATAAAACCGTGCGAGTTCTGCAAACACCGAGGTTTATCCAATAATGACAACAATCACTTCGACAGGGATGGCGAACGATCACATCGCAGCGGATCGCCGCACCTTAGCCGGGCGCATCGATGCACTGCCCTCATCCGCAGGCTTATGGCGTTTTATTACGCTGCTGGCGCTGGGCGGTTTTTTTGAGCTCTACGATCTGTTTGAAACCGGCTATATCAGTTCTGGTCTGCTGGCAGCTGGCGTGTTTCATACCGGCTCGGAAGGGGTCTTCGGCATTGCCGACCAGGCCGCCTTCGCCTCGGCGACTTTCCTCGGCCTGTTTGTCGGTGCCAGCCTGCTGGCTCCCTATGCCGACCGCTTTGGTCGTCGTCTGACCTTTATGTGCGCACTGGCATGGTACGGCGTGTTCTCGCTGTTGATGGCCTTCCAACAGAGCGCTGAAATGATCATCCTGTTCCGCTTCCTGGTCGGTATCGGCCTCGGTGTTGAGCTGGTGACCATTGATACCTATCTGTCCGAATGGGTGCCTGCTCATCTGCGCAGCCGCGCCTTTGCCTACTCTTTCTTTATCCAGTTCCTGTCGGTGCCTGCCGTGGCGCTGATGTCATGGTGGCTGGTACCGCAAACTATTCTCAACCTTGAAGGCTGGCGCTGGGTGGTGATCGCCGGTGCGGTTTGCTCGCTGGTGATCTGGCTGATTCGTAAAAACCTGCCGGAATCGGCGCGCTGGCTGGCGCAGCAGGGCCGTCATCAGGAAGCGCATAAGGTGCTGAGTGAGATGGAAAAACGCTGCGGGATTGCGCCGGGCGAAGATTTCTCTGACAGCGATGCCGCAGCAGCGTTGCCAAAAAAAGGTCGCTTCAGCGAGATTTGGTCCCCCGCTTACCGCAAGCGTACACTGATGCTGGTAGTGATGAACTTCTTCCAGGCAATTGGCTTCTTCGGCTTCGGTAACTGGCTGCCTGCACTGCTGTCCGGCAAAGGCGCAACGGTGACCCACAGCCTGCTGTATGCGTTCTTTATCACCCTGGCTTATCCGCTCGGCTCACTGATTTGCAGTCGCTACGCCGATAAGCTCGAGAACAAATGGCAGATCGTTTTCTCCTCCCTGATGACCGTGGTATTCGGCACGCTGTTCGCGCTGGCAACCAATCCGGTGCTGATGATCATCTGTGGCTTCCTGATCACCTACAGCAACGCGTGGCTGACCTTTAGCTACCACGCCTATCAGACCGAGATTTTCCCGACGCATATTCGCGCGCGTGCGGTCGGCTTCTGCTACTCCTTTAGCCGCCTGTCCACGGTGTTCAGCAGCATTTTGATCGGCATTATTTTGCAGTACGCCGGCAGCCAGGGCGTGATCGTCTTTATCGTGCTGAGCATGCTGATGGTGATGCTGTCAGTGGGGATTTACGGTCCGAAAACACGCGGGCTGGATTTGGAGAATATTTAACAAGACGTAAGGAGTCTTGATATCCAGCGGTAAGTAACGGGTGATAACGCAGTCTGGAGCCGCTTAGGGTCTGGCGTTTTGTAAAAAGGCCGCCAATGATGAAAATGGCGGCCCTATCTGGTTAAAGCGGTACGCAAATTTGCGCCCCGCTTTATGTCACTTTACTGCCCTTCCAGCACCTTAATGTCCGCGCTGCCCTGCTTCGACTCGACCGCCTCATCCTTGCGTAGCTTCGCCACATCCTTCGCCGTCACCGTCGACTTCACGCCATTACCCCAGCTGCCACGGATAAAGTTCACCACATCTGCCACCTGGTTGTCGTTCAGACGCCAACCGAATGCCGGCATGGTGATGGCTGACGGAGCGCCCTGCACGCCAGGCAAGGTGCCGCCCACCAATACGATGTGGATCAGCGAGGTCGGGTCCTCCGCCATGACGACCGGATTGCCGCGCAGTGCCGGGTAGAAACGTTGATAACCGCTGCCGTCGGTCTTATGACAGGCCGCACAGCTATCGACATACACCGAAGCACCTGGCTGGCTGTCATCGCCCTTCCACAACGCTTTGGCGACCGCATCATCCTGCGTGAACACCGTCTGGCTGGCATCCTTCGCACCCAGCGACTTCAGATATTTAGCAATCGCGCTGATATCTTCATCGTTGAGATACTGCAGGCTGTGCTGCACCACATCGGTCATGCCACCAAATACGGCGGTGTGATCGTTGCGGCCAAAGCGCAGGAACTGCTTCAGATCGTCTTCGCTCCAGCGGCCTAAACCATCACGGTTGTCACCGCGCAGATTGCTGGCGGTCCAGCCATCAATCGGTGCGCTACTGCCTGACAGGTAATCATTGCCTTCGCCGTTGGTCAGCGCTTTTTCCTGCATGGTGATGCTACGCGGTGTATGGCAGGCACCGCAGTGACCCAGACCTTCCACCAGATAGCGACCGCGCGCCAGCGCCGGATCTTCCTGCGCGGCGGGCTGGAACGCTTTCACGTCTGGCGCGAAGATGCCACGCCAGATGGAGAGCGGCCAGCGCATCGACAACGGCCAGGGAATGTCGCTGTCTTTGTTAGCCTGCGCCACCGGCTGTACGCCATGCATAAAGTAGGCATACAGCGCCTGCATGTCTTCATCGCTGACTACCGCGTAGGACGGATATGGCATCGCCGGATAGAGCGTCTCGCCATTTTTCGCCACGCCATGACGCACCGCTTTCTGGAAATCGTCGTAGCTGTAGTCACCAATACCGGTGGTTTTATCCGGGGTGATGTTAGTGGAGTAAATGGTGCCAATTGGTGTCGCCATCGGCAATCCACCGGCAAACGGCTTGCCGCCCTCGGTGCTATGGCAGGCTACGCAGTCACCCGCGCGTGCCAGATACTCACCGCGCTTCACCAGAGCGTCCGAACCTGCTTCGTCCGCCACTGCGGCGAACGTCATCGTGCCCAGAAACAGGGCCAAAATGCTTTTGATCATCGCCGTGTTCCTTATGCCTGAACCAGGGGGCCGGGGTTCTTCAGATACTGTTCGCGGATAGCTTTAGCTGACCAATAGCTCAGCGCCGCCACCATGCCGGTTGGGTTATAGCCGAGGCCCTGCGGGAACGCAGAGGCACCTGGCACAAACACGTTAGGCACATCCCAGCTCTGCAGATAACGGTTCACCGCACTGGTTTTCGGATCTTCACCCATGATCGCACCGCCGCTCATATGCGTGGTCTGGTACACGGTGGTATCGAAGTGAGAGCCTGGTCCTTTGGCGCCGCCGATGATCATTTTCGGGTTCATCGCTTCGGTGATCTTGCGCATCTTGCCGACCATAAACTGCGCCATCTTGATGTCGTTGTCCTGCCAGTCAAAGGTCATGCGCAGCAGCGGCTGGCCATAGACATCTTTGTAGTTCGGATCGAGATCGAGATAGTTGGCGCGATACGACTGGTGCGCGCCGTGCGCATCCATCGAAATATGATGGTTATAGGTATCAGCCACAGCGGCTTTCCACTGGCTGCCCCAGTTTGGCGTGCCTTTCGGCGTCGGCAAACCGGAGATCGGTTTGGTACCCGCCTGGTTCACCCAGAACGGGGAGCCGCCAACAAAACCATGTGGGCCGTGGTCGAAGTTGTCTGCGTTGAAGTCATCCACTGCCACGCCCGCACCGCCCGCACCAATAAACGGGTTGGTGGTGGTGTTTTTGTCGAACAGCGCTTTCAGGGTCGAGATGTTCTGATAGGCGAAGTTACGACCCACCACACCTTCGTTGCTGATCGGGTTGTACGGTTTGCCGATGCCTGACAGCAGCATCAGATGCACGTTGTGGAACTGGAACGCAGACAGGATCACCAGATCCGCTGGCTGCACCACTTCACGCCCCTGACCATCCAGATAGGTCACGCCGGTGGCGCGCTTCTTGTCATCGGTCAGATTGACGCGCAGCACGTAGGAGTTGTTACGCAGTTCGAACTTCGGCTCCTGACGCAGCGCGGGCAGAATATTCACGTTCGGAGAAGCTTTGGAGTACATGTAGCAGGCATAACCGCTGCAGTAACCGCAGAAGTTGCACGGCCCCATCTGCGCACCATAGGTGTTGGTGTACGGGCCAGAGGTGTTGGCTGACGGCATATCATAGGGATGATAACCCACTGATTCAGCAGCCTGGGCAAACAGCTGTGCCGAGTAAGTACGCTTCTGCGCAGGCAGTGGGAAAGCACTGGAACGATCCGGCGCGTAAGGGTTACCCCCTTTCTCTTTGCCCTGCAGCTGGCCTTTGATCGACCAGGCGCTGCCGGATGTACCAAATACTTTCTCAGCCTGATCAAAGAAAGGCTCCAGCTCATCATAGCTGACGCCGAAATCCTGGATGGTCATGCCTTCCGGGATGAAGTTTTTGCCGTAGCGCTGCTCGTAATGGCTGCGCAGGTTCAGCTCCACCGGATCGACACGGAAATGCACGCCTGACCAGTGCAGACCTGCACCGCCGGTGCCGGTGCCCGGCAAAAACGCCGCCAGCTGACGATACGGCACCGCAGTTTGCGAGGCATCGTGACGGATGGTCACGGTGCTTTTCGACAGATCCTGGAACAACTTTTTACGGATGTTATAGGTCAGTTCATCAATCGACTGCGGATAAGATCCATCAGGATAGGTATCACGATGTGGACCGCGCTCCAGCGCCACCACCGTCAGACCGGCTTCGGTCAGCTCTTTCGCCATGATGGCTCCGGCCCAGCCGAAACCCACCACCACCGCGTCTACTTTTTTCAATTCATTTGCCACGGTTACGCCCTCTCCCCGCGAATATCCACTGACGGGAACGGATAACGTTCACCACGCTCCACCCAATCCATAAAGTCGGCACGTGCGCCAGGGAAGCCAATCAGCTTCCAGCCCACCATGCCCTGATTTCCACCGTGGATCGGATCGCTGAAGTAACCCTCGCGGGTGTTCTGCAGCAGGAAGGAGAAGAAGGTTTTGCTATTGAGCTGCGGGAACTGTGCCTCACCGCTCTCAAACGTGGTCAGCAGTGCGTCCTGCTGTTCGCCGGTTAGCTCAGCGAACACTTTGCCGTGCTGCTTTTTGCTCCAGCCATCGGCATCGGCCAGACCCAGGCGATAAATCTGCTGCGGCACCAGCGGAGACTGATAACCCAGCTCTTTAGGCAGATCGGGATTGAACGGCCCCTGCATATACCAGTTGCTGCCGGTGGCGTACGGCGTGTTCATTTGACGATCGATAAACTCCGGCACACCGGCTTCCAGTGCGCCAGGACCGCGTTCATCATTGGGGATCAGGCGCGCCACTGCCGCAGTGATAAAGGCGAACTCTTCCGCCGTGAACCAGCTTGGCTGATAAGCGCGTGCTTGTTGAGGTGCGACGGGTTGCTCTGCTGCTCCTGCGGCCATCGGCACCACTAACGCGCCCATTGCCGAACCGCCAACGGCCATCGCTGGCGCCAGGGTGATGGTTCTCAGCAGAAAATCCCTGCGACTGTGACCATTTTTTTGTTCTGACATGACATTGCCTCATTACCACATGAATGCGGTATGAAAGTTAACTCGTTGCGTTGTATTGTTTTTTTAGTTGTGGCTTAAGGGATACAGCGTCAATGTTACCGGTAACAGTGCACATAGTGTAACACCACAACTGTTATTAATTTAGTTTCTCGAAACAAATGCGCACAAAATACTTAACAAGTCATGGTGTCGCTTTACATCGCAGCAGCGATGCTGTCATCGTCAGATACAACCCACAACAGACAAAGCACTGTCTGACGCGGTATAAAAGAGTACACATAACAGCGGAGTGCCTATGTTTAAGTCCTATTTTCCGCGGCCAGCGCTGTTTTTCAGCTCGGCCGCGATTTGGAGTTTGATTGCGATTTTTGCCTGGTTTGGCTTTTTCAATGATTTTCCAGCACGCTGGCCTGCGCTACAGGCCGCAATGCAGCAGCCATTGCCAACCAATGCCAGCCGCTTTATTCATGCGAGCCAACTATGGTTTTATGCCTATTACTGGATCGTCGCAGCGATTTTCGCCCTTGCATGGAAGGTGATCGATAACCATCCGTGGCAGCGCTGGTCAGTGTGGGGTGCAGCATTGATCATCTTTGTCACCTGGTTTGGTGTGCAGGTCGGCGTAGCGGTCAATGCCTGGTATGGTCCATTCTATGACTTGATTCAAAAAGCCTTAACCAAAGCCGGATCGGTGCAGATTGCTGAATTTTACCAGCAGGTTCTTGCCTTTTTAGGTATCGCATTGATTGCGGTGGTGATTGGCGTGATGAACTCATTCTTTATCAGCCACTGGGTGTTCCGCTGGCGCACCGCGATGAACAATTACTACATGCACAACTGGCAGCGCCTGCGCCATGTGGAAGGTGCCGCTCAGCGTGTGCAGGAAGACACCATGCGATTTGCCAGCACGTTGGAAGATTGGGGCGTGAGTTTTATTCAGGCGATCATGACGCTGGTAGCGTTCCTGCCGGTGTTGATCACCCTGTCACATCACGTGAAAGATATCCCGCTGTTGGGCAATATCCCGTATGCGTTGGTGATTGCGGCGGTGCTGTGGTCGGTGTTTGGTACCGGACTGCTGGCAATCGTCGGGATTAAGCTGCCAGGGCTGGAGTTCCGCAATCAACGTGTGGAAGCGGCCTATCGTAAAGAGCTGGTGTATGGCGAAGACAACGCCGATCGCGCGTCACCGCCGACGGTAAATGAGCTGTTTAGCCGCGTGCGCTTTAACTATTTCCGTCTCTATTTCCACTATCTCTATTTCAACATCACCCGCATTCTCTATCTGCAGGTCGATAACGTGTTTGGGCTGTTCCTGCTGTTTCCGTCGATTGTTGCCGGGACCATCACACTCGGTTTGCTCAACCAGATTACTAACGTGTTTGACCAGGTGCGCTCATCGTTCCAGTATCTGATCTCCTCCTGGTCAACACTGGTCGAACTGATGTCGATCTACAAACGTCTGCGCAGTTTCGAGCAGATTCTGTCGGATATCCCGCATCAAGAGATGATGCGCGAGTCGGCGGAGTAAGGTTGTTGTAGCGGCGTTATTTATTGCGCATCTGTCAGCGGTTATATCGCTTCAGGTGTGCGCGATAAATCGCGCCGCTACCCTTCTCATCAATCAGCTGCCATCAGCCTGCTAACACCGTAAACACCTTCTCAACCGCATACGCACCCGGATCTTTCACTCCATCCAGACTTTGTTGGTTCAGATAAGCCGAACGTCCCGCTTTGGCACTCTGCATTTTTGCCGTGGCATCCGCGCCTTGCTGAGCGGCTTTCGCCGCAGCGGCCAGTGACTCACCCGCCACTAACGCCTCCAGCGCCGGTTGCAGCGCATCCACTAACGTACGATGCCCCGGCTGCGCGCCACCGTAATGCTTCATGCGCTCCAGACCATGCATTAATGCCTGCGGCAGTGCGCTGCCCTCTTCCAGTTTTTGCCCGGCGCTGGTGAACAGAATCGACATCAGTACGCCGCTTGAACCGCCCATCACCGTCGCCAGTTGCTCACCGATCAGCGCCATTAAGGTCGGCAACTCATCCAGCGGCAACTGCTTGTCACGCAGGCCGCGTTGAATCTTCTTCGCACCCGCAGCAAAGGTTGAGCCGGTATCGCCGTCGCCGACTTTGGCATCCAGCGCATTGAGTTCGCTTTCCAGATCTATCAACGTCTGCGTCACGCGGTCGACATGTTTTGCCACTTCAGCGTTGTCGGACGGATCGAAATCCAGCACGCTGCCGACTTTTTCCGCGCTCTGTAAACTGATCGGTGCAAAATCATAGACCGGTACCCAGCCCAGCACCTGCACCGGCGCATTGAGTGCCTCAAGGAAGGGTTCCTCCAGCGCCAGCAATGACAGCGAGAAGCCTTTCATATCTAAAGCGCTGACCAGGGTTGCCGGACCGATAAGGTGGGTAACCCGCGCCGCCAGTGGCGATTGCAATACTTCGCGCGTCAACACCGCCAGCTCCAGCTGGGAGAA
The DNA here is from genome assembly GCF_018257655.1 of Pantoea sp. JGM49. Classification (NCBI taxonomy): domain Bacteria; kingdom Pseudomonadati; phylum Pseudomonadota; class Gammaproteobacteria; order Enterobacterales; family Erwiniaceae; genus Pantoea; species Pantoea sp. JGM49. Next base: position 142,516 of record NZ_JAERJM010000009.1, on the reverse strand, counting down.
GCCGCCGAGGTTGTTGATCAACAGCAGCGCCTGTTTGCCGTCTGGCAGCGACTGCGCCAGCTTATCGGTCATAATACTGCTGATTTTTCGACTGTTTTGGGTATCCAGTGTCACCACGCCCGGTTCGCCGTGGATGCCCATGCCCAGCTCGCTGTGGCCCGCTTCGACACGTTCATCACGCTTTTCGCCCGGGATATGGCAGGTCGCAAACGCCAGCCCAATCGATGAGGTGGCGTCGATGGCACGCTGCGCCAGCGCTTTAACTTCATCCAGCGATTGCCCCTGCTCGGCGGCAAAACCGGCGATCTTATGCACCAACACGGTTCCAGCGATGCCGCGCGGCTGAGGATTTTCGGGCAGTGCAATATCGTCCTGCACCATCACCAACTCGACGTTGTAGCCGAGATTTTTCGCTTTCTCCGCCGCCAGCCCGAAGTTCAACCGGTCGCCGGTGTAGTTCTTCACAATCAGCAGACAACCTGCATCGCCCGTGACATTGATGATGGCATTGAGCACCGCATCGACGCTCGGTGAGGCAAAGATATCGCCGCATACCGCCGCCGTGAGCATGCCTTTGCCGACAAAACCGGCGTGCGCCGGTTCATGGCCCGATCCGCCGCCGGAGATCAGCGCCACTTTGCTCTTATCCCAATCTGTGCGCACCACCACGCGGATCTCATCACCGAGATCGAGGCGGCTCAGGTTATGCCATGGCGTGCTCAGCAAAACCCCTTCGATGGCTTCGTTCACCAGATCGTTTTTCTCATGCATAAAAAACTGGCTCATTGCTTCCTCTCCATTGGTGTTGTCGAGGTAAAAGGTAGCGTATATCGCGGGGCGAGCGGGGAAGGAAAGTGCGGAAATGCAAAGGGCGGCACACGCCGCCCTTGAGTTTCAGATAACTGCCGCTTACAGCGCGATGCGCAGGACGCTATCCGGGTTTTTTGGTGGCTCTTTACGGGTGCCTGGCTGCTTGATGCTGACAAACAGCGCTTTACCGTCTGCTGACAGCGCCAGGCTGTTTGGCAGGCCCGGTGCTTTCACCGTGCGCTTCACTTTATAAGAGCTGGCGTCGATGATGCTGATCTCGCCGGCTTTACGGTGCGTCACATACAGCTCGTTGCGGTCGGCATTGAACAGTACCGCCAGCGATTCTGGCACATCAATCTTATGAATCACCTGCTGAGTGCGGGAATCCAGCACCAGCACCTGAGGCTGTTTAGAGTCGCTCAGGAAGATGCGATGGCCCTGGGTATCCAGCGCGATATTCAGGAAGAAGTGGTCTTTGTCGCCATCGATTTTCTGACGTTTTTCAATCGCGTTCAGGCGCGTATTGATGGTTACCAGTTCGCCATCGGCGTTGGTTACGTACAACTTCTGTGCCGCAGAATCGATGGCCAGGCCGGTGCCCATTTTACCGGTGTTCGGTACGGTGCTGACCAGCTTCAGGGTTTTGCCATCCACAACCCACACCACGCTCTGCTCACCGAGGCCGGTGACATACACACGATCGGTTGCCGCATCCGCTGCCACTTCACGCGGTTGCAGTGGACGGACGGTTTCGCTGCGCTTACGCGCATCCAGCACCAGCGTGTTCAGCACTTTACCGCTGCTGGCATCGACCGAGGTCAGCGCCGCATCACGGGTATTGCCGAAGAACAGCGTGTTGGTTTTCTGGTTGATAGCGGCGCCAAAGGTCGGCAGATCGGTATTGATGGTCTGCTTCACCGACAGATCCTGCGGATCGAGACGATAAACGGTGCCGCCTTTGGTGCTGGCGTTTTGCGCCGTGGCGAGGAACAGCGCGTTATCGCTGTTGCTGAACGCCAGTTCGTAAGCCCCTTTGGAAATCACCTGGTTCAGCGGCTGAGACTCCGCTGCCAGTACCGCAGCGGAAGATAACAGCGCCGTTGCCAGCAGCAATGGACGTAACGCCCATGTTGTTTTAATCGCTTTCATAACTTCTCCATAGCAAATCCACCGCCTCATGGCAGTGAAGTGAAAGCCCGACAATGCAACCAATTTTAGAATGACAGCCCGAGGTGAGCCGACGAAGGATGTTAGTTTTTGAGAATAGTAATCATTTAGGTAGGAAAGTAACAGAATTTTATGCAGTTACCAACGCCGCCAGGGCACCCTAAGGCACCCTGTCAGCACAGATCGTTAACGCAGACTTATTTGGTCAACTCGGCAGTCATGTGCACGCCGTTGTTGAAATTGGCTTCAGTCACTTTATAGGAAGCACCAGCTTTATGTGCCTGAGCAGCGATTTGCGCTTCTGCACCATCCAGTGTTGAAGCACATGCGGTGACGCTTTGCGCGAAGCTGGCGAATGGCAGAGCAGAGAGAGCGATAACAGCAGCAAAAGTTTTGATAGATTTCATGGTCAATTCCTCAATGATTTTTTATCGGATAAGGCTTCATCGCCTTGCTGAGATAAATAATAGGCGTGAATTCGATCACAAAAAAGCAGAGAGATTTGCCGTAGTTATTCGATTAATTTGAATATAAAAAGCACATTTGGATTAACCTGTGTGCAAAGGGTTAAAAAACTGGGTTTTTAGAATGGTGCAGGATTTATGTCTGAAACAGCTGCTTTTCAATCTGTCACCGTTCATGGCTTGAGGCAGGCATTTCAAAGAGATTGCTAACAATACGCACAAGTGTTCAGAAGCAGGCTGGGGCCGCTTTGGGACAGGCAATCCGCAGCGCCGAACAGAATGAGTCTGCCAGGATAGCCCGCAGGACGCGGGCAGAAGGCGGGGCGGCACAGGGATGTGCCATCCCCCGCCGTTCCGTCAGGCAGACGAATGACGTGAGGGCACCGCGTAGCGGCGCGAGGACGCCAGTCCCAAAGCGGCCCCAGCCTGCGTGATCACGCGTGACTAAACACCGGTGCCGCAGGTAAATTAACCTTGATGACGAACGCGGGTAAAGATAGTGATGGCCGCCAGCAGCATCAGCACGCCGCTGGCGAGGAACACACCGCCCGCGCCGTTGAGATCAAACATCCAGCCACCGGCCGCAGCACCTGCGGTGATCGCCAACTGAATCGTCGCCACCAGCAAACCGCCGCCGGATTCCGCATCATCCGGCACCGCACGGGAGATCCACGTTGACCAGCCGGTCGGCATCGAACCGAATGCCAGGCCCCACACCGCCACGCCGGCACCGACCAGCCACGGCAGATTGCCAAAACTCACCAGCACCACCGCCGTCACACTCATTACCAGCGCCATGCCGGTCAGCGTCAGCGACACGCTGCGCGTCACCAGGTAACCCGCCAGTGAGGTGCCGAAGAAGTTCGCCACGCCAAACGCCAGCAGCACCAGCGACAGCTGATTGATATTGAGCTGCGCGCTGCTTTCCAGGAACGGACGCAGATAGGTAAAGAAGGCAAAGTGTCCGGTGAACATCATGATCACCGCCAGCATGCCCCAGCGCATCAGGCCGTTACGCAGCAGATCCAGCACGCCGCCGCTGCGCGCTTTATTCTCTGGCGGCATCGCAGGCAGTGTGAAGAACTGCCAGAACAACGCCAGCACGCCCAATGCACCGGTCAGCAGAAAGATATTACGCCAGCCAATAATGCCGCCGAGATAACTGCCCAACGGTGCGGCAATGATGGTCGCCAGCGAAATGCCGCTAAACACTATCGACAGCGCCTTCGGCACCTGATCGCTGGGCACCAGCCGCATGGTAATCGCAGTGGAAAGCGTCCAGAAACCGCCAATCGCCATGCCGAGCAGCACGCGTGCCAGCAGGATCATTGGCAGATTCTCTGCAAATGCCACCAGCAGCGCCGAGGCAATCAGCAGCAGCGTAAAGGCCAGCATCACGACGCGACGATCGAGACGACGCGTAAGGTTGCCGACCACCAGACTGGTGAGCAATGCCACCAGCGCAGTCACGGTCACCGTTTGGCCCGCTTGCCCTTCGCTCACCTGCAGCGAGTCGGCAATCGGTGTCAGCAAGCTCACCGGCAGAAATTCGGCAGTGATCAGGCCGAACACGCCAAACGCCATGGCAAACACCGCGCCCCATGCGGGTTTATCCACCGCTATACTTGTTTCGACTACTTCAGTATCCAGACTCATTTGCGATCCCCATCACAAAAATTCAGGTTGTAAGCATAGTGAGATGAGGCAAGACGATCTATGATACAAAAACTTTGTTTTTTGATAATTCGTCTGGATTCGTATGAGCCGCTATGAAGATCTGACCAGTGAACTGCTGATGGGCATGCGCCTGTATGGCGTGAAATATCAGCGTATCGCCTTACATAACCCTTTTGGTTTGCAATACGATGACGCGCCGGGCAAAGCACAATTGCACTTTGTTGGCCGTGGATCGTTAATGATCCGCTCAGCGTCTGGCGTGATCTATCCGTTGCAGGCAGGCGATGCGATGCTGATCCCGCACGGCAAAGCGCACGCGTTGATCTCCAGCGAAGACGCCATTTGTGAACCGATTGGCACCTTCAACAGCAAACCGATCTGTGGCAGCGTCTGTGACATCGCTGACAGCAGCGAAGGTTGCCCGGACGACAGCGATGTCATTTTATTTAGCGCCTGCATGGCGTTTGAACTCGGCGGTATGCAGCCGCTGGTACACACCATGCCGGATGTCATGCTGGTGAGTACCTTGCTGGCGCAGTACCCGGAAATCCAGCCGATTCTCGATGCGATGGAGCGTGAAACCCGCGAGCGCAAAGCCGGTTTCGCCGGGATTCTGTCCCGACTGGCGGATGTGGTGGCGGCGCAGATTGTGCGCGGCTGGGTGGAAAACGGCTGCGGCAAAGGCAGTGGATTAGTGCAGGCACTGCGCGATCCGCGTCTTAGCCTGGCGATGGCAGCCATGCATCGTGAGCCGGGCGAAAACTGGACGGTGGAGCGGCTGGCACGCGAATCGGGCAGTTCACGCTCAGTGTTTGCCGCCCGTTTTCAAACGGCTACCGGCATGACGCCGCTGCGCTACCTCACTGAACTGCGCATGCGGCTGGCGGTGGAACGTATCGTCAATGAGGGCGAAGCGGTGGAAAGCGTCGCCTTCCACCTCGGATACGGCTCGCTGGCGGCGTTTAGCCGGGCGTTTAAACGCATTGTCGGCTCACCACCCGGCGCATTAAGGGCAGCGCGCGAGACGCTTTAACGAAACACGCTGATCGCTTCGACCAGACGATTCGGCGCATTTCGCGCCGCGTGCAATATCCTTTAACGAAACACGCTGATCGCTTCCACCAGGCGATTCGCCTGACGCGTCATGCGCCCGGACGCTTCGGCGCTTTCCGCCACGCGAGCGGCATTCTGGTGCGTGATATCGTCGAGATCTTCCACTGCAGTACTCACTTCACTTAACGCGATGGACTGTTCCGCCGTGGCAGAACTGATCTGGGCAATCAATGCCGTGACATTTTGCACCTGGTCGACAATATCCTGCATGGTGCGCCCGGCCGCATCAGCGTGATTACTGCCCGACTGCACGCGACCCGCGCTGGTTTCCACCAACGTTTTGATTTCACTGGCGGCTTTGGCGCTACGCTGCGCCAGGCTGCGCACCTCGCCCGCGACCACCGCAAACCCTTTGCCCTGCTCACCGGCACGCGCCGCTTCCACCGCGGCGTTTAACGCCAGAATGTTGGTCTGGAAAGCGATGCCGTCAATCACGCTGGTAATATTGGCGATGCGTTTCGAGCTGTCGGCGATCTCCGCCATCATCCCCACCATCTCCTGCATCACTTCACCGCCTTTCAGCGCGGCGTGGCTGGTATTTTCTGACAGCTTGTTTACTTCATTAGCCGTATCGGTGTTGCTTTTCACCGTGGCGGTCATTTCATTCATGGTGGCGGCGGTCTGCTGCACGTTGGCCGCCGCCTGCTCAGTGCGACGGCTCAATTCGTCGTTGCTGCGCGCTATCGCACCGCTGGCACTGAGTACATTGATCGCCTGGCCGCTCACATCATCCACCAGCCAGCGGAACATCAGGCCGAGCTGTCCGATGGCACGCAGCGTGATCCCGATTTCATCCACACGATCTAACTGATCCACCTTATGACTGGCGCCAGTGGCGACGCTTAATGCCTGGCGGCAGATACGCTCCATTGGACGGGAAATCTGCTGCTCCAGCCATAGGCTCGCCAGCAGCAATAAACCTGCCATGCCTGCGGCAAAGCTGCCCAGTGCCATCGGTGCCATCCCCAGCAGCCAGACGCCGATAACAGACAGCGGCAGTACGGCCAGCAAAGTAGAGCGAATACGCCAGCGCAGCGGCATAATTTTTAACAGTGATCCGAGACGACGCCAGCCGGTCCCGACCAGCAACCCTTTATGGAAACGGCGGCCTTTGGCCCGCCCTTCGCGGAAATCACGGTACAGCGCTTCGGTCTGACGGATCTCTTCGGCGGAAGGTTTGGTGCGTACCGACATGTAACCCTGCACCTTGCCTTCACGCACCACCGGAATCGCATTGGCTCGCACCCAATAGTGATCACCATTCTTACGACGATTTTTCACCAGCGCGGTCCAGGGTTCGCCCTGTTTCAGGGTGGCCCACATGTCGGCAAACGCTTCCGGCGGCATATCCGGGTGACGCACCATGTTATGCGGTTGCCCATTGACCTCCTCCGGCTCGAAACCGCTAACCTCAATAAAGGCGTCGTTGGCATAGGTTATGTGGCTGCTGAGATCGGTGGTCGACATCAGCGTGGCGTCATCATCAAAGATAAATTCACGCTGAGTGATAGGCTGGTTGTTCCGCATGTGTGTTGTCCTTGCAAAATGCAGGCTAAAGGAAAAAATCAATTACACTTTTTTACCTTTTCGGCAGCGCAGGGAGCGGTCTTTAGCGATGAGAATTAATTTTTATCCTGAATTAAAGCCACAGTGAACAATATCCCTGTTTTTTGTGGCAGAAATTCCTCGATAAAATTTTATTTAGAGTATATGAAATCAAGGTTTTGCCGAGGCGCAAGATGATAAAGGTGCACAGCAATATGCACCTCAGCCCATCCTGCAATTAATGGCGATCAGGCCGAATACCGTATCCGTTTAACAACGCCATATAACGCGACTTGTCCAAATACCGCAGCCCTTTAATGACGACATTAAAGGCAACGCTTGAAATGTCCTCATTTAAAACTGCCACCTCACGCCAACGTTATAGCGCCACCCCTTGGCCCCGTTGCCGCTGATCTCTTTGCGGTAATCCGCCTCCGCATACAGTGAAACATCTTTCTGCAACGTGGCGGTGCCGCCCGCGCCCACTTCCCACATCTGGCCAAAATGGCCGCTGGTGAAGGTAGCGCTCAGCGCAGGATTTTCTACCGAAGAGATGTTGGTGTCGGCCGTACCGCCCCAACCTTTGTAATAGTTGGCGCGCAGGTAAGGAGTGTATTGGCGATTGCTGTCATCCGTCCAGGTGCGATCAAGACGTGCGCCCAAACGTCCAATAGTCTGGTTGTAATCGCCGTAACGCACCTTGTTGCCATCTTCATCGGTGAAGTCGTTCATATTCAGCTTCATGTACATTAACTGCGCCTGCGGTTCCAGCTTATAGCCATCGCCGAGATCAAACGGATAGCCGCTCTCCAGCGAGGCCGTCCAGCCGTGACCTTTTAGCTTCGCCTCTTGTTTTTGCCGTGCGATATCGGTTTCACCACGATGCCAGTCGAATGACAGCACGCCATCCAGATAAAACCCGTTCTGTCGCTGCCAGGTGCCGTAAAAGGCCAGGCTGTCGCTGTCGAAGGTGGTGCTGCTGTAACCGTCGGCGGCATCGGGACGGATGCGCGTGTTACCTCGGGTATAGGCTAAGCCACCGCGCAGGCTGTCTTTGTCACCGTCGAGGCGTAGCACGTTACCCCCCACCTGCACCGCGCTGTAATCCAGATCGAAGTCATAGCCGTAATCGCGGAAGCGCTGGTCACTTTTGTATTTCAGATTGGAACCGATGTAGCGCAGGAACATTTCGCCGCCATCGCCTTCCGGTCGTGTCTGCTCATGACGCAACTCACCAAGACGCTTATGCAAATCGTCGATAATCGCCGAGGTGTAATAAGCAAGGCCAACCGGGGCGGAGATATAGGAAGGCACCTGCGGCACCACAGCGGTACGCGCATCGTAGCTTTGCCCGCTGCCGAACGCATCGGTAATAAAGGTCGATGGGCAGCTGCCGCCATCTTCACACACGTAATAATTCGCCAGCCGGTAATCCCAGTAATTGTTGCCACTGCCGCTGACTAAACGCTGGCTGGGATCGGTGCTGCCCGGCGCGAAGGTGTAAAGCCGATATTGCCACGGCCCCGCGCCGAGATAGCCGTCTTTAAGGGCAAAACTCTCGGGACCAGCGTTACCCGCCACCTGTGCCAGCGAAATCCCCTCGTTGCCCTCAATGCCGCCATTGCGATTAAGATCCGTTAACGCACCGGTGCTGCTGTCGGTCAGTTTTACGTTCACCAGCGTAGTGCCGGTAGCGTTGCCGGTGACGTTGAGGTGGTCGGTGAACTGGTTGTTCAGCGCGCCACCTGCGTTAAGGTCAGTGATCAGATTAAGCTGCCCGCCGCTGGACGCCAGCGAACCAGCGATATTCAAGGTGTTGCCCGGCGAGCCCGCACCGTTGGTCAGATCGAGAATACCGGCGTTATTCACCGTGAGTGAGTCCGCGGTGCCCCCCGCTAACGTCGGATGCACATTGTTGCCCGCATACAGCGTTGAATTCTCATCGATATTAATGGTGCTGTGCGCCAGTTTGAGGTTGTCAGTGAGCGTCCATTGGGTATCGGCAAAATTGATGGTGCTCCAACCGCTGCCGAGGTTTACCCCTTTATTGAGATCGTCAGCGCCCAGGCTGCCACCACGTGAATCGATCTGATTAAACGTCAGCGTGTTTCCGGTTCCGCTGCCGCTGGTGAGGTGGTAGGTGGTGCCGAGATCCACCTTACTGACCTCCGCATTATTGTTATTGTCATTGCCCATGGTCAGGCTGCCGTTAAGCGATCCGCCCGTCCAGCGGAACACATCGGCCCCGCCGCCGGGGTTGATATCGCCGCGCACCTCCCCTTCGGTCAGCAGGATTTCATCATTAGCATTGCTGCCTGCCACCGCCACGGTTTGTGGATTGACGGTGATGATGTTACCGAAGTTTTCGAAGAGGGTTTTACCGCCGCGCAAATCCACCACCGGCGCCGTCAGGCTGTTGGAGGTGAACGTCCCGGTGTTGACGATAGTGCCCGCCGTGCTGGAGATCAGGGCCGATCCGCCCGCCGGATTATCGATCGTGACATCTGCGGCGGTAGTGACATTGCCGGTGGTGTTGGCGCGGATGCCGCTGCCACCCGCGCCGGTGACATTAAATTGATAGCCGGAGCCCAGTGTTAAATCGCCGCTGGTGGTCGATCCATCCGCATTGACGATGTTCAGGCCCGTACCGCTGCCGGTCACATTGGTGGTCACCGTTGAGGCCGGATCAAACGGCACCGCAGTGCGGATCCCGTTGCCATTCGCCACGTTGAGCGTCAGGTTGCTCAGGCTAACATTGCTGAGTTCTGCCCGGTTTTCGATGCCATTACCGCTGCCCAGTACGTTGACCGTGGCGTCGCTGGCGCTAAGCGCGCTGGCACCGTTATCGACCAGGATGCCGTGCGCAGTGCCACGCGTGGTGATCACGGTATCGCTGCCGGTTAACGCCAGCTGTGCGCCGTCACTGATGCGCACGCCTGCCACACCGTTATCGACATTGATCACGCCGCCTTTGGCCAGCGTGCTGCCGCTGCCAGACACATCCAACCCGGTGCCGTTCGCCACATTGACCGTACCGTTATTGGTCAGCGTACTGCCCGCGCGTGAGCGAATACCGATATTGTTGCTGCCGGTAAGATCCACCGTACCGTTGTTGACCAGCGTGGCGCCGTTGGTGACATCAAAGCCGATGGCGTTGTTGCCTGCGCCGTTAAGATTGCCATTGCTGGTGACGGTGGTGGCCGCTGAGGTGCCATCCAGCGCGTTGCTGAGATCGGTGCGCAAATTATTGACCAGCACGCCGACTGCGTTGCTGCCACTGACATTAATGCTGCTGCCGCTGGCCAAAGTGGCATTCGCACCGCCCTCGGCACGTACTGCGGTGCTGCCCTGACCGCTGGCGTTGAAGCTGGTATTGGCGCTGTTGAGGCTACTGCCGCTGCCCGAGACGATCACACCCGTGCTGTTAGCGCCGCTGGTGGTCAATGAGGTGGGATTGCTAAAGCTCAGTGCCGCGCCATCATCGATACGGTATCCGGTGGAATTGAGGGTATTCACGTCCAGTTCGTTGGCGGCCGAGTTGATACGTGAGCCGCTGCCCGCCGCATGATAAGCCATCTGATCGCTGCCATTAAAGATCGGCACAGATCCGGCGGCGATGTTCACCAATGCGCCGTTGATTGCCTCTGCTCCAATCGCGCCAGAGCCGTTGAGGTTCAGGGTGCCACCGTTGTGATTCGCAATCGCCCGACTGCCGCTGGCGCTGACTCCCCGGCTGCGGTTGATGGTACTGCCGCCATTGACGTTGATGTTACCGCTATTATTCGCCGTGGTATTGGCCGTGCTGCCGCTGCTGTTCACCGCAATACCGGTGCCGCCATCGTTGATGCTGATGTTACCGCTGTTAGTACCGGTCGCACCGCTCTCCACGCGAATGCCAGTGGCGTTAGCGCCGCTGAAAGCAATGTTGCCAGTGTTATTGAGCTGTGCGCGATTGCGCGCCAGATAGCCAATCAATCCACTTTGCGATGAATTCAGTGCCGCAGCAGAACTTAACGTCGTGCTGGTCACCGGCGCACCGCTATTACTGCCTGCCAGCGTATGCTTTTGCCCATCGACAATCGCGCCAATCGCGTTGTTGCCGGTGAGGTTGATGGTCGTGTCATTGTCGATGGTGCCCGTTGCCCCGCCTTCAATATTCACCCCCGTGGCGCCTGCACCACTGACGTTGAGCGTGGCATTGCGGGTGTTCACTTCGGTACCACCGGTGCCGGTGCCGTTCACCGCCACAGAACCCGCGCCCGATGCGGTGAGTGACAGATCGGTGCCGTCAAAATCCGCGCCCTGCTCAACGCGGAACAGTGTCGAGTTGGTGGTGGTGACATTGAAGGGATTGTTGCCTGCTATGTTAATCCGCGCATTGGGGCCATAGGCGAAGAAAGCGATTTGATTACTGCCGTTACTGAACGTCGGTATTGCGTTAGCCGCTACTTCCACCGTGGCATTGCCGCGTGCGTGCACGCCAATCGCGCCCGTGCCGCTCAGATTCACCGGGCCGTTGACGTCTGCACTGGCCTGTCCGGTGCCCTGGCCCTCCACCCACACGCCAAAATTGCGTGTACCGCTGGCGGGATCGGCCCCCCCGGCAACGTTAATGGTCCCCGTTGAACTTGCAGAAGCGTTATTGCCACTGGTCGCCACGACTTTCACGCCCGTGCCATTGACGCCGTTAAGGTTAATGGTGCCACTGTTATCGATGGTGCCGCTGCTGTTGGTCACCGACATCCCGACGTTTTCACGCGGCACGGTCGCGGCAGCACCATTCACATCAATGGTGCCATTATTGACCATCGTGACCCCGCTGGCACCGGTCGCCGACATGCCCGCCGCGTTCTGCACCTTTGAGCCAATCACGATGTTGCCGTTGTTGGTGGCAGAACCGTTTGCCACCAGCGCGATCCCGCTGGTCAGGCCGCTCTGATTCATGGCGGTATCCGCCACGTTGTCGGTCAGGCTGTTTTGAGGACCACGACCAATATAAATCTGCCCATCGGCATTGTTGGTGAAGGTGGAGGTCGGCGATGTCAGCAGTACGCCCGATGCTGTACCGCGCGCGCTGGAGCCGTTCACGCCGACGTTGATATTGCCGCTGTTGCGGGATGTAGCGTCATCCTCCAGCCGAATACCGGCTACGCCATACTGCGAGTTACTACCGATCGTCGCCAGATTGACGATGCCGTTGTTGTTAAACGCACTGCCGCTCTGCACCAGCACCCCATTGGCACCGTAGCCGGTGGAGCCAATACCCGTGCCATCCTGGCGATTGAGGAACCCACCGTTGATCACGCCAGTCGTGCTGGTACTGCCGTTGCTGTTGCCAGAAAGCACCAGTGCCGTGCCGTTATTGGCGAGGGTGCCGCGACTGGCGAGCTTGCCATCAATCACCGCCTGCGCGCCGTTGGAGGCTTTAATCGCCCCGCCTGTCGAACCCACGACTTCCAGTGTGTTGCCCGCCGCGAGATTGACGCGAGCGTCTGGGCCATCGGCATTGACCACGATGCGGTTGCCAATCGGCTGTGTGACTTCATCTGGCGGTGTGGCGCTGACGTCGTACACAATATTGCCATTGGTGACGGTCACCGCTTTGTTGAATTCGGTCAGATAGTTGGCTTTGTCCAGATTGCCCGCTTGCAGTTGGCTAATCAGCCAGTTGTTGTAGGTCTGCAGTTCGCTGGCATTGGTCACGGTGAAGGTGTTGGTGGCGCCATCCAGCGTCTGTACGCTCACGCTGCCATTGTAGGTGGCGAGGTTTTGCACCTGAAAGGTTTGCGTCGCGCCGGCACCATCCGGTGTGGCGGCGGTGCCAAAGAAGCTGATGCGGTTGTTGGAATTCCAGTTCAGGGTGCTGTCGCTGCCCACCTGAAACAGCGTGGTCTGCTTCGCCGCCATGCTCCAGCTGTTGGTGCTGGCGCTGCTGGCTGCATTCGCTTGCCCGATATTCACATCAAGCGTGCCACCGTTCGAGACATCCGCAACACGCGTATTGATGTATTGATCGCCGTTAACGTTGACCACGTCCGGCACGGCGGTATCGGAGGTGACTGGCGTTTGAGCCACCAGACTGGCGGAGTTATAGACCTGGAAGGTGGTATTCCCGCCAGTAGTAGGATCGGGCACGGTGATGGCGAAGTTCTGCGGGCCGGGATCGAGACGAGTTTGATTGAGAAACTGCGCGCCCGATGTGATGTTGACCTGCCCCAGGCTGGAGTTCACTGATCCATCCGTTCCCGGCGCGAAATCAGGATTGCCCGTTAGCGTTTCATTGCTGCCGTTGACGTTAATACTCTGCTCGCCAAAGAGGTTGTCATTAACCTGCGGTGAATAACTTCCCAACGTAATGGCTTGCGCACTTATTGCCGGATAGAACAGCGCCTGCGCAGCTAATATTCCGAACGCAATCGGATTTAATGTGAACTTCATACTTCCTCCAGTGGGCGTGCAGCGTCCACGCTGTTATTGCAACAGCGTTAAATTCATCGCGAGGGATACAACGGCAGGAATAACACCAACCCCGATGAGCAATTAATTTCTGAGAGCCACTGTGTGAAGAAAGTCTGGTGCAGCGAATAAGCGGTTAAAACTGTTTTTATAGATTAATTGGCTTTAGGTATAGACTTTTCTGCCATCGGACGCAAAAGGTAAATAAAGATAACCCGTTGTCATAATGGCGAAATATTTGTGAGGCGGGATAAATTATTGGCAATAATTGAGTCCAGAAGTCTCCAATAATTAGCCCGCTATCTTACTAATAGTTTCTTTATTTTTCCTTAGCAGTTTACTTACGAATGGCACGGCATATTCGGCGATATCAGCGCCAGGCTAAGCGATACGGCGAATTGCAAAAAACGTGACATAAATCACATTTAAATTCATTAAATCTTCAAGGTTTTGCCGGCGTATCCCCCATAGCGGCACGCCATCGCAGGCTTCATTCCAGCTTCACCGTAGCGGCATGATGTCGTGTGCTGCTACGGTGAATAGCAATGGCATTAGCTGAGATCGACGCCTTTGGTTCCGCCCCACCAGGTAAAGGCAAATCCACCGACCCACGCCACGATTAATCCGGCGAGATACACCGCCATACCGGCAAAGATCCCCTGTGAAGAGGTCATCAGCGGCAACGTAACCAATCCGGAAGGCCCAAATACCGTATTCATCCCCACCGGCAGACCGAGCCAGGCTACCAGACCAATGAAGAATCCACCTAGCGCACCGCCACAACAGGCAGTAATAAATGGCTTCAGGCGTGGCAGCGTAACGCCATAAATCAACGGTTCGCCCACGCCCAACAGGCCCGGCACTATTGCGCCCTTGATTTGCGTACGCAGCAGCGAGTGCTTATCGGCCTTGCACCACAGCGCGAGAGAAGCCCCAACCTGACCCGCACCCGCCATCGCCAGAATCGGGAATAATGAGTTAAAGCCCTGGGTTTCCATCAGCGCAAAATAGACCGGAATGAAACCCTGATGAATCCCGAACATCACTGCAATTAAAAATAGACCGGCCAAAATAGCGCAGCCAAAGGGATTGTTATTGAGATGAATAAACAACCATGACATGCCTTTAAATAACTCACCGCCAATCGGCATAATCACCATAAAGGTGATGGCGCCGGTAATTAATAACGTGAGTAACGATGTCAAAATCATGTCGAGATTATCGGGGATAATTTTACGCAGTTGTTTCTCAATCCACGCACCGAATATCGCCGCCAATAATACGCCGATAATATTGCCGCGCGGGTCAATCGCCATGCCAAAGAAATCTGACATTCCGCTGTAATAACCCACGGTGGCTTTTGGCATATAACCGAGCACAAACAGTGAAGCGATAATGGCACCGTTCACGCCAGTGCCACCAAAGGCTTTCTGCGCGTTATAACCAATGAGGATGCTCAGGAAGGTGAACAGCCCCTTGCCGAACACTTTCATGTAGGCCACGGTATCCAGCAGCCACTGCGCATGTTCACCGGGCTGGTTGAGGTGGAAAATCTGCTCAATCAGCGTGGCAAATCCCAACAGCAAACCGGCACCAATAAAGCCGGGAATCAATGGCGTGAAGATGGTGGCGAAGCAGGAGAGAAAACGGTGCAGCGCGCTGGTTTGCTTCGCTTTCATCTGCTGCTTTTGGGCGGCAGCAATAGTGCTGAGATCCTGCGGTTTTTCCGTTTCATCGCTATCCAGTAATCCCTGCATTTTCTCAGCGGCGGTTTGCGCTTTGCCGGGCCCCAGTACGATTTGCAACTGCGCATCACTGTCGATCACACCCAATACGCCGGGCAGCGTTTTCAGTTGGGCATGATCGACTAATGTGGCATCCGCGAGCGTCAGGCGCAGACGCGTCATGCAGTTGCCGCACTGCACAATGTTATGTGCGCCTCCCACCGCTTGCAGGATATCGCGCAGTAATCCTTCGGTGATGGCAGCCATTATTGCGCTCCTGCGTCACGCAACGCGTTACGGATAAAACCGCTGTTTTGCTTCAGCAGCGCCTGGGCCTCGCTGGCATCCAATCCTGCCAGCACCATCACAATTGCCGTTTTGCAGTGCCCCTGACATGCGTTCAGCGCCTGCTGTGCGGTGGCATCGTCACAGTCGGTGGCCTGTTTGACGATGTTGATTTGGCGCTGCACCAGCTTTTGGTTAGTGGCTTCGACATCCACCATCAGGTTGCCGTACACCTTGCCACTGCGGATCATCGCGCCGGTGGTCAGCATATTGAGCACCAGCTTTTGTGCCGTACCGGCTTTCATACGCGAAGAACCGGTGACCACTTCTGGCCCCACTACCGGGGTGAGTGCCACATCCGCAGCCTGTGACATCGGGCTGTTAGGATTGCAGGTTAACGCCGCGCTAAATGCGCCCTGCTGTTTCGCATAGGCTAACGCGCCCAATACATAGGGTGTACGGCCACTGGCGGCAATCCCCACCAGTACATCATTAGCGTTGAAATCGATGTCCTTTAAATCCTGTGCGCCCTGTTCGACGTTATCTTCCGCGTTTTCCACCGCCTGCAAAATCGCGGTGTGGCCGCCAGCAATTAAACCGACGACCTGCGAGCGCGGCGTGCCAAAAGTCGGTGGGCACTCGCTGGCATCGAGAATACCGAGGCGGCCCGACGTGCCCGCTCCGCAATAAATGAGGCGCCCGCCTTTACTGAAGGCTGCAGTAATCGCATCCACCACCTGCGCAATCTGCGGCACAATCGCTTCCACTGCCAGTGCCACTTTTTTGTCTTCATCATTAATGACGCGCAGCATCGCTTCGGTGGGTAGCTCGTCAATGTTTTGGCTCGCTGGGTTACGCCCTTCGGTGATCATCTGGCTCAGGTCGATCTGCATCACGCACTCCTGTGAAAGAATAATTTATTCGAAAAACTATATACTATTTTGAATTGTTAATTCCTGCTCGGTTGTCATGTTTTTGTACTTTTTGCAGAGGCTGGCATAAAAAAACCCGCCGGATGGCGGGTAGATGTTTAGCTATGTTGATTACGCGTTCGCTAATTCTCTGCGCGCTAACTCCGCCAGAAAACCGCTGCGCGAACCATATTCGCGGTGGGATTCGACATAACTGTCAATTTTGCTGAGTAAATTTTGTGGCAAAGTGATATTGAGCTTTACCGATTTACCTTCATAGCGACTCAGATCGATCTCCACAAATGCCCAGTAACCTCCCTGACAGGCTTCATCATGAATGTGAGTCTCAATGTCTGCCGCTTTAGGGATGGCTTTGCTGGCATCCGCTAAAGATTCTACGTGTACATCAATCGCGTTAAATGCATCGCGCAGCGCATCATCTACGCTTTTGCCTGCAAAAAAACATCCCTCCACATCTGGCACAAAACCTGACCAGCTGTTGTCCTCTGTCTTATGCAGATAAACGGGGAATCTCATGTTCAGTCCTCACTAAAAAGAAATATTCAGTTAGGAATTCATTGCAATGTCTGCTGCAACTGCCATTGCTAATTTTTTCCAAATCGGGGGCATTGCCCCCGTATACATTTAGTCCATTAACTTCATTAACTTACGTAATGTTCCAGTTGCCAGGTCTTTTTCAGGATGAGGAAGTGAGATGTGATACGGCTTATCTGCTCTCACAAACACATGGTGGCTGCCTTTTACTCGGTCTAAAACCCAACCGCGCTCCAGCAACATCCTGATCAGCTCCCTGCTGCTCAATCAAACCTCCGGTTATCTTAGCGCTAAGAATATACCCACCATAACCACAAAACAATTTATTAGTGGTTATGGTGGGTATGAAATTAATCACAATTCCGGCGGCCAAACACCCAGGACACGTCTTGAATTGATATAAAAAAACCCGCCGGATGGCGGGTTTCGTTAACTACGCATCAAGGTGCATTACGCAGCTGAAGTCGTCATTTCGTTAAGGCTGATGGCCTTAACTGGCTTTCTGTGTGCGCAGTTCCAGCTCGTAGGCTTCGGCCTGCCTGGTGTCGAACTGGTTTTCCCAGCGTGCAATCACCAGCACCGCCAGCGCATTACCGATCACATTCAGCGCAGTACGCGCCATGTCCATGATGCGGTCCACACCGGCGATAAACGCCAGGCCTTCCAGTGGAATACCCACGCTGCCCAGCGTCGCCAGCAGCACCACGAAGGAGACGCCCGGCACGCCAGCAATCCCTTTCGAGGTCACCATCAGCGTCAGCACCAGAATGATTTCATCGGTCAGCGACAGGTCGATACCGTACAGCTGCGCGATAAAGATCGCCGCGATGCTCTGATACAGCGTTGAACCATCGAGGTTAAATGAGTAACCGGTCGGCACCACGAAGCTGGTGATGGCTTTCGGCGCACCGTAGGCTTCCATCTTCTGCATGATGCGTGGCAGAACGGTTTCTGAACTGGAAGTAGAATAGGCCAGAATCAGCTCATCTTTCAGGATGCGCATCAGCGTGGTAATACGCAGTTTACACATGCGCGCGACCGTTCCCAGCACCACGAAGGCAAAGAACAGAATCGCCACGTACACCAGTAGCACCAGCTTGGCCAGCGGATAGAGCGAGGCAAAACCAAAGTTGGCGATAGTGACCGCAATCAGCGCAAACACACCGACTGGTGCATAACGCATGATCATGTGCGTCACTTTAAACATGGTTTCAGACACTGAACGGAACACGGTCACCAGCGGATCACGATGTTCTGAAGGCAGCGCTGACAAGCCCATACCAAACAGCACCGAGAAGAAGATAATCGGCAGCATGTCGCCCTTCACCAGCGAGGCGAAAATGTTCTGCGGGATCAGCGACAGAATGGTGGTCACCAGGCCGTGAGGCGCCCCCTGTACCGCTTCCGTTGTGGCTTCGTATTTAGAGATGTCCACCGTTACCAGCGTAGACATATCAATGCCGCTACCTGGCTGGAATACGTTGGCCAGCGTAATGCCGACCACAATGGCAATGGTGGTGATCACTTCAAAATAGACGATGGTTTTGACACCAATACGCCCCAGTTTTTTCGCATCGCCAACGCCAGCAATGCCGACAATCAGGGAGGAAATCACAATCGGCACCACAATCATCTTGATCAGATGAATGAAAATGTCGCCTGCTGGGGTGAGAATGTTAGTGATTAACCATTCACGATCGTCTGGCTGATTATGCAGCACGGTTCCGACGATAACGCCGAGAATCAAGGCAATCAAAATTTGCCAGGCAAGGGTGAGCTTAAAACCTTTCATAACGCGTTACTTTCCTCAGTAAAAACCCCTTTGCTCCTCTGCGAAGCTGCAGAAGACATGACGCACAGGGAAGTGAGCAAAAGCCCGATAAAATAGAGGGTTATAGTGGACTGCATCAGACACTGCTGCGTAAGCATTTTGCGCCTGCGCGATGATGCAGCCTGAGTAGATACCTGCTGAACAGGGCCGAGATAAGTACCATTTTCACTGCGGTAATTGCAACCCCTGGGGGGTTAGCGTAAATCCTGCGCAACTGAGTAGCATAAAATGCTGACATTAACTTTTAGTCATAACTCGCTGTTATGAAAAGTGTTAATTCGATAATTTTCCGCATAGCTATTCAATTTCGGGCAAAAAACCGCCTGGCGCGTTTGCTGATTATTTAACCAGCGACAACGTCTGATTCCACGAAAAATCACAGACTGGGTCTCATTGGTTTCCGTGATGAACAGTATGAATTCGGGCGCTTTTCAGGCATACAAAAGGTCGTGATCCAGACTACAAAACAGAAACAAAGCCCAGTCACGCTCTTCAATTAACCTTTGATTGACATATGATTAACATCTTCAAGGAGGTCAGCCATGAGCCAAATACATAAGCATCCTGTACCCGCTGCCGTCGCAGCGAATGCCCTGATTAATGCCGATCAGTATGCGGCGCTGTATCAACAATCGGTTGACGATCCCGACGCCTTTTGGGGTGAGCAAGGTAAAATCCTCGACTGGATCAAGCCTTACAGCAAGGTGAAAAACACCTCCTTTGCCCCCGGCAATATTTCGATTCGCTGGTATGAAGACGGTGCGCTGAATCTCGCCGCCAACTGCCTCGACCGCCATTTGCAAACGCGTGGCGATCACCCGGCGATTATCTGGGAAGGCGATGATGCCAGCGAAAGCAAAACCATCACGTTCCGTGAACTGCACGGCGACGTGTGCCGCTTTGCCAACGTGCTGCTGAGCCTTGGCGTCAAGAAAGGCGATGTGGTCGCCATCTACATGCCAATGGTGCCCGAAGCCGCGGTGGCAATGCTGGCCTGTGCACGTATCGGCGCGGTGCACTCAGTGATCTTTGGTGGCTTCTCGCCGGAAGCCGTTGCCGGTCGTGTGGTGGATTCCAACGCGAAGCTGGTCATTACTGCCGATGAAGGCGTACGCGCCGGACGCAGCATCCCGCTAAAGAAAAACGTCGATGATGCACTGAACAACCCGAGCGTCACCAGCGTGAAAAACGTGGTGGTGTTCAAGCGCACCGGTAAAGATACCGGCTGGCGCGAAGGCCGCGATCTTTGGTGGCACGAGTTGGTGGCGAAGGCCAGCGATCAGCACGAACCGGTAGCGGTAGAAGCCGAGCATCCGCTGTTTATCCTTTATACCTCCGGTTCTACCGGCAAACCGAAAGGCGTGCTGCATACCACCGGGGGTTATCTGGTATATGCCGCCAGCACCTTCAAATATGTGTTTGATTACCATCCGGATGATGTCTACTGGTGCACCGCCGATGTGGGCTGGATCACCGGACACAGCTATCTGATTTACGGCCCACTGGCCTGCGGCGCCACTACCCTGATGTTCGAAGGTGTGCCGAACTGGCCGAAGCCGAGCCGTATGGCTGAAGTCGTCGATAAGCATAAGGTGACGCTGTTGTATACCGCGCCAACCGCCATCCGCGCCCTGATGGCCGAAGGCGACAAGGCCATTGAAGGTACCAGCCGCAGCAGCCTGCGCATCATGGGTTCCGTCGGCGAGCCGATCAACCCGGAAGCCTGGGAGTGGTATTACAAGAAGATTGGCGACAGCCGCTGTCCGATTGTGGATACCTGGTGGCAGACCGAAACCGGTGGTTTCATGATTACGCCGCTGCCAGGCGCGATTGAGCTAAAAGCCGGATCGGCCACCAAGCCGTTCTTTGGCGTGCAGCCCGCGCTGGTGGATAACGAAGGTAATGCGCTGGAAGGCGCAACCGAAGGCAACCTGGTGATCAACGATTCGTGGCCGGGACAGGCGCGTACGCTGTTTGGCGATCACGATCGCTTCGAACAAACCTACTTCTCCACCTTCAAAAACCGCTACTTCAGCGGAGACGGCGCACGCCGTGACGAAGATGGTTACTACTGGATCACCGGCCGCGTCGATGACGTGCTGAACGTCTCCGGCCATCGTCTCGGCACTGCAGAGATCGAATCGGCGCTGGTGTCACATCCGAAGATTGCGGAAGCGGCAGTTGTGGGTATTCCTCACAGCATTAAAGGCCAGGCGATCTATGCTTATATCACGCTGAACCACGGCGAAGAGCCCTCGCCAGAGCTGTATACCGAAGTGCGTAACTGGGTGCGTAAAGAGATCGGCCCGATTGCCACGCCGGATGTGCTGCACTGGACCGACTCACTGCCGAAAACCCGCTCCGGCAAGATTATGCGTCGTATTCTGCGCAAAATCGCGGCGGGCGATACCAGTAATCTTGGCGATACCTCAACCCTGGCCGATCCGGGCGTGGTAGAGAAATTGCTGGAGGAGAAGCAGTCCATCACCATGCCGTAACCGGCATCGACGCGACGGAGAGTGTCAGCCTGTTCACGGCAGGCTACTCTCCGTCATCCCTACCTTACGCTGTACGCTTTTCACCATCGCACAACCTTTATAACTAGAATATTCAGCAGTTTAAATCATTTAACCGTGAGATATCTGCCTGCCTTTCCTCTGGAGAAACTGTGATGAACGAAGCCCTAAATCAACAGGAAGCAGTCTGGCAACAAATCGAGAGTAATCCGCGTTTTCATGAACTGGTGCACAAGCGCCAGTCCTTTGCGCTGTTGCTCAGTATCATCATGCTGGTGTTGTACGTCGGCTTTATTTTGCTGATTGCCTTTGCCCCTGGCTGGCTCGGTACGCCGCTGCATGAAGGCACCAATGTCACACGCGGCATACCCATCGGCGTTGGCCTCATTGTGGTGTCGTTTCTGCTCACTGGCGTCTATGTCTGGCGCGCTAACGGCGAGTTTGATCGCCTGACCAAACAAATCCTGAGCGAGGTGAAATCATGAAGCGCCTGTTCTCAGCCTTGTTAGCGGTAGTGCCTGCCAGCGTGTTTGCCGCCGACGCCATTACCGGCGCAGTGCAAAAACAGGCCACCAACTACGAAGCCATCATCATGTTTGTGGTGTTTGTGGCGGCGACGCTCGGCATCACCTATTGGGCCTCCAAACGCACCCGTTCACGTAGCGATTACTACACGGCGGGCGGCAATATTACCGGCTTCCAGAACGGTCTGGCGATGGCGGGTGACTTTATGTCTGCGGCCTCGTTCCTTGGTATCTCGGCGCTGGTTTACACCTCGGGCTACGATGGGTTGATCTACTCGCTCGGCTTCCTGGTGGGCTGGCCGATGATTCTGTTCCTCATTGCGGAGCGCTTACGTAACCTCGGGCGCTATACCTTTGCCGATGTGGCGTCATATCGCCTGCAGCAAAAACCGATTCGTACCCTGTCGGCCTGTGGCTCGCTGGTGGTGGTAGCGCTGTATTTGATTGCGCAAATGGTTGGCGCAGGCAAACTGATTCAGCTGCTGTTTGGTCTTGATTACCATATCGCCGTGGTACTGGTGGGGATTTTGATGGTGATGTATGTGCTGTTTGGCGGCATGCTGGCCACCACATGGGTACAAATCATCAAAGCCGTGCTGCTGCTGTTTGGGGCCAGCTTTATGGCGATTATGGTAATGAAAGCCACCGGCTTCAGCTTCAACACGCTATTTACCGAAGCGATGGCGGTCCATCCGAAAGGCGCCGCGATCATGCAACCGGGCGGTCTGGTGAAAGATCCGATATCGGCACTGTCTCTTGGTCTTGGATTGATGTTCGGCACCGCTGGCTTACCGCATATCCTGATGCGCTTCTTTACCGTGGCGGATGCACGTGAAGCGCGTAAGAGCGTGTTCTGGGCCACCGGCTTTATGGGCTACTTCTACTTCCTGACCTTTATCATTGGTTTTGGCGCGATTCTGCTGGTCGGCGCAAATCCAGCCTTCAAAGATGCTTCTGGCGCGCTGATTGGTGGCACCAATATGGCGGCGGTGCATCTGGCGAATGCGGTGGGCGGCAGCCTGTTCCTTGGCTTTATCTCGGCGGTGGCTTTCGCCACGATCCTGGCCGTTGTTGCCGGGCTGACGCTGGCCGGTGCTTCTGCGGTTTCTCATGACCTGTATGCCAGCGTGATTCGCAAAGGTCAGGCGACTGAGCGTGATGAGCTACGGGTGTCGAAAATTACCGTGCTGATTCTCGGCGTGGTGGCGATTGTGTTGGGTATCGCGTTTGAGAAACAGAACATCGCCTTTATGGTCGGACTGGCGTTCTCGATTGCGGCCAGCTGTAACTTCCCGATTATTTTGCTCTCAATGTACTGGTCGAAGCTGACCACGCGCGGCGCGATGATTGGCGGTTGGCTGGGATTGATTACGGCGGTTGTGTTGATGATCCTCGGGCCGACCATCTGGGTGCAGGTGCTGGGGCATGCCACCCCGGTCTATCCGTATGAGTATCCGGCGCTGTTCTCAATGGCGGCAGCGTTTATCGGTACCTGGCTGTTCTCGATTACCGATCACTCCAGACAGGGTGCTGAAGAGCGGGCTAAATTCCGTGGTCAGTTTATTCGTTCACAAACGGGCGTAGGCATTTCCCAGGGCAAAGCGCACTAAACAAAAAATGCCGCCCAAATGGGCGGCATTCAATTTGTGCGATGATGAATCCGACGCGCCATCAGGTGCATCGGGTTTCATCATCAAAAACGCAGTGACGCGCCCACGTATGGGCCATCGACCAGCACGTTGTCTTTGCGATCGCCTTTGTTGTTCAACTCGATGTACTGATAACCCACACGCAGATTCAGCAGAGAAATCGGGGTGAAGCTCAGACCACCAGACGCTTCTTTGTAGCTGTCCAGCCGATCGGAGAACGCTTCCGGCGCGTAGTAGTATTCGCCGTACAGGCCCCACATACTGTTGAAGTTGTACTGTGCACCGGCACCTACAGCCACGGTGAAGCCATCACGACCATCTTCCGGATGGGTGAACAGTGCTTTGGCGGTAGGGGCAATGCGGAAGTCGCCAAAATCGATGTTGTAGCCCGCACCCAGACCGTAGGTGCTGCCATCGTGATCGCTGCGCAGCCAGTTGCCTTTCAAGAACAGGCCAGGAGAGGTGGTGCCGAGGCCAAGGTTCAGGTTGGTGCTATGCTCACCCACGTCAACACTGCCCTCAATTGCCTGCGCGCCGCTGCTCAGCAGTGCCAGACCCAATACGCTTCCAGTAACAAGTTGCTTAAACATATGATTCCACTCCATGAAGGACAAATAAGTCGGCGCAAAGGGTAACAGCCTGGCAGCAGGAGACAACTTTATTTGGAAACCTTTACGTAAAAATCGATGACAGTGCGCAAAAAGCGACCATCAGGCCGCCCATAACAAGTGGCTCAACAGCGGTGCCAGAATCACCGTCACCACGCCTGACAGCATCATCACCAGGCTCGATACCACGCCCTCTTGCTGACCTAATTGATAAGCGCGAGCCGTTCCCGCACCGTGCGACGCAGCACCAAATCCGGCACCTTTTGCCACGCCCTGCTTGATGGCGATACGCAGAAACAGCACATCGCCTACTGCCATGCCAAACACCCCGGTTATCACCACAAACAGCGCCACCAAATCCGGCTGGCCGCCAATCGGCAGTGCAGCCGCCAGTGCAAATGGCGTAGTAATCGAGCGCACCGCGAGGCTGCGCTGGATGGTTTCCGGCAGCATCAGCAGTCGCGCCAGCCATACCGAACTGCACACCGCCACCAGCGTGGCGGTTAACACGCCGACACTCAGCGATAGCCAGTGGCGCTTGATGATCTCCAGGTTCTCATACACCGGCACCGCAAACGCCAGCGTTGCCGGGCCCAGCAGCCAGATCAGCCAATGACTCTCGGCAATGTAATCCTTCCAGCTGACGTGTGTCAGCAGTAGCAGCGCCACCAGCACCACCGGCGTCATTACCAGCGGCATCAGCAGCAATGTCTGTTTGCGGCGATAGAGGCGTTTGTTGACGTAATAGACCAGCAGCGTCAGCGCCAGACACAGCAGGCTAATGATGAAATCAGCCATGATGCGCCTGCTTACGCGCTGCACGCGCCAGTTCGAAGCGGTACAGACGATCCACCACCAGCGAGGTCGCCGCCAGCACTAATAAGGTACTCACCGCAATCACCACACAGATGCGCCAGCCTTCACTGCGCAGCAAATCGCTATAATTGACCACCGCCACCACCGCAGGAATAAAGAACAGCAGCATTTCCGCCAGCAGCCAGTTGGCCCCGGCTTTCACCCAACGCAGCGGCACCACGCGTGTCATGATCAATAGCAACAGCAGTACCATTCCCACCACATTGGCAGGCAGCGGCAAATGCAGCCAGCTCACCAGTTTGTCGCTGGCCATAAACAGGCCGATATACAGCACCAACTGCAATGGCACAAAAACACGTTGCAGGATGTCCGTTCTGCGCGGACTCAATGCAAGCGCCATTTTCCTTCTCCCCAGAATTAAACGTTGGGCTTAGTATAAATCCGCGTCAAACTGTGAAAGAAATGAATTAAAATTATTCAAACTATGCCAAAAAGGAATGCTTGATGGACGTCCGCGCCCTACGCTATTTCACCGAGGTGGTACGCCAGCAAAGTTTCACCCGTGCCGCTGAGAAGCTGTTTGTCACGCAACCTACCATCAGCAAAATGCTGCGCCAGTTAGAGGAAGAACTCGGCTGCACGCTGCTGCTGCGTGAGGGACGCAAGCTGCATCTCACCGACAGCGGTCAGGCGGTGAATCAGCGCGGGCTGGCGATTTTGCAGGAGTTTCATCAATTGGAAGCGCAGATTGGCGATATCAATGAATTGAAAACCGGTGAACTGCGGCTGGGCATCCCGCCGATGGTCGGGATGCAGATCGCCGGTTCGATCTCCGCGTTTCGCCGCCGCTATCCGGGTGTGCAATTGAAGATTGTCGAATCCGGCGGCTTAACGGTGCAGCAGGCCGTGCTGAACGGCGGGCTGGATATCGCCCTCACTGCGCTGCCGGTCGATGCGGATTTGCCGCTCAATACGCTGGAACTGATGCGTCATCCTTTGTGCGTGCTGCTGCCGCGCAGCGCGCAGTGGCTCAATCGCAGCAGCCTGGGTCTCAAGGAACTGGCGGCTCATCCACTGCTGATCCTGAATGAAGAGTTCTCGCTTAATCGTCAGTTGATGAAGGCATTTCAGCGTCAGGGGCTGACGCCGGAGATTGCGGTGCGCAGCGCGCAGTGGGATTTCCTGGCAGCAATGGTACAAGCCGAAATGGGGCTGGCAATTTTACCCGAGCCGATTTGCCAGCGGCTGGATAAGCAATCGCTGCTATGGTTGCCACTGGAATCGGAGTTGCAGTGGAGTCTGGGTTTGATCTGGCGAGAAGGCAGCTATCTGTCGCGCAGTGCGCAGGCGTGGATAAATTGCTGCCGCGAGCATTGGCCGGACGCGCCGCCACGGTTATCGGTGTAGCGGCGCTATATGCTAGCTGTTGAGCTGTGCTTACTCCTCTTTCTCAATCAACAACGCTTCCAGCAGGTCGAGATCGCGCAACAGCTTCTGCATCGTCTCGTTGGAGATCTCCTGCGTCGCGCGCAGATGGTAAACCTCGGCGCGCTCGGCACGCAGGGCATTGAGGCGGAAACGACGCTCCAGGTTTTCGGCAAACAGCGCCTGATCCACCTCATCTTTGCCCACCACGCGGCGGCGCAGATTGCCAATCACACGCAAACTGACCTCTTTCAACAGTTCCGGATCGATATTCTCTTCTGCATCGTTTTCCAGTCGCTGCTCCATTTTGTGCAGGCTCTCAATCGCCACATTGGCCATTGCCGCACGCGCATACTGGATTTCACGGCGATGTCCCGATTTATCGGTGCTTTCCATACCGCGTAACAATATCGGCAGCAGAATCACCCCGACAAACAGCGAGAACAGAATCACGCCGGTGGCAATAAACACCAGCTCATAGCGCGCCGGGAACGGTTCGCCATTGCTAAGAAACAGCGGAATCGACAGCACACCGGCCAATGTAATGGCACCACGCACACCGGCAAAAGAGGCGATGAGCAACTCACGGAATGAGTAGTTTGAGAATTCCAGCGGCTTCTTCTTCAGGAAACGCAAACTGGCACGTTGCATCATCCACAACCAGCCAAAGCGCACAATCATCAAGGCGACATACACCAGGGCAACATCGGTGAACAGCATCCACAGCTCGACGTTCGGATCGGCATTGGCTTGCGCGACGGAAGTTTCCAGAATGTCCGGCAGTTGCAGGCCCAGCATCAGGAACACCATGCCGTTAAACACAAACTCCAGCATCTGCCATACGCTATTCGCACGTAAACGCATCGCCAGCGGTGCCTGGCGGATAATGCCAGAGCGCGTGATGGTCATACCCGCCGCAACTGCCGCGAGGATACCTGACACGCCCAGATGCTCAGCAATCAGATAAGAGGCGAAAGGCAGCAGCAGCAGTAGCACGGTTTGCGTCGCCGGATCGTCACCGCTCCAGCGGCTCAGCAGACGTAGCGAACGGCCATATAGCCAGCATACCGCCACACCCGCGACCAGACCGCCGATCGCCACTTTGAGGAACTCCACGCTGGCGCCACCCCAGGTAAACACCATGGTGCCCATCGCCACCGCGACCGCAAACTTCAGTGATACCAGGCCGGATGCGTCGTTCATCAGGGCTTCGCCCTGCACAATCGACATGATCTTTTTCGGGATGCGCCCTTCCCCGACAATGCCGGAGAGCGCCACGGCATCGGTAGGTGACAGCACCGCAGCCAGCGCGAAGGCAGGGATCAGTGGAATACCCGGCACCAGCCAGTAAATCAGATAACCAATTCCGACCACGGTAATCAGCACCAGCACCAGTGCCAGGCCCATGATTTCGCGTCCGTGGTGCAGGAATTCGTTAATCGGCGTTTTCCAGCCATCGGCAAACAGCAGCGGCGGAATGAACAGCACGAGGAACAGTTCGGGGTCAAAATCGACATGCAGGCCAAAGCTCGGCACGGCCAGCAATGCACCAGCGGCAATCTGCACCAACGGCAGGGGAATTTGGAACGGCAATATGCGCGCCGCCACGCCGGAGAGTGACACCACCAGCGTCATGATGAGAATAGTAAAGAAGATTTCCATGCTTTCCTTAGGCGAATCAATTTCATTAAAGCGATGTTGTTGCGCAGGAAAGTGTAAAACAAAACGCCGCACAAAGGGGCAACCCTGCGTGCGGCGTGAACCAGAAAGAGACTTATCTGGAAATAAGCGCGTTCAAAAGTCAGATGGCCCAACCACCCGCGTAGAAGGCCACCAGGGCAACAGCAATCACCACGGTGCCCACGTTCAGCCTGCGCCATTCACCCGCAAAGAGGCGGCCAATCACCAACGAGCCGAAGCCGAGCATGATGCCAGTCACGATGTTGCAAGTCAGGACGATGAACACGGCAGTGACCAAACCCGACATCGCATCGACAAAGTCATTGAAGTCAATCTTCGCCACGTTGCTCAGCATCAGCAGGCCAACGTACATCAACGCTGGCGCCGTCGCGTAGGCCGGAACCAGATAGGCCAGCGGGGACATAAACAGAATCAACAGGAACAACAGACCGACGACAATCGCTGTCAGGCCAGTTTTACCGCCCGCAGCCGTTCCGGCTGCAGATTCGATATACACCGCCGCAGGCGAAGCACCGACTAAACCGGCAAACAGGCTGCTGACGGAGTCGGTGGTCAACGCGCGGCCACCGTTAATGATCTGGCCGTTTTTATCCAGCAGATTCGCCTGGCCCGCCACTGCACGAATGGTGCCGGTGGCATCAAATACCGCGGTCATCACCAGCGCCAGCACACTTGGCAGCACCACCGGTTGCAGCGCACCCATGATATCGAGACTAAACATCGCGGATTGGCCGTTGGCATCCTTCAGGCTCGGCATAGCGAATAGCCCCTGATAGGTGACAGCCGGATCAAAGATCAGACCCACCACAGAAATCGCTACGATGGTCAGCAAAATTCCGCCTGGCACACGACGTTTTTCCAGACCAAAGATGGCCGCCAGCCCGATCAGCGCCATAATCACCGGGAACGAGATGAAGTGGCCGAGTGCCACCGGCAAGCCCGGCGCTGGGTTCTTCACAACCAGGCCAATACCATCGGCCGCAATCAGCAGCAGGAACAAGCCAATACCGACTCCCGTGCCGTGCGCCACGCCCATCGGCAGGTTACGCAAAATCCAGGCGCGAATCCCGGTGACCGAAATCAACGTGAACAGCAAGCCCATCAGGAATACCGCGCCAAGGGCAACCGGGACGCTAATGTGCTGGCCCAGCACCAGGCTAAACGCGGTGAAGGCGGTCAGGGAAATCGCACAGCCGATCGCCATGGGCAGGTTGGCCCACAATCCCATGATGATCGAACCAAAGCTGGCGACCAGGCAGGTCGCTACAAACACGGCAGTCGGCGAGAAGCCGGCTTTACCCAGCATACCCGGTACGACAATGACGGAGTAAACCATGGCTAAAAAGGTGGTTAGCCCCGCCAAAATTTCCTGACGCACGCTGCTGCCGCGTGCCGAGATGTTGAACCAGGCGTCCAGTTTTCCACTGGCCGGGCGTGAGTCGCCAGACATAGTAAATCCTCTGCGTTTTTTAAGATGTAATGAGCCCCACGGCCCGCGTTTGCGCATCATCCTGGTGAAGGTTCTCAAAGAGAAAAGAGGCAAACGTTTACGTGGCCGCGTATTCCAGGTCGTAAAAGGGGGACACGGAAAAAGGCAAACGATTATCTGGCGTTTGCTATGGGGTTTTCAACTACTAATCGATTATCAGGCAGGATAAAGCGCAGACTGGCGCGGGTTAACAACGTGGTTACACTGCTTTTGGCGAAACTTAAGGGGTCGGAACTGGCTGGAAAATATCAATATTTTTCATTCATCGCACAGTTTTCCTCCCCAACTGCACCGATGGTAAGAGGTGGATGCCTCATGAAGCGATAATTAACTTGAGGCCCAGCAAAGGCCCGCCCGAAGAGCAAAGCGTCCGCGCCATGGACGGCGCGGCCGATCTGCATGGATGCGTTATTCCTTTGCGATCGGGCGGGCCTTTGCTGGGCATGACACCCAACTCACAGCGATAATCCACAGCACCCAACCCACAACGACTAACCCACAGTACTCAACCTATAGTACCCAACTCACAGCACCCAACCCACAGCACTGCAGCGACAAACTAACTAAACGTAATCGCCCCGCCCTGCTCAATCGCGCGTTGCCAGGCAGCACGTTGCTGCATCGATTCCAGCCAGCGTGCGGTGGCCGGCATCTCTTTCAACGATCCCCGCACTTGCAACGCCAGCAGCGGGAAACTCATCTGCACATCGGCGATGCTAAACCGTGACCCGGCGAAATAACGATTCTGGCTAAGATGCTGCTCAATCACGCCACTGTGCAGTTTTAGCTGCTTGTTCAACCAGGCCTTCTGAATCCCTTTGCTCAACGCCACGCCTGCCGGACGTAAAATCCACGGCACCGGCTTCTTCCCGAGTTGCCCAAACACCAGCTTCATCACCAGCAATGGCATCAGCGACCCTTCTGCGTAATGCAGCCAGTAACGCGCCTGAATCTGTTCATCCTCATCCGTGATGGCGAACAAATGCTCTCTATCATATTTCTGCTGCAGATACGCCAGAATCGCCCCTGACTCGGCGATCACCCGATTGCCATCAGTAATCACCGGCGACTTACCCAGCGGATGAATCTTCTTTAATGAATCCGGCGCCAGCAGCGTGTCCTCGCGCTGATAACGCTTAATTTGATACGGCACCGACAGCTCTTCCAGCAGCCACAACACGCGATGCGAACGGGAATTTTCCAGATGGTGAACAGTAATCATGCGGTTTTCCTTGCCGGTCAAAGTCTCCCGGCAAGTATAGCGGATTAACCTTTATGCTCGTCCTGCTCAGGGTCGAGTAACACCGCTCCCGAACCTTGCTGCGCCAGACGGTCACCGGGATTACGCAGTGGACAATCGCGCATCGATAAGCAGCCACAGCCAATACACCCATCCAAATCGTTGCGCAGGCGCGTCAGGGTTTCGATACGCTTATCCAGCTCTTCACGCCAGTGCTGCGTCAGCGCATCCCACTCCTGTGTCGACATACGCTTGTTGGCTGGTACATGCATCAAACTGTCGCTGACAGTGGCCAGCGGAATACCGATGCGCTGCGCAATCTTGATTATCGCCACACGGCGCAGCACATCGCGGCTGTAACGCCGTTGATTGCCGCCATTGCGCGAACTGAAAATTAAACCTTTGGTTTCATAAAAGTGCAGCGCGGAAACGGCCACGCCGCTACGTTTCGCCACTTCACCCGGCGTTAACACCGGTTTTGGGTAATTGCGTTCTTTTTTCATTTAGGGCCTTTACCTCAAGTTAACTTGAGGAATTATACTCGCACCCCATCAAAACTTCGAATTTCAAACCCGATAAACCTTTCAGAAGGATGAGGCTATGATGCAACAGGAAATCATTCATTCACTGACACACTGGATCGATGAAAATCTGGATAAGGCCCTGTCGATCGACGAAGTGGCAGCAAAATCCGGCTACTCAAAATGGCACCTGCAGCGTATGTTCCGTACCGTGACGAAACAAACGCTGGGTGGCTATATTCGTGAGCGCCGCCTGACTCTGGCCGCTGAAGCGTTACGCCAGACTCAGCGTCCAGTGTTCGATATCGCGATGCAATACGGTTACGATTCACAGCAAACTTTTTCGCGCGTGTTCCGCCGTCAGTTTTCCCAGACGCCGACCGCCTATCGTCACACCATGCGCCGTCAGGCGATGATTCAGCGTCCGCGTCTGCTGAGTTTCGATTGCAGTGAAAACATGAACAGCTTTGCCCAGCGCACCACCGGCGAGTGCTGCCCGGTTCAGTGACATTCTGCGCGCCCTTCACGGGCGCACCTTCCCGCTTTGCCTCTGCCATCTCCCCCGCTTCGATAAAAATCTTTCTACCATACCAGGTATAAATTTTGTTCAAACTTTCAAATCGGGTGATATAATGTGACCCAAGTCACAGATTTACCCCCGCGTAAGACGGCCAGAAGGGCCTCCCTGACCCTCCTTCTCTGCCGCCAGTGATGTCCAATCAATGTCAGGGATATTACTGATTTGAAGAGGTTTTTGCAGATGGCTACGTTAACCACCAGTTTAATCGTCATGCGTTGGGAGCTGCTCAGCGCCATCATGATGTTCTTTGCCAGCACCATGAAAATTAAACTGCGTCAGAACAGTCACCACGTGATGGCACTGATGTGCGGCGGTATTGGTGTAGGCATGTCATGCTGGTTTGTCACCGGCCTGCTCGGCATTACCCTGAGCATGGAAAATCTGCACAACTTCATGGAAATCTCCAAAAACGCCTTCGTTGAAGTGATGAGCCAGACGCCTGCTGATTGGCCGATGCCTTAATCGCAGCCAATAAAAAACCCCGCTAAGCGGGGTTTTTTATTTTGCTGTGTGATACTCAAATTTTCTTCAGTACGGCTGGAATAGCGACTTCCGGCACCGTCACACCCGGTATCTGCGTACCGCGGCGGTCTTGAATCCACATATCACCCATCATCTGGTTTAATCCACGGTCCAACCCGGTCACTAACCCGGCACCTGGCGTAAACGTCAGCTCGCCAAAGTAAATCCGATCACCATCGATATACCAGTCCACACGCACATAATCAAAATCGCTCGCCAGGGTTTTACTGAGCGCTAATGCGTGCTGTAACTGCGCCATTTGTGGATTCACATCCAGCCCGGTATCGCGAATTTTGTGGTACGCCTCATTGAGGTTGTTCACATAAAAATTCATCGACAGTAACGGGTTACATCGGTTGTAAATCACCTGCAGCACATATTCAAAGCTGCCGTCACGCTTGTTGAACATGTGAAACTTGTAATCAATCGGCGCAGTTTTGCCATCACCAATGTACTGCTCCACCAGGATACGCGGCTTGATGTAGCGATAGTGAATCTCACGCGCTTCATTGGCAAAGTCGGTCTTCAACCAGCGATGGCAGTCACTGATAATTTTCTGCTTCTTCAGCGCATCCGGCTCTTCCAGCAGGATTTCCACCATATTGGAGCCGTGATTGGGCTTAATTACCGTGTTCTTCCAACTCGGCAGCGTATGCAGCGAGTGCGGGTCGCTGGTCTCATACACCAATGGGATCAGGTATTCGCTGCCCACTTTCTCGGCGATGTATTCGCGCACCGAATATTTATCCGACAGGCGGCCATAGATTTGGTAATCGCCAAAAACGAATTTCCGGTACAGCACCTTCTCATTAAACACTTTCGGTTGACGCAAATTGGGCAGTTTACGGAATTTATGAAAGTAATAGATGCGGTCCTGGTAAGCCCAGGGCATCTTCTTGATGAAGTACTGGACACTTCTTCTGAGTTCATCTTTCAACTTGAGCATATCGGACCTCATTTGTAGGTTTTGTAGTTGAGTGAGGAAACTTGAATCTTCTGAATGACGCCGTTATTGAAGAAGTAATTCATTACGGTGAGGGACAGAAGTTCAGAGATGAAGACGCTCCAGGCGGCACCCATGATGCCGTAGCCCTGGATCAGCCACCACGACAGCGGCAGACTGATCACCATCAGGCAGATGATCTTCTTCAGCAGATAGTTAAATCCGCCCTCTTTCACCATGTAGCGATACGCTACGGTCCCCATTGCCGAAAAGCAGGTTGCTAACGACAGTAACGTAATGAGACTCCCTGACTGTGTGTACTCGTGACCATACAAAGCGATGATGATTTGCTCGCCATACAGCGCGATCACCGCTAACAACAACAATGAAACACCCATGACATAGCCGTTCAGCCGCGCAGTGAGCTTGATGGCGGCTGCTCCGCGCTCCCGGAAGATCTCCGAGAAGCAGGAAGTGATGATGGCAACCGGAATGAATATCCAGGACGCCGAAATGGTATTGGCGGCAGCAAACAGGCCGAGATCGCGAGCGGAGGCTATACCCGCCAGAAACATCTGGGCCGCCTTAACCTGCACGGAAATGAAGATGCTGGAAATTGCCAACGGTAAACCGGCGTACAGCAGATAACGCAGGTAGGTATTGCGCTTCTCCTGCGGTGGCGCCATGTCCTGGTTTTCGCGGTAAAAGTTAGACCGTTTAATGACGTACGGCACCAGCGTGACCATGACAATCGACAGCGTCAGCCACAAGGGATTGAGATGCAGCCAGGCAATGGCGAAACTCAGGGTAAAGCCCAAGAGCAGGCCGACCGAGTTGGCCACGGTATTAAGTCGGGAAGCCAGACGCGCATTGTTATAAACGCTGAACGTATCCTGCGTCACAAAAACGGAGGAGATAAACGAGGCCAGGGCAAATGCGAGGAAATTTTCCTGCATGTTGTACCACACCCAAATCAACACCGGGATGGAGGTCAGCAACAACAAGACCAACCGCATGGTGCGGGCCACCGCCATCAGCCGCAGGCCTTTCGGCGCACTTTTGCTGATGCGTTTGAACAGGATGGTTTCGGTACCGAAAATCGCTACGGTCTGTACCATCGAGAACAACGAGGTTGAAAACGCCATCTGACCGAATATGGTCGGGCCAAATGACTTCGCCACGTAGGAGGTCACAAATATGACGCCAAACACCGAGACGATCTTCTCAGACATCATCCAGGCGGCATTAGACATTACGCTCAATT
The DNA here is from genome assembly GCF_018257655.1 of Pantoea sp. JGM49. Lineage (NCBI taxonomy): Bacteria > Pseudomonadati > Pseudomonadota > Gammaproteobacteria > Enterobacterales > Erwiniaceae > Pantoea > Pantoea sp. JGM49. The sequence continues at coordinate 108,180 of NZ_JAERJM010000009.1, read as the reverse complement.
TCATCGACTGATCCTTAGTATTACTTACAGCAACTGCCTTTCGGTACAACGTCCTTGAAATGAATTAACAAGCGCTCAGTGGGCCTGACTTAAATTAATAACTTCAAACCAAACTGGTCCGAAAAATGAGACTCCCGTCAGGATTCTTTGAATGAATTCAGGAAAATTCCGATTAAACCTGGTGCGAAACTCTGCGGATGTAAACGATTTCAGCCTGAATTCGAAGCAAAGGTTTACTGGCACACCCTGTGATTTTCACAAACAGGTTATGCCGTATTTCCAATGATTGTAGTATTTTTCTGCATTTGGGATGGAATGAATCTATATCAAAAACCCAAAGCCAGGAAGGCGTTCAATGACATTCAGAATAAAATAAGATTTATCCCATGATGATATTTATTCTAAATAACTTAATTTAAACCTCGCAATTCTAATCGCGCACTTTAATACTGCATTAATACTCTTTTTGCAGTACCAGATATTAATACAGTAATTCTCATCCACTAATTGATAAGAAAGGTAAGAGCATTTATGAGAAAGTCACGATATAGCGAAGAGCAAATCACAAATGCCATTAAAGCTTCTGAAACGGGAGTGAAAGTCAGGGAGATTTGTGAAGAGCTTGGCATTTCCGAGGCCACCTTCTACAGCTGGAAGAAAAAGTTCTCTGGGCTTTCTTCAGAAGAAGGCAGAAAAATCAAAGAGTTGGAGGATCAACTACAAAACCTTACCCGTGAACTGCAGTCGTTGAGTTCCGATAAAGAGATGCTGCAAAGCGTGCTGAAAAACTTCTTCACTACAAATGAGAAGCGGCAAGCCGTTAACTTCCTTCAAACCACCTTCGACATTGGAACGCGTCGCAGCTGTCGTTTGCTGGATATTAGCCGCAGCGTTTACCACTATCCTTCAGGCTCCGATAATCGCTAACACCATTAAGACCGTTGTTATTTGACTTAATGCTGAGATTTGTTCTTACCAGAAGAGATGAAGATCATTTAATTCGGCGTTCGTAACATAACAATTCGCACCAATTTTTCCTGATGAATATCATCGCGGATTTGCTTCCTTTTTTGCGGTAAAATTGATTCACATCAGCAAAAGTCTCGCTATTCAAGCCTTTCATACGCAGCCCAATCTCATTACGGTGAGATTGGCGCTTCGTTTTATTACTTAATTGATATTAATGATCAGGACTGAATACCGATAAATCTGTTAAGCCATCATGAACAACGACATGTAATCGCCCTCACAGAAACTATTATTTTTTTTGGACCTGTCACTTCAGGTGATGATCACAGCTCACTATTTTGCCAGAGTGATGCGCTGATAATCGCACCAGGATTGTTCCGGATTAGAAACGTTATCACTCCTAAACAATAACAGTAAAAAATGGCGACTTATGGGAAATATCGCCCGTTAATTCATCGCTGTGTTTAATCATTTTTTCATGCAAATTCAGCGGATGTTTCTCAACACCGGTGCAGCATCTTGAGAAAATGGTGGCTTAAAGCGGTGATTTTCAGTGCCAAATCGCAATAAAAATGCAGATAGAACACCTTTTTAACCCTCCCGAAGCCGTTTTTTTTACCCTTCCCCGCGGGTTATCACCTCGTTTCCACCCGCTGGAGTGACAGGATTGCCCCCCTGAATGCAACATGAGTTATGACAAAGTGGGGTAAAAACAGGCAAGGATAAGCGAGGGAAAGTTATATCGCGGTGGTGACTGAGGATATAAATGGCGAAGAGGAGCGCAAAACAGAGGGGGCAAATTCCTAAAAAAACTGAAGAAAGGGCTGCTGAGCCCCTCTACTCAGCAGCCAGAAATTCATGTTAAAGCGCGCTGACTTTCGGCTGCGGTTTAATACGCATGGCATAGATTACGCCAACGATGAGACAGCCAATACCAATGCCAGTGAGCAGCGGCGGCCAGCTCTGTCGCCAGAGGAAGGTCCACAGCAGACCCGCCAGCGTTTCGAACACAATCAGCGGCCCCATGATGACCGTTGGCACACGCTGGCTGGCCGCATTCCAGCATAGCGTGCCTAACCATGAACATATCAGCCCAATCGCCAGCATGATGAGGAGAAAACGCGTGGGCTGTGGGCCAAATGGCAGAGCGAACTCAGGCTGCTGCCAGTAAAGTTGACCGCACACGAATAAATAGAACACCAGCGCCAGCGGTAAGGTCACCAACCCTTGTGCCGTTGCCCAGCTACCGGCTTTATGCTGTGGATGCGCGCGCAGCCAGATGCCATTGCGCAGCGGATACCAGGTCCAGCAGGCGACCGCTAAAATCGCCAGTAACAGCCCTGTCAGGTAGCGCGACCAGTCAAATTCCGGTCCCTGCATTTGCATCTCAGCGGCATTCACGCAGCCCAGGCCAGCAGCAATAATCAGTAGCGCCGGAAAGAGTTTACGCCAGGAAAGTCGCCCTTCAAGATGGCCGTAGCAAAGGTTGGCCGTCACGGTGATGACCACCGGCAAGGTGCCAATTATCATGGTCGAGATGGGCGCACCGGTGCGCTGGATAGCGCTGGCGAGGCAGGCGTAATAGAGCAGATTACCGACCAGCGATAATTTCAGCGCCTCCAGCCAATCTTTGCGCGCCAGTTGTTTAAGACGGCGGCGATCCAGCCACGCCAGCGGCAAGACGACCAGACCGAATGCCACATAGCGTCCGGCTGATTGTAGGGTGCCCGGATAGTCTGGGATCAACAGTGGGCCGACAAAAATCAGCCCCCACATCAGTCCTGCGGCAAGTGCAAATACGATTCCAGCAAACATTCTCTTTTCCTTTATGACCTTTCCGCCGCAGTGTGGCGTAACCGGATAATAAAGGCTTGTAGCAGATTGCGGTTAACGTGAGGGGAAAACTTGCTTTTGATAACGCCCTGGCGTGATGCCATAACGGTGAGCAAACGCGCGCGTGAGGTGTGCCTGATCGGTCAATCCAACAGCCGCCGCTACCGAAGCCGCGCTTTCTCCCATTCCTAAACGTTGCTTGGCTTCGAACAGGCGAAAGGCCATCAGCATCTGATGTGGCGTAACATGGAAGTGGTGTTTAAAACTGCGGAGAAAATGCCACGGCGACAAAGACGCCAGGGCGGCCAGCTCATCAAGACGAACCGGCTCCGCCAGGTTTTCACGCAAATAGGCTTTTACCGCATCAAAGCGATGGGCGCCCTCTTCGGGTCGGGATTTTCCCTGATGTGCCAGCGGGCGTAATAGCTCCAGCAGTTCCAGCAACAGACTCTCGCGTTCCAGCGCGCTGGTGGATTGCCACATCTGTGCCAGTCGCTGGGAAAAGGGCTGCGCCAGGCGGACATCTGTGCGCAGCGCCTCACTAAACCACCAGTGACGATCGCCGGTAAGCCGCTCCATCTCCTGCGGATCAATATAGATCATGCGATAACGCCAGCCCTCATCACAGGCCGATTCCCCGGTGTGCAATTCATCAGGGTTCATCATTACCAGTGAATGCTGCGGTGCCGTATAGTGCGTGCCGCGGTAGCGAAAACGCTGTGCACCCGATTCAATGGTGCCGATACCGAAGGCTTCATGGGTATGCGGCTCAAAAGCGTAACGCGAGATGTGCGCCTGATACAGCTCGATACCCGGCAGTTCAGCAAAATGCTGGAACTGCGCCTGATCGCACTTATCAGGAAAGATTTCCGGAACCACCTTCACGTCACACCTCCTAAAAACAGGTTAATTAGCATGCGCGGCGGCGAGCTGAAATGCAAAACAGATTTGCTTTACCTGCATGCGTAACAATCGCGATACTGTCATCCTCTATATAAAGGAGGCAGTGATGGCTAATCGGGTTGTCGTGGTAGTGGATATGCAAAACGGCGTGCTGGCTTCGCCACGTTTTGATCGTGACGGACGTTGTCAGCGCATCAATCAACTGACGGCAGCGGCCGATCAGGTGATTTTCATTCAGCACGTTGAGCCAGGCCTCGAAGTAAACAGCGAAGGTTGGCAGATCGTGCCGGAATTGGATCAGCCAGCCAACGCGATCTACGTTAACAAGACCGCCTGTGACAGTTTTTGGCAAACCGACCTGGCGGCTCAGCTTGATCAACATGGCATTGAGAGCTTTGTGATTTGCGGCTGCGCGACCGATTACTGCGTGGATACCACCATCAAAGTGGGTGCCAGCCTGGGCTATCACATCACCGTTGCCGCCGATGCGCATACCACCGCTGACCGGACTTACGTTTCCGCACAACAGCAGATCAATCAGCACAATGAAATCTGGGCGGATTTGATTCTGCCGGGCAACCCGGTGTTAGTGCGTGATACTGAGGTAATTTTGCGGGAGTGGCGGCCGCATTAGCAGTCACTTTGCCGGGCAGAATTGTCCGGCTTCCATTATGGGCGGCATTCAGCAGCTAGATTTTACGCTTCCATTGATAACGGTTTGATCCTGCCAGCTGTTCAATCAGCCCCTCATGCTCCGCACGCTGCAACCATTCAGTCAGCTGAATCTGATGCAGACCGGTTCGCAAGCCCAGATCTTCAATCGTGACCGGATAGGCGGCCAGTGCAGGCAATTGCGCCTGAAAAATCAGGTAAAAATCGGATGGATGCCAGATTCCTTCTGGTTCCTGAGCCACATTAGCATCCGCGATCTTGTCGGGCATCGTGTGCCATGCGCCGCTCAATAGATCATCCTGCTGGTAAGGCTGATGACGATGAGTCGTCATCCATTGCGCAACATCAATGTCATCGGGGTGAGCAGCGCACCATTGCCCACCCTGTGTGACCAGTTGGGCGTTGCTGGCCTGTACATCGTCGGTCGGCTTAACCCACAACGGTACCCATTTCTTGCGCAGATTCTCTTCCGCACCAGCCAGCGTACCGCCCTTGTGACCCGCGTGTACGACCAACGCACTCTTCGCCAGGCAATAAACATATCGATTGCGCGCCATCGCGTGACCCACAGTAAAGCCTGCTTCCGGATAGAAAGGCGAAAGCAGCAATAACTTTCCTGCCATGAGACCTTTACGCCATTTGGCGCTGGTCGCAGCGGTGAGCAGACTATCACTGAGAACACCAATGACGGCTCCGTTATGTTGCAAAGCGCCCAGCATCGCGGCTTCATCAATGCCTCGTGCACCACCCGAAATCAGATTTATATTCGCAGAGACAATTCTTGCCGCAACCTGACGACTGAACGTTAAATCCCGCTCGCTGGCATTTCTTGACCCAACCACCGCAAGGCCTGGGTGATTTAACAGAGTGATATCACCACAGCCGAATAGCACCGGCGGCGCGTCAGTGCGCAGCTGTTGCTTTAGCAGCCTTGGATATTCAGCGTCAGAACGTGTTAACACCCACAACCCCGCACGCTGCCAGCGTTCAATCGCTAACGCCAGGCTATGTCCACGGCTCAGTAGCGCTTCAATACGCTCGCGCGTGATATGAGAATCAACCCAGCTGGCTAGCATGACATCAGCACCAGAGCCGAGCAGATCGGCGGGTGTTGCAGATTGTTGTTTCAGCCACAGGGCGAATCGCCCCCATTCAGCATTACCTAGCGGCTTCACCTCATCCTCACTCTGGCGCGAGAAGTCGCTGGTTAACAAAAGCGTTGCCTGTGCAACAGGAGATAAATTCATCACTCTTTCACCGTTGAGGTTGCCAGCGCCAGTGGATAGACAATGCCGCTACCCGCTTGCTGAAGCAGGGCTGCAGTCACTGCCATCGTCCAGCCTGAATCGACAATATCGTCTACCAGTAACACGGCAGTGGCAGGCAGGTCAGCGCTGGTGGAAAATGCGCCATCCAGATTACGACATTGATGGAAGCGATTATTCTGCAGACGTTGCTGAGGGTTATCTTTCACTTTCTGCAGTGCATCGACAAAGGGTATGCCGAGTCGCTGTGCCAATCGGCGGGCAAAATCCGCTACCAATTGAGGCTGACGCAACGACGGTACGCAGCAAACCCACCGTGGAGCAGGTGCTGGCTGCCAGCGCTGTTCAATCATTTCCACTATGGCAGCAACCAGTTCATCACTGAAATGACCGGCTGCTTTCTCGGCCACTACGCGAGATCCCCATCCGGCATCTCCCCAGCGCGAAAGCACCCGACCTTCCTGCGCACGCAGAGCGGCAGGTAAATTGCCGCGAAAACCGTACTCTTCAAATGCCTGAGCAGCCACCTGAATTTTGGGCAAAATCACCGTTTCGGCGCGCTGTAGAAAGGTCGCTGCCTGATGAGCCAGTGTCGCATCCACCTGCGGGTCAATCAAAGGTCGACCGAGGCAGCTGGCACATTTGCCACAGGATACGGGGTCTGTGTCATCCAGTGATAATCGCAGAAACGTCATCAGGCAACTGCGCTGTGAGATATAACGCTGCACCTCCTGCCACTCTTGCTCGCGCTGTTGCGTCAGATGCACGATACGTTCGCGATCCAGCAGATAAGCGACCGGCGTTCTCCGCCATTGGGATTTGACCTTAATCACCGGAGCAGGATTCTCAACGCTGAGCAATTTCAGCACTTTTTCAATTTGCCCCTGGCGCAGATTGGTCTGCTGTTCGATATCACGAATCGACAACCCATCACTCTCCTCCAGCAGTTGCAAAATATCATATACCTGAGTTTCTGCTGGAAAAGCAGACTGCCGGAAAAACTGGTGAATATCGCGATCTTCACCGCCTGACATCAGCACGCCAACCGCATGGTCGATGCCACGTCCTGCACGCCCTACCTGTTGGTAGTAAGCAACAATGGAAGCGGGTGCCTGATAGTGCAGCACGAAGCTCAAATCAGGTTTGTCATATCCCATTCCCAGTGCGGTGGTCGCCACCAAAACTTTCAATTGGTTAGTTAGCAGCAAGGTCTCAAGGTGTTGACGATAGTCGTTGCTGCTGTCGAAACCAGCGGCCTCAACGCTGCCATGATAGGCGCGCGCATCAATGTGCTGCGTGCGTAACCAGGCCGCAACCTGCTCGGCATCCCGCACGGTGAGCGTATAGACGATACCGGTTCCCGGAAGAGAGGGAATGACCTGCGCCAGCCAGGCAAGGCGAGAGGCCTGATTCGGCAAAATGAGCGTTTGCAGCGCCAGACTTTTACGAATCAGCTCACCGCGCTGAATCACAATGTCGCCCATCTGTTGCTGTATATCTGCAACGACACGATTATTGGCGGTAGCGGTGGTGCCGAGCACTGGCGTATTCGCCGGTAGTTGCCGCAAGATGCTGACAATGCGCCGATAATCAGGACGGAAATCGTGCCCCCAATCGGAGATACAGTGCGCCTCGTCAATCACCATGAGCGCGATACGGTTGGCAATCGGCTGCAGTACGGTTTCGATGAATTGATCATTGGCGAGACGTTCTGGAGAGATGAGTAAACAATCGACCTGATTGTCCAGCACCCGTTGTGTCACTGAAGACCAGGCACTGCTGTTCGAAGAATTGAGGGTTTCAGCAACAATACCCAGTCGACGAGCCGACTCAATTTGGTTACGCATCAGCGCCAGTAGCGGTGAAACAATGATGGTCGGACCCATACCGCGATCGCGAAAAATTTTGGCGCTGATAAAATAGACGGAGCTTTTACCCCAACCCGTGCGCTGCACCACCAATAATTTCTGTCGATGATTGACCAAAGCATCAATCGCTTCCCACTGCCCACGACGAAACTGAGCCTGCTCATCCGCCAGTGCGGTTTTTAATAACACTTCTGCCTGATGCTGTTTCATTATCACTCCTTGATGGGAAATGCGTCCCTTCTTTTGATTGAGAAACCTGAGAGCCAGATACAAAAAAGCCCCGTAAAACGAGGCCTTAGCGAGTAGTTATGCGTGAGCGTTGACTCAGAACGGGATGTCGTCGTCAAAGTCCATTGGCGGTTCGTTGTTCGCCGGTGCGCTCTGCTGCTGCGGACGCTGTTGTGCGCCGCCGCTGAACTGGTTGCCGCCCTGAGGCTGCTGCTGAGGTTGCTGTGGCTGGCCCCAACCGTTGTTATTGCCGCCGCCCTGGCCGCCCATCGGTGCGCCGCCTGCGTTCGCGCCCTGCTGACGTCCACCCAGCATCTGCATGGTGCCGCCAACGTTAACAACCACTTCGGTGGTGTATTTTTCCTGACCGCTCTGATCCTGCCATTTACGGGTACGCAGCTGGCCTTCGATGTAAACCTGAGAGCCTTTACGCAGGTATTCACCCGCCACTTCAGCCAGTTTGCCGAACAGCACAACGCGGTGCCATTCAGTGATCTCTTTGTTTTCACCGGTTTGCTTGTCGCGCCAGCTTTCCGACGTGGCCAGCGTAATGTTGGCTACCGCGCCACCATTTGGCATGTAGCGCACTTCCGGATCCTGACCCAGATTCCCGACAAGAATCACTTTGTTTACGCCACGACTGGCCATGTTGCTGTCTCCCGATGAGTTGATGCTAAAAGTCTAAGCCAAAAATTGTATCACGTCACAATGACGGTGCCCACTTCAGAGCAGGCTCGCAATTTTTATTTGGCACACAGAATAGCAAAAACACTGGATATTTATTCAGTTTATTTTTTGTGCCATACTAACGCGTTTCTGCTGGTCATGCTGGCAAGGCATGGCGAGTGTTGTTCAATCCGGGAAAGGTGAATGGATAAGATCGAAGTCCGCGGTGCTCGCACCCATAATTTGAAGAATATCAACCTGATCATCCCTCGCGATAAGCTGATTGTGGTCACCGGTCTGTCGGGTTCCGGTAAGTCTTCGCTGGCGTTTGATACGTTGTATGCCGAAGGTCAGCGTCGCTATGTTGAATCGCTCTCGGCCTATGCGCGCCAGTTTCTTTCATTAATGGAGAAACCGGACGTGGACCATATTGAAGGTCTCTCGCCCGCTATCTCTATTGAGCAGAAATCCACATCGCATAACCCGCGCTCGACGGTCGGGACCATTACCGAAATCCATGACTATCTGCGTCTGCTGTTTGCCCGTGTGGGTGAGCCGCGCTGCCCGGATCACGATGTTCCGCTGGCAGCACAGACCGTGAGCCAGATGGTGGATCAGGTGATGGCGCAGGAAGAAGGCCGTCGTCTGATGCTGCTGGCACCCGTGGTGAAAGATCGCAAAGGCGAACACACCAAAACGCTGGAAAACCTCGCGGCGCAAGGCTACATCCGCGCCCGTATCGATGGCGAAGTCTGTGATCTCTCCGATCCGCCAAAGCTGGAACTGCAGAAAAAACACACCATCGAAGTCGTGGTGGACCGCTTCCGCGTGCGCGATGACCTGGCAACGCGCTTAGCCGAATCCTTTGAAACCACGTTGGCACTGAGTGGTGGCACCGCCATCGTCGCCGACATGGATGACAGCGATGCCGAAGAGCTGCTGTTCTCGGCTAACTTTGCCTGCCCTATTTGTGGCTACAGCATGAGTGAACTGGAACCGCGCCTGTTCTCGTTCAACAACCCGGCTGGTGCCTGCCCAACGTGTGATGGGCTCGGCGTGCAGCAGTATTTCGATCCCGATCGGGTGGTGCAGAACCCTGAACTGTCACTGGCTGGCGGTGCAATTCGTGGCTGGGATCGCCGCAACTTCTATTACTTCCAGATGCTGCGCTCGCTGGCAGAGCATCTGGATTTCGATGTCGAAGCGCCGTTCAACAGCCTGAGCGACAAAGCGCGTGAAGTGATTCTGTACGGTTCCGGCAAAGAGAGTATCGAATTTAAATACATCAACGATCGGGGCGACACTTCGGTACGTCGTCATCCGTTTGAAGGTGTGCTGCACAACATGGAACGCCGTTATAAAGAGACGGAATCCAATGCGGTGCGTGAAGAGTTGGCGAAATTCATCAGCAACCGCTCCTGCACCAGCTGCGAAGGCACACGCCTGCGCCGTGAAGCACGCCATGTATTTGTTGAGAATACCAACCTGCCGACCATCTCTGATATGAGTATTGGCCATGCCACCGACTTCTTCCGCAATCTGAAACTGAGCGGGCAGCGTGCGCAGATCGCCGAAAAAATCCTGAAAGAGATCGGCGATCGCCTGAGCTTCCTCGTTAATGTCGGTTTGAATTATCTGTCGATGTCGCGTTCCGCAGAAACCCTCTCTGGCGGCGAAGCGCAGCGTATTCGTCTGGCAAGTCAAATCGGTGCGGGTTTGGTGGGCGTGATGTATGTGCTGGATGAGCCCTCAATTGGTCTGCATCAGCGCGATAACGAACGTCTGCTTGGTACGCTGATTCACCTGCGCGATCTCGGCAACACCGTGATTGTGGTCGAGCACGATGAAGATGCGATTCGCGCCGCTGACCACGTGATTGATATCGGTCCTGGCGCGGGTGTGCACGGCGGTCAGGTGGTGGCTGAGGGTGACGTGAATGCCATTATGGCTAACGAAGCTTCGCTGACCGGTCAGTATCTGAGTGGCAAGCGCGAAATCGCCATTCCGCAACAACGCGTGAAAGGCGATCCGGCAAAAGTGCTGAAACTTACCGGTGCGCGCGGCAACAACCTGAAAGACGTCACATTGACGATTCCGGTGGGTCTGTTTACCTGTATCACCGGTGTATCCGGTTCCGGTAAATCCACGCTGATTAACGATACGTTGTTCCCGATTGCCCAGCGTCAGCTGAACGGCGCGACCACCACGGAGGTGGCACCTTATCGCGAGATCGCCGGTCTTGAGCATTTCGATAAAGTCATCGACATTGACCAGAGCCCTATTGGCCGTACGCCGCGCTCGAACCCTGCTACTTACACCGGCATTTTCACCCCGGTCCGTGAGTTGTTTGCCGGTGTGCCGGAAGCTCGTTCCCGTGGCTACAATCCAGGACGCTTCAGCTTTAACGTGCGCGGTGGACGTTGCGAAGCCTGCCAGGGCGATGGCGTGATCAAGGTCGAAATGCACTTCCTGCCGGATGTGTATGTGCCGTGCGATCAGTGCAAAGGCAAACGCTATAACCGCGAAACGCTGGAGATTAAATACAAAGGCAAAGGCATTCACGAAGTGCTGGATATGACTATCGAAGAAGCGCGTGAGTTCTTTGATGCTGTCCCTGCGCTGGCGCGTAAACTGCAAACGCTGATCGACGTGGGCTTGTCCTACATTCGCCTCGGTCAGTCTGCAACCACGCTGTCAGGCGGTGAAGCGCAGCGTGTGAAACTGGCGCGTGAGCTGTCGAAACGCGGTACCGGGCAGACGCTCTATATCCTTGATGAGCCAACCACGGGTCTGCACTTTGCTGATATTCAGCAGTTGCTGGAAGTGCTGCATCAGCTGCGCGATCAGGGCAATACCATTGTGGTGATTGAACACAACCTCGACGTGATCAAAACCGCTGACTGGATTGTCGATCTCGGCCCAGAAGGTGGTAGCGGCGGCGGCGAAATCCTGATTTCTGGCACGCCAGAAACCGTGGCGGAGTGTGAAAAATCCCACACCGCTCGCTTCCTTAAGCCGATGTTGAAGAAGAAGTAAAATTGAAGGCCCGCAGTGCGGGCCTTCTTATTTCTTTCAATCCACAGACGCCGCACTCTCTAGTTTACTCGCTGAATATTGCAGTCAGTCGGGCCTGATACCTCGCTGTCAGATTCCGCAGCAAAATGCAGAAACAGGCAAGAATCAGACAACTTCAGGCATATACGCATCTCATCCTGCTGACTATCCTTACACAGTTCCTTTTTGGCGTAGCTCGTTACGCCTTTGTCCCTTCAGCTCGCTGAACGGGATCCCGCAAAACACTCACGACACACCCGATTGGAGACACCATGAATATTACGCATGCCTATGCCGCACAGGACGCGAAAACTAAACTCGCCCCGTTCGACTATAAGCCGCGCGAGCTGCGCGCTCATGATGTGCAGATTGAAGTGTTGTACTGTGGCGTTTGCCACTCTGACCTGCATCAGGCGCGCAACGAATGGAAAAACACCATCTTCCCGGTGGTGCCAGGCCATGAGATCGTTGGACGCGTTACCGCCGTTGGCGGCCACACTCACAAATACAAAGTGGGCGATCTGGTCGGTGTCGGCTGTATGGTTGACTCCTGCCGCAGCTGTCCAAGCTGCCAGGAAGGACTGGAGCAGTATTGCGAAAACGGTTTTGTTGGCACCTATAACGGTGAAGATCGCGAAACCGGCGCCATCACCTACGGCGGTTACTCCACCAGCATGGTGGTTGATGAAAGCTTTGTGCTGCGCGTGCCGGAAAACCTTGAGCTGGCAGGCGTTGCCCCGCTGCTGTGTGCCGGTATCACCACCTACTCACCGCTGCGTCACTGGAACGTCGGTCCAGGTAAGAAAGTGGGCATCGTCGGTCTGGGCGGCCTCGGCCATATGGGCGTGAAAATCGCGCATGCGATGGGTGCGCATGTGGTGCTGTTCACCACCTCACCATCGAAGATTGAAGACGGTAAGCGCCTGGGTGCTGATGAAGTGGTGATTTCGAAAGATGCTGATCAAATGGCGCAGCACAACAACAGCTTCGATTTCATCCTCAACACCGTGGCTGCTCAGCACGATCTCAACCCGTTTATTGCCCTGCTGAAACGCGATGGCAACATGACGCTGGTGGGCGCGCCAGAGCACGATCATCCGGCTCCACAGGTCTTTAATCTGATCTTCAAACGTCGCAGCATTGCCGGTTCACTGATCGGTGGTATCGCTGAGACACAGGAGATGCTGGATTTCTGCGGCAAGCACGGTATCACTTCAGATATCGAGCTGATCGCCATGAACCAGATTAACGAAGCCTACGAACGTATGCTGAAAAGCGACGTGAAATACCGCTTCGTGATTGATATCAACACCCTGCGTGAAGAGTCAGCAGCTTAATTAGCGCGCGTCTTCATCATGGCTGACGCCCGCCGCACGCGTGGCGTCAGCCTGTTGCCAGGAAGCTTCCACCAGATAATAAATCTGCGAATCCTTCAGCGAGCCATCCAGCCACAGCGTACTCCAGTGCGACTTATTTAAATGCTCACTCGGAAACACATCACTGTGCTCTTCGCGCAATAAATCGGCCAGCGCAGGCGAGGTTTTCAACGACAGCGCCGGACGCCCTTTCACCTCATGCACCATGGCAAACAGTACGCCTTCGCTTTTTACCTGTGTGGCATCCCATTCATTTTTATAGCTCTGCTCCGCACCCGGCTTACTCATGCAGTAGGTGAGGAGGTCCGAAATGTTCATTGTTTTATTCCCCCTATGGAATGGCAAAAAAATGCCAACATAATGAATACACATTTAGTATGACTCATAAAAAACAATTCGCTCCAGATAAGTCGTCTAATCTCAAAAAATCAGAATAAATAGTGCCTCATGAAGTTTTTGTTTAATTTAGAAAATGATATCGCAGAAGATGCGCATACGAAAAAATTTATAAAAAAAACACAATATCTTTGAGGTTTATTTAAAAGTAAGCAACAATCTTAAAGTTTAAACCTTCAAAAAACACCCTGTACATAAAAACAGTATTTTGGTATAATAGAATAGGTAATTCAATAAGTTTATGTGAAATGAAAGAAATTGAAATAAAAACTCGCTTAGTAGAATTTCTTCTTGAATTCGGAGATACAGATGCGATTTTATCCTCTGAGTTCCGTTTTAATTTTGGCTCTCGCAGAGCTGACTTAATTTCATTGCATGAGAACATGGCAACATCCTATGAAATTAAAGGGGCTTCCGATAACACTTCTAGGCTTGACTATCAAATACTTAGTTATAAAGACTATTTCGACTATTGCTACGTTGTTTGTGAAAAAGAGAACTTGAAATCCATTAGAGATATCTTACCTCGTAGCATAGGTATAATTGTTGTTTATGATAATTTCTGCAAAGCAGTGAGAAAGCCAATTCAAAATAAAAATCACAGTAAAATAATGCTTGCTAGTACACTATCAGTTGAAGAACTCAAATATTTAACCAAATATAAATTGAAGCTATCAAAATATGAGCTTTGCTTAACACTTTCATCACAAAAAAGCCTTAAATTTATAAGAGATACATCTAGAAAAAGCCTACTTAAATATTCAGAAAATCGTTTTAAAGTTTTTAAATCGGAGATAGGTAATAAAATATCCTCCGACGACATCCTTACAATCACCAGGATGCCATCAGATAAGATATCAAAATTTATTTCTTAACATAACTCGCGTGCTCATATAATAGTTCATCCTAACAGAAATCCAAAAAGATGGGCTAATCCCTGAGGGTTCATCATTTGAAGCTTTGTTTATTTCACTATCAGCCCAAGATCCTAAATTTACATACCTTTTATCTTCAAGGACTTTTTTCGCACAAAGTGAATAACTTCCTTTGTCACGTCTATATCTTTTATAAAAAAACTTATCATCCAACGCAATATCGATTCTAGGAACAAAAGTCCCGCCTCGAATTTCTACTTGTTCAATGTTAATTGAAGCATAATCGCCATATTTAACAGGATATTCCCTAGAAACGGAATGAAAAATTCTTTCCTCCACTATTGGAACATCACCATGATCATCATTTCCAATTGACGCAGGAGATAATGGGAACGATGTTGATACTATGACAATAGTGTCGATCTTATGAGAATATTCCTCGATATTTTTACATGCATAAATAAGTGAGTCACTAACATCATACATGTTTTCAGAAGAAACTTGCTCAGCATCGAATATAATAATTAGCTTACAACCCAAGCTTAACTGATTGACAATTGGATTTATAAATTTTTTATAATCTTCCAAATCATGAGGAACACGCAATGCTAAATATTTTTTTTCTTGTGATACCAAATTAACAAACTTTTCAGTATCAGATAGATCATCCTCATCATAAATATGGATCATTGGAATAATATTAAGATCTGAATATAGCCCAATGAAATAACGCCACTCCCTAAACCCATCATTTTCATCAAGTAATTGTTCAATCTGAGGATTGATGTATTTTTCATTAGATGTCAAGTCAAGAATAAATGGCCTATCCTTCTGAACATCTCTAATGGATGACATTTTACGATGAATATCACCATCAGGAGCAACAGTAGTTTTACGAGATTTAGTTAATTCGTATATTGGAAGTGTATGGGAAAAGGTCCTATCATCTAAATTCGAGATAGCCTTCAATTCCGCATCACGAGTTTTAAGTAGAGGAAAATATATAAATTTATCCATGTTATAAATTATGCCCCTTATAGCCTAACTGCTTAGCTCTTAAACGAACTGCCATGGAAGAAACCTGAAAATATAAAGCAATATCCTCTACAGTTTTTGACTTCTCATTGATAAAATTATGAAAATCAGTCTCTGGCATTAATAGTTCGGCAGCAAATTTATTTGCCTCAGTTTCAATTTTATTTATCTTACCATCTCTAAAAAATACTGAATCATTGAATTCATCCGATATTATGGTATGTTTTATGAAATGAGCCAATTCATGAGCAATGGTGAAACGTTGCCTATGTGGATGATGTAGAGAATTTATAGTCATCACCCATACTCCATCTTTTCCACGTTTCAGAGAGCCTGACTCATCTCCTTTCATTGGTTCCATTCTCATGGTAATACCAAGCAGTTTAGTCAAAGAAGAAACATCTAGAGGTATTACTCTGATATTGTTTTTATCGGCAAAATCGAGCAACTCAGCTGGCGAGTTCAATGTATATTCATTTAACGGAGATTCGTTAAGTGATTTAACTTTCTCCTTCATTTTTCCTTTAAGAAATGCCATGCGTTCTGTCTCCCAAAACTAAATCTGCGCCTTCATTGTCAACTTCATCTCTTTCTGAAAGTTCCTGCATAATGATTCTTAAACTTCTACTAAATTCTGAGCTATCACTCTTCAATTTCTTTATTATGAATTCATCACTTTCCAAGCGAGCTAATATTTGCTGCGCAGCATCAATTAAACCTGAGAAATCCTCTTGCATATCTTTGATTTTAGGATTCATAACAAGATCTGTTTTTTTGTTAACTACATCAATTAAAAAATTACTAAACATTGTGCTATCAATATATTTTTTCATTTCGATAACTGCTTCGGCTTTTGCCTCTTCTCTAGCTTTATTTATTGAAGATGTTTTAATTATAAAGAAAGAAAATGCTGCAATAATTCCGTTAATAGCAATTAATGACGTAATTATAACCTGATAAAGGTTACTCTGAAATGACCAAAAATCATCCAAGCTCAATATAGTCCCTGTAGATACCATTTCACCGATGTTATGTAACATTAATGGATCTTTGATAGACTCTGGCTTTTTAAGTATATAACTATCCGCCATGCCAATGTATTTATAAAATGCAGGGCCTAATATTAAATGAAAGAAAAATAGCAAAAAAAGTAGAGTACTAAGGCAACAGAATATTATCGTGGCGAAAGTAACGCTTCTTGCATGAAATCCTTCGGTAAAAGGCTTAGAATTATTGCTACTTTGAATAGGTAAATCATCAGCTTTGTTTGTCATAATTATGAGGCCTATTTAAAACAACTCAGAAATCAAATTAAGTAAATTCCAGCATTAGTAGATATTATGTCATGGTGGATTAACTTGAATAATAAGTAACAGAGTATTTCAACATTGTTAATACATTATCATTCCTGATTATTTTACGCCACAGACATTACTCAAAAAACTTATAAATTTCGGAATACCAGTATCTTAAGATCTTACCCCATCCAAAATCTCATCAAATCTACATACTACTTTCTGCCTTTTAGCCGACGTCCGCACACCATATCGCTGCGCATCGTAGAGTTCAATTCCTAAACAACGCAATAACGCTAAGGTGTGTTGCAATTGTAAATGCTTCAGCCCGGTACACTGATTGGGCGCCCCTGTACGATGCCCAGCATTTTTGCCTTCAAGCCGTAACATTTGATTAAACCACAGAAAAATCCCTAACGTCATGACAACGTTTAAGTTTTCAGCAAGTCAGCCAAAGGTAAAGGCGATGGCACCCGATTACGCGCATAAAAAAACCGCCAGCCCGGAGGCATGACGGTTTTCTCGTGCTGCGTAGTGCGTTACATCACGGCAGCAAAGGCTTCAGCCACCTGGTTAACGTTACGGCTGTTGAGGCCAGCCACGCACATACGGCCGCTGGCAATCAGATACACGCCGAACTCATCACGCAGACGGTCAACCTGCTGCGCACTTAAACCGGTATAGCTAAACATACCGCGCTGCTTCAGCAGGTAATCAAAGTTTTTGCCTGGCAGCTTGGTGCTTAATACGTTGACCAGCGTCTGGCGCATTTCGATGATGCGCAGGCGCATGGCTTCCACCTCGGCCAGCCAGTTGTTCAACAGTGCTTCATCGTTCAGTACGCAAGAAACCACCTGCGCACCAAAGTTTGGCGGGCTGGAGTAGTTGCGACGCACGGTGGCTTTCAGCTGACCCAGCACGCGTGCAGATTCTTCTGCGCTCTCGCACACGATGGACAGGCCGCCAACGCGCTCGCCGTACAGCGAGAAGATTTTCGAGAATGAGTTGCTGACCAGTGCTGGCAAGCCTGCAGCCGCAATCGCGCGAATCGCGTAAGCATCCTGCTCCATACCGGCACCAAAGCCCTGATAAGCGATATCGAGGAACGGAATCAGTTCCTGCGCTTTCAATACTTCGGTGGTTTCATCCCACTGTGCGTTCGTCAGATCCGCACCCGTCGGGTTGTGGCAGCATGGGTGCAACAGCACGATAGATTGCTTCGGCAGCGTTTTCAGCTTGGCAATAAACGCATCAAACTTCACGCCGTTGGTCTCTTCGTCGTACCACGGATAAGTCTGTGCGTCGAAACCGGCACCGTTGAAAATTGCGATGTGGTTTTCCCAGGTCGGATCGCTCACCCAAACATTTGAGTTCGGGAAGTAACGCTTGAGGAAATCCGCCCCTACTTTCAGTGCACCGGAGCCACCCAACGTCTGGATGGAAGCAATGCGGCCGGCCTTCAGCATCGGGTGTTCTTTGCCAAACAGCAGCGGTGCAATCGCATTACGGTATGGGCCCAGGCCTTCCATCGGCAGGTAAAGTGACGCCTGATGCGGTTGCGCCTGCAGGCGTTCTTCTGCGGCAGCCACGGCTTGCAACTGAGGAATGATGCCCGCCTCGTTGTAATAGAGACCAATGCTCAGATTCACTTTATTGTCGCGTGGGTCCTGTTTGAAGGTTTCCATCAGCGACAGAATTGGATCGCCAGCATAAGCATCAACGTTTTGAAACACGGTGCAGATCTCCATGATTGGTCATAAATAGTCGGTAAAGAGGCGTCATCAAACCATGTAGCGGCCGGGACGATGATTCATAGCGATGATGAGATTGAGGATCACCGCGCCCGCAATTGAGGCCAAAAGTATCGGTAGCGACACCACGAAAAGCGAAGCGAGTACCACGCAGGTATCTACCGCCATTTGCAGTTTGCCGGCGCGCAGACCGATGCGGTCCTGCAGCCAGAGTGCCAAAATATTGATACCGCCGAGACTGGCTTTGTGACGAAACAACACTATAAACCCAATCCCCATCACCACGTTACCGAACAATGTCGCATAAAACGGATTTAGCGCAGAAAAATGGATGAACATCGGATGCAAGTGTGTGAACAGTGAAACCAGCCCCACCGCGCAGAACGTTTTAATCGTGAATTCCCAGCCCATGCGGCGCACTGCCAGCCAGTAAAACGGCAGGTTAATCAGGAAAAATGCGCTACCAAAAGAGAGGTGCGTCAGATAGCTGATTAAGAACGCGATACCTGCAGTGCTGCCAGTCAGCGCGCCCGCCTGTTTCAGCATCATCACGCCAAAGGAAACCATTAACGTGCCGAGCACTATCGCCAGCGCATCTTCAATACGTGAATGAGGAATTTTAGTGGGTTGAACAACGTTATCCATGGAGTAATCTCAGTGCAAATGATGCGGTTCAAATGCAAAAAACGCACCACATAGGCGGCGCTAAGTCGCCACCTATGGGGTACCAGCGATTATCCAATTGATATCTAAGGCGCTTTTATTGCAGGTTTTTGTGCATCAACCCAAGCTTCAATCGTTGATTCATGCACAAATCTGTTTTCTGGTGCGCGTTGTTTGCATTCAATGTGCGTTAATTGCACCAGATTAGCACATCATGCACTTTTTTGGCGCGTTTTGTGCTCGGGGATAATCATCAAGCCGTTCTCTTTTAAACGGCTCAACACCACGGAGGTTTTCACATGGGCCACACTCTGATGGCCAGCCACCAGCTGACTGATCAACGCACTCAGCGAGGCTAAATCAGCCACGGCCACTTTCAGCAGATAATCAGCATCACCGGTGGTTTTAAAGGCATCAACAATCGCATCCTCCTCTGCCACCATGCGATGGAAACTCTCTTCATAATCTGGCGTGTGATTCTTTAAACGCACTTCAATCAAGCCCACCATGCCAAGACCCACCGCGTCCGGGGAGAGCCGTGCGTGATAGCCGAGGATGAGGTTTGCCTGTTCGAGATTGATGCGGCGGCGTGAACATTGAGACGCCGAAAGACCGACTAAATCACTGAGTTCCTGATTGGTAAGGCGGCCGTTAGATTGTAATAGTGTCAATATCTTAAGGTCGTAATCGTCTACCTGAGTCATTCTGCTTCCACAGCGTTATAGGGTGCGCTTTGGTACAGATAACCTGATTAAAGCCAAGGTTGTCCAACACTATTTTCTGATGACGTGAAATGCATGCACAAATCGTGCATGCATCTCGTTGGAAAGGATTATTCGTCGTCGTAAGACGGCCCTGCGTAGTTATCAAAACGCGACCACTGGCCATTGAAGGTCAATCGTACTGTGCCGATAGGGCCGTTACGCTGCTTACCGAGGATGATCTCGGCGATCCCTTTAAGATCGCTGTTTTCGTGATACACCTCATCGCGATAGATGAACATAATCAAGTCAGCATCCTGCTCGATCGAACCCGATTCACGCAGATCCGAGTTCACCGGACGTTTATCGGCGCGCTGCTCCAGTGAGCGGTTAAGCTGCGACAACGCCACCACCGGAACATTCAGCTCTTTCGCCAAAGCCTTGAGCGAGCGCGAGATCTCTGCGATCTCCAGCGTACGGTTGTCCGATAGCGCCGGCACGCGCATTAACTGCAGGTAGTCGATCATGATCAGGCTTAAACCGCCATTCTCACGAAACACGCGGCGCGCGCGCGAACGCACTTCCGTGGGCGTCAGACCAGAAGAATCATCGATAAACATGTTCTTCTTCTCAAGCAGGATGCCCATGGTGGCAGAGATGCGCGCCCAATCTTCGTCTTCCAGCTGGCCGGTACGAATGCGCGTCTGGTCCACGCGCGACAATGACGCCAGCATACGCATCATTAGCTGTTCGCTGGGCATCTCCAGACTGAAAATCAGCACCGGTTTGTCTTGTAGCATCGCGGCGTTTTCGCACAGGTTCATGGCGAAAGTGGTTTTACCCATCGACGGACGCGCCGCCACGATGATCAAATCTGAACCCTGCAAACCGGCAGTCTTTTTGTTGAGATCCTGATAGCCGGTATCCACTCCGGTGACACCATCGTGCGGGGTCGACACCAGCGCTTCAATACGCGATACCGTGGCTTCCAGAATTTGCTCAATGTTCTGCGGGCCTTCTGCTTTATTGGCGCGCTGTTCAGCAATCTTAAAGACGTTGGATTCTGCGAAATCAAGTAATTCTTCGCTGCTACGCCCCTGCGGATCGTAACCGGCATCAGCAATTTGGTTCGCGACCGAGATCATTTGGCGCACAACGGCACGTTCACGCACGATATCCGCATAAGCGCCGATATTCGCTGCACTTGGCGTGTTTTTCGCCAGCTCTGCAAGATAAGCAAAGCCACCGGCCATCTCCAGCTCGCCCAGTGTTTCCAGCGATTCAGAGAGCGTAATAAGGTCAATCGGCTGGCCCATTTCCAGCAGACGCTGCATCTCAGAGAAGATCATGCGGTGCGAACGGTTGAAGAAATCATCCGCCACCACGCGCTCGGAGACGTTATCCCAGCGTTCGTTATCCAGCATCAACCCACCGAGCACCGACTGCTCCGCTTCAATAGAGTGCGGCGGCATTTTCACGCCTTCCAGCTGACGATCGCGGGGTTCGTTGGATTTGTTGGTGGGTTTATTTCCTGCCATAGTGAATGCATTACCGATCGTGAAAGGGACGCGCAAGTATACCGTCCCAGGATGAACAATCACAGGAGTCAGAATGGCAAAGCGTATTCAGTTCAACCAACACGGTGGCCCGGAGGTACTGCAATGGGTCGATTTTGAGCTGGCCGATCCCGCCGAACATGAGGTTCAGGTCGAAAACAAGGCAATTGGCATCAACTATATCGACACCTATGTGCGCAGCGGGCTCTATCCGGTGACAGCTTTCCCGTCCGGGCTGGGCACTGAAGCCGCTGGCGTGGTGAAACGCGTTGGCTCAGGCGTGACGCGCTTTAAGCCCGGCGATCGCGTGGTCTATTGTCAGGCTGCGCTGGGTGCCTATAGCGAAGTGCATAACGTGGCGGAAGATCGTCTGGTGATCCTGCCGGAGAGCATTAGCTTTGAACAAGGTGCTGCCTCGTTTTTGAAAGGCTTAACCGTGCAGTATTTGCTGCGTCAGACCTACAAAGTGAAAGCCGATGAAATCTTCCTGTTCCATGCCGCAGCGGGCGGCGTGGGACTGATTGCCTGTCAGTGGGCTAAAGCGCTGGGCGCGCATCTGATTGGTACCGTGGGCTCCGCCGAAAAAGCGCAGATTGCAAAAAATGCCGGTGCCTGGGCGACCATTAACTATCGCGAGGAGAATATCGCTCAGCGAGTCAGTGAATTGACTGACGGTGAAAAGGTCGCGGTGGTGTATGACTCGGTGGGGAAAGACACCTGGGAGCCTTCTCTCGATAGCCTGCGTCGTCATGGCTTAATGGTGAGTTTTGGTAATGCCTCGGGCCCCGTCACCGGCGTTGATCTTGGGATTCTGAACAAGAAAGGTTCGCTGTTTGTCACACGCCCTTCGCTGTTTGGTTACATTACCAATCGTCAGGAACTGGATAATGCCAGCAACGAGTTGTTCTCGTTAATTGCCAGTCGTGCGATTCAGCTGAAGGTACCAGAAGAGCAGAAATTTGCCTTGAGCGATGCGGTGCGCGCGCATCAGGTTCTTGAGAGCCGCGCCACGCAAGGTTCCAGCTTGCTGATTCCCTAAAAAGTTAAGGGCTTCCCGAAGGAAGCCCTTTTTTCTTTCTTTTTATAGTTCGCGCTGGTGTAGGGTCAGCGGCGATGAATTCGTTTTGAATTACTTTACGCATCCTGACAGAAAACATAAGTAAAAAATATGTTTAATTGCAGATTCGTACTAAGCAATTATCGACTCTGTGATCGCTCCCGCATTTAGCGCCAACCACGCCGCTCTAACTTACTGATTTTTCTTTTCAGTCTGTTTAATTTCACTTCACCGCTCGGTGTCGTAAAGGCGCGATAAAGCCACACGGCTACCACCGCCAACACCAGCCACGGCAACAACTTGATAACAATCGCGAATAACCCGCCGAGGAACATCACAACGGTGGCAACAACCAATGCAGCGATAACGCCCAGCAGTGAAACGCCAGTCAGCAACAGCATCAGAAAAAAGCCGATAACAAATAAAATTTCCACGAAGGCTCTCCTGTGTAAGTAACACAGAGTGCATTACAAGATACGTGCCAATATAAGCATACGGTTAATACATTGAAAAATAAGATGTTATATTCAGAAGAGGTATTTCAGCAGTGATGAAATTCACTAATTATTGGTGCATTTTAAACCGTATTAACGGCAGCGATGCTTCTCTGAAGGGACAGAAATGGCCCGTCAGAAAAGCAAAGCTTCCGCGCCAGAGACAAATAGGCTGAGAGCGTTTTCAGCCATGCGCAGCATCGGGCCGTTTCCCAAAAATGGGGCGAATGTTCGCGCGGCAGATCGGCACAGAGGTGTGCTTTCCCTGGCGTTCGGACTGCCCTTTTATGGCCGGGCACACCGGCCCACCGCGACTCACCTACAATCAGGCTTCCTGTGGAATCTTATCCGCGACCAGCGCCAGTGCCGCTTCCAGCACCCGTACATCGGCACCCGGCTTATGGGCATTCTCACTTAAATGACGACGCCACTGGCGCGCACCAGGAATGCCCTGGAACAGGCCCAGCATATGGCGTGTAACGTGCCCCAGATAGGTGCCTTTGCTCAGCTCCGCTTCGATGTAAGGGTACATCGCACGCACCACCGCGACCGGATCGACAGACGGCGTATCGCGGCCGAACAGTTCACTATCCACTTGCGCCAGGATGCCGGGGTTCTGATACGCTTCACGGCCCATCATCACACCATCCATATGTTGCAAATGCGTTTTCGCCTCTTCCAGCGTCTTGATGCCGCCGTTAATCGCCATGGTCAGCGCCGGAAAATCACGCTTCAGCTGATAGACACGCGGATAATCCAGCGGCGGAATCTCACGGTTCTCTTTCGGGCTTAAACCAGAAAGCCATGCCTTACGCGCATGGATAATAAAGGTATCGCAGTTGCCCTTATTGGCCACCGTACCAATGAAATCACACAGAAATGCGTAGCTGTCCTGCTCATCAATTCCGATACGGGTTTTCACCGTCACCGGAATACTGACCACATCGCGCATCGCTTTAATGCAATCTGCGACCAGCGCGGCGTCAGCCATCAGACAGGCACCAAAGCGCCCATTCTGCACGCGATCGGATGGGCAACCGACGTTAAGGTTAATCTCGTCGTAACCGCGCGCTTCCGCCAGCTTCGCACATTGCGCCAGGGCTGCCGGATCGCTGCCGCCCAACTGCAGCGCCAGCGGATGCTCCTCTTCGCTGTAAGCCAGATAATCGCCTTTGCCGTGAATAATGGCGCCCGTGGTCACCATTTCGGTATACAGCAGCGTATCGCCGCTCAACTTACGGTGAAAATAACGGCAGTGGCGATCGGTCCAGTCCAGCATCGGAGCGATAGAAAAACGTTGCGAAGAGAAAGTATCGGTCATGAAACGCAGTAAATCCGGAGTTAGTGAGTGACGAGAAACTGCGCAATGATACCACAGCAATAACGGGCGACACAGCCGCCCGTTATTTCACTCACACCGTCGGGGCTGTTGAGGTTGATGAGGCTGGCAGAGAGGGCTCGCCCACTTTCACCGGCGCGGTTTCCCGTGTGTTGAAGGCGACCCAGGTTGAAATGACACCCAGTAACGAGAACATCACCGCCGGTCCGATCCAGCCGACCATGCCGTACACGCCTGTTGCGATGAACGGCAACAGCCCCGCCACCACGGAAGCGCCGTTGTAGCCCAATGAAATACCCGAGGAGCGGACGTTAGCCGGAAACTGTTCGGAGAACCAACTCGACTCTACGGCAAATATCGGGTCATGGCTGAAGAGCAAGGACAGGGCGACAGCGACAATCACCATCATCACTGCACCGGTATTGATCAGCATAAACATGGGGATGCCAAACAGAATGGTGAAGATGGCGCCAATCAGGAATATTGGGCGACGTCCCACCTTATCACTTAGCGCGCCATACAGCAGATGGCTGCCGAGCCCCAGCGCTGAACCAATCAACGTGCCCCATAACACATGGCGCGTATCTGTGATTTCCGCCAGCACCACATAGGACAACATAAAACTGGTCGTGATGTAGTAGCCACCCGTCTCTGCCAGGCGTAGCCCCATAATTTTGACGATGGTGCGCCAGTCACGACGAATCACTTCCAGCGCGGGCTGTTGCACAATCTGCTTATCTGCTTTGGCTTTCTCGAATTCCGGCGATTCCGCGACCTGCATTCGGATAAAGATGCCAATGGCCACCATCACAAACGAGATCAGGAACGGCATGCGCCACACCCAATCACCTTCAAACAGTGCCGCAGAGAGCAGGAAAGAGCCATTCGCCAGCAGCAGGCCGAGTGGTATCCCGAGTTGCGGTACTGCACCATAGAAACCGCGCTTTTTCACGGGCGCATGCTCAAATGCCATTAACACCGCGCCGCCCCACTCTGCGCCGAATCCGATCCCCTGGATCATGCGTAATAAGATCAACAAGATCGGTGCCAGCACGCCAGCCTGCTCATAGGTTGGCAACGCACCGATCAATACGGTGGCACCGCCCATGGCCAGTAATGACCAGAACAGCACGGTTTTTCGGCCATAGCGATCGCCGAAATGGCCGGCGAGGTAGCCGCCAAACGGGCGCATCAGGAAGCCGACCGCTAAAGTGGCGAATGCCGCCAGAATGCCGACGATAGGCTCTTGCGTGTGGAAAAAGATCTTACCAAACCAGGCTGCAGCGGCGGTGCCGTAGATAAAGAAATCATAGCTCTCCACCGCTGAGCCAATCATTGAGGCGAAAGAGACTTTCGCCGCATTGTCGCGGGTGTTTGCAGGTACAGAAGTCGTGTTCATGTGTTACCCCGGTATTATCGTATTTTTCGGGCAGCAGTGATGGAGCGGTTAATTTGCAGGTTTGCTCCAGGTCTCGATCACTCTGCTGTCATCACGTTGCCCCAATCCGGCTTCTGCTGCCGCCAGATAACGAGCATGAGCGACCTGTAACAGCGGAACCTCAGCGTGGCAGGCGGTCGCCGCCTCTGCCACTAACCCGCTATCTTTGACAAAGATGTTGATGGCGCTGGAGACCGGGACATCTGTCCCCTCCAGCATGCGCGGACCACGATCTGACAACATCCACGATCCCGCCGCGCCGCGCTCGACAAGTTTCAATACCTGAGCGGGTGCTAACCCCAGCGACTTTGCCAGACTTAGCGCCTCCGCGGCTGCCACAATATGCACCGAGCAAAGGTGCTGATTGATCACCTTGATCCCCTGCCCCTCGCCAACCTCGTCACCCACTATCGACACCGATCCCATGGTTTTGAGTACTGGCTCAACAAAGGCAATGGCGGCAGATGCGCCGGAAGCAAAAATCACTAACTCACCGGTGCTGGCGCGGGCGGTTCCGCCCGTGACCGGTGCATCCACGACCTGCGCACCGGCAGC
Source organism: Pantoea sp. JGM49 (assembly GCF_018257655.1). Classification (NCBI taxonomy): domain Bacteria; kingdom Pseudomonadati; phylum Pseudomonadota; class Gammaproteobacteria; order Enterobacterales; family Erwiniaceae; genus Pantoea; species Pantoea sp. JGM49. The sequence goes on along the minus strand of NZ_JAERJM010000009.1, from coordinate 82,191 downwards.
AATCAGTGAAGAAGCCGCCTCACGTACCGCCTGCGGCCCGACAGTGGACATGATGACCCAGTGCTGACCAGTCACCTGCGGCAGCGCTTCCGCCACCAGCGCCTGCAGCTGCTGTGGCGTGGCGACCATCACCACTACTACATCCGCTTCAGGTGCTTCTGCAATGCGGCTAACCGCTTCAATCCCCTGCGCCTGAGCACGCTGGCGCGACGCTTCAAACACATCCACTCCGATTACCGCATGCCCTGCACGCTGAATCTGGCAAGCCATAGGAACACCAATTGCCCCGGTGCCGACAAATATCACCTTCATGCTGTTCTCCTTTCGCGCCGTTATGCCAGCCAGACGCGAATCGCGCTGACCATCGCTTCTGTGGAAATGCCGTAGCGGTCGTGCAAAGTGGGCAACGCGCCCGCATCCAGGAACTGATCGGGCAAGCCGATTTGACGAAACACGGGCATGACCTGCGCATGCATTAACGTGGTCGCCACCGCCTCACCCAAACCGCCGACCAGGCTATGGTTCTCAACCACCACCACTAAACGCCCGGCACGGCGGCACTGGGTGATAATGGTTTCAGTGTCCAGAGGCTTGATGGTCGGTACGTGCAATACCGCAACATCGACGTTATCGGCTGCCAACGCTTTTGCTGTCTCCAGTGCTCGCATTGTCATAATCCCACTGGAAATCAGCAGCACATCACGGCCATCGCGCAGCAATTTGGCTTTGCCCAGTTCGAATTGATAATCGTATTCGTTCAGCACCAGCGGCACCTTACCGCGCAACAGACGCATATAAACCGGCCCCTGATGGTCAGCGATAGCGGCAACGGCTTGCTCCGTGTCCAGCGCATCACAAGGATCAACAATGGTCATGCCCGGAATACCCCGCATCAGCGCGATATCTTCAGTGGCCTGATGGCTTGGGCCGTAGCCGGTGGTTAACCCCGGCAGCGCAGCGCAGATTTTCACATTCAGCTGCTCTTCCGCGATCACCTGATGGATAAAGTCGTAGGCACGACGCGTGGCAAACACCGCATAGGTGGTCGCAAATGGCGTCATGCCCTCCTTCGCCATGCCACCGGCTGCGCCCATCAATAGCTGCTCTGCCATGCCCATCTGAAAATGACGTTCTGGATAGGCCTGGGCGAAGATATGCAAATCGGTGTATTTTGACAGGTCGGCAGTCAACCCAACGATCGACGGCCGGGTCGCAGCGGCTTTGACCAGCGCATGACCAAAGGGCGCAGCAACCGTGGCTTGACCTTCTGCGGCAATTGAGGCAATCATCGCCGACGTTGTCAGGCGTGGCTTTTTCTCTGTGGTGATGCTGCTCATTGCGTGGCCTCCTGAGCCTGATCGAGGATGGTGATGGCCTGTTGCCACTCGTCAGCATCCACACGAATAAAATGATTCTTTTCACGCGCTTCCAGGAATGGCACGCCTTTACCCATTAGCGTGTCCAGCAGAATGACGCGCGGCTTGGGTTCGTCTAGCGCGCGTGCCCGATCAAATGCCTGCTTCACAGCAGCAATGTCATTGCCATCCACACGCTGTACATGCCAGCCAAATGCCTGCCACTTATCTGCCAGCGGTTCAAATCCCATGACCTTGCCAGAGGGGCCATCTGCCTGCTGCTGGTTGATATCCACCATGACGATCAAATTACTCAGTTGATGATGTGCCGCTCCCATCGCAGCTTCCCAGGTTGCCCCTTCATCCAGTTCGCCATCTGACATTGAGTTGTAAACAAAAGCCGGATTTCCTTTATGACGCAATGCCAATGCCATACCGACACCAATCGTCAGCCCCTGTCCGAGCGATCCGCCTGAAATTTCCATGCCTGGCGTGTAGGTCGCCATGCCAGACATTGGTAAGCGACTATCATCAGATCCATACGTTTCCAGCTCCTCCACAGGAATCACGCCCGCTTCAATCAACGCCGCATAAAGAGCAATCGCATAGTGGCCGTGGGAAAGCAGAAAACGGTCGCGGCCTTCCCATTCGGGTTCTTCCGCGCGGTAATTCATCGCATGGCACCATGCCACGGCCAGCATATCAGCCAGTCCCAGAGCCTGGCCGATATAGCCTTGCCCCTGTACTTCGCCCATTTGCAATGCGTAGCGACGAATACGATAAGCGTGCTGTGACAGCCGCTGTGTAAGGCTCAATTCCGGTTCTGCAAGAGTCGTCATATCTGTTCCTGAAAGAAGAGAAAATCAGCAGAGTTGGCAAGCAGAAGAGCGATCTGTCATGGTGAAAGCTGCAGCGGATTCACGTGCCATTTTCACCTGCTTGCCGTTTAGCAGCAGATTACTCAGCCCTGGCGCCTGCCGACAAAAGCAAAAAATGCATCAACTGTTGAATGGGATTCACAAATGACATTATTAAAAAAAGCCCCACTTTCGCTGTTGCGCGCGTTTGAAGCCGCAGGCCGCACAGGGGCATTTACCGCCGCAGCGCAAGAGTTAGATTTGTCGCCTAGCGCCATTAGTCATGCGATTCGTAAGCTGGAGGAGACGCTCGACACGCGCCTGTTTCAGCGCAGTACGCGCGAAATCATGCTAACCAAAGAAGGGGCAATCTTGCTGGAACATATCCAGCGGGGATTTGATGAGATGCAGCGTGGGCTTTCGCTCGTCACTGCTGATGAATCGCGGCCACTGCGTCTGCACACCGCGCCAAGCTTTGCCCATCAGTGGCTATTACCCCGCCTGGGAAGCTTTATTGCCGCACACCCACATATTGATCTGCGTCTTTCAGCCAGCACCGAATATGCGCGCTTTGAGCAGGATGACTATGATTTAGATATTGTTTATGGCGAGCCGCGTCCTTCGCCTTACGAGAAAATTCCGCTGGCCGTGGAGGAATTAACACCGCTTTGCTCACCAGAGATTGCCGCACGCATCCGCTGCCCGGAGGACCTCTATCACCAATCGTTGATTCAGTGCGATGTGCAACTCTACCAATGGAAGGGCTGGTTTGAAGCCAATCACCTGACGCCTCCGCGCCATTATGGTTTGCGCTTTGACCGCAGTTTTATGGCGATTGCCGCTGCCGTTGATGGTCTGGGAGTGGTGCTGGAATCCAAATTATTAGCAGAACGAGAGCTTGCCAGTGGGCGCTTAGTTTGTCCGCTGATTGAGACCACCCAGGAGATTCACTATATCGGCCATTACCTGGTGTTCCCACGGCATCAGCATCGCCACTTTGCGTTAGATAGCTTTAAAGATTGGCTACTTTCCCAGTTGAATCTGGCACAGCTTCGCTGATTGATAACGATCACAAATTCTGCGCCCAGGAATGAAACAGGCCGCCAATGGCGACCTGTTTTTGTGAGCATGTTCACGCCATTTCAGGGTGAATGTTAGCGTGATGTGAAATGACGCAATCAGAAGTTAAATCCGAGCTGCAGCATGCCGCCCCAGGTATTATCGTCACCCACTGAACCAGCAAGATCCAGATGCACCGTGTTGTTAAACGGTGAAACGCCCAGACCTGCGGTAAACACATTGGCATCATTTGATTTCATATCCGCACGATAACCCGCGCGCAGTGCTAACCAATCCAGCACGCGATACTCGGCCCCCACTCCCGCATATTGGCTGCTTTCTTCCGATTTGAAACGCTTGGTTTGCGTCAAATCAACATCGCCTGCCAGGGTGAACGCGCCGTAGTTCCAGGCCAGACCTGACGTGACCAGCGGACGGATTTGATAGGTATCGCGGTAGCCTTCCACTGTTTTGGTGTCGATGTCGCGTGAGATCAGGTTCTGCCCTGTCACACCCAACGTCCAATGCTCACCAAAGTCGGTCGCGATGCCTGCATCAATGTTGAAGCCGGTATCGGAACTGCGGTATTGGCTGTTGTTGATATTACTTTTATCAAAGTTATAAATACTGGCGGTGTAGTTATACAGCCAGGTTTTTTGCAGCTTTGGTGTCACGCCCACAGAAACCGGATGGCCAGCGACATCAAATTCATGTGCCAGTGCCACACCATAGTCCGTGACTAGTGCTGCCAGACCATGACCGCTCGAACTCAGTTTATCCTGATCGCCTGGCACGGGGATCACCGTGCCGTTAGCCACACCGCGCAGATAGGTAATATCGCTGTCCACAACGTTAGCCTGCACACTGGCCGTGCCGTAGGCTTTGGTAATAAAGGCAAAAGGCAGTGTTTCATTCGGTACAGTAACAGCAAAAGCGACACCCGCAGTACCGTGTGCTTTATCACCCTTTAAGTCATCCAGCTGATTAGCCATATCACCAGCCGCAGCCTTTAATTCCGGATAACCTCTTAAATAGTCGGCAAACGTCAGATTGTCGATCACGTTTTTGTAGCGATCAACACTGTCCGTGATGTCATCAACTTTGTTAATTAATTTGTCTTTGTCGGTAACCTGCACACCGGCTGAAGGGAATATGACGCTGACGTTATCTTCAGGTTTGGCTTTGGTCATCAATGCCGGGTTAGCCAGCACCGCTGAACTCCAGGTTGACGAAGCGACGCCGGTGCCACCCATGGCATCGTTACGCGCGTCATACCATGTACCTGCTGCCAGAGCTGAAGAAGAAAGAAATACTGCATTCAAACCAACAAGATAAGCTACTTTTTTGTGCCTGAATAATGTCTTCACCATGAGCCTGCCATCACCTTTGAAATGTCGCTGAATAACTCAGAAACGAAACAGTTTAGTTAGCCGCTATTCTGAACCCTGGCTAACACATCATTGCTGTGAATTAAAAGGAAATAGCACTGCTGTTCACAGAATTGGATACAACCACACCATTCTGTTGTTTAGTTATGCAGAAAAATGAACAAATCCTAAATTGATGCCAGATATTACTTAAGGCCTTTTGAACCTTAGACGCTAACCCGGTGAGTTGCAAAGCAAAAATAGCGTGATAATTACGCTATATGACTGATCTCATAGAGGGTCTGAAATGAGCAGTTTTATCAGCACAACAGGAAGGTTAAGTTAATTTATTGATTAACGAGATTTTTCCTGGTCTTTAACCGGGTAAAAAGCAATCACAGCAGGGTAAAAGTTTGTGTGATAAAATAACATCGCCTGCAACCTGGAGAACACTTATGTCAAACCTCACGCCCGCACAACTGCTTACTCAGGCAGAATCCCTTTGCCTTGACCGCGGCGTGCGCCTGACCACTCAACGCGCTGAAGTGTTGCGTTTAATGGCTGAGCAGAATGGTTCGATCAGTGCTTACGATCTGCTGGATCAACTTCGCATCAGCGAGCCGCAGGCTAAACCTCCGACCATTTACCGCGCGTTGGATTTTCTGCTGGAGCAGGGTTTTATTCATCGTGTCGAATCAAATAACAGTTATGTGGTTTGCCACCATTTCGACGAGCCTGCGCATACTTCGGTGATGCTGGTGTGTGATGGTTGTGCGGCAGTCAGTGAAAAACACGCACAGGGCGTAGAAAAGATTATTTCGGGATTGGCCGATCAAGCCGGTTTCTCATTGCGCCACACGGTTATTGAAGCCCATGGTTTGTGTGAAAACTGCGCAGAAGTCGCAGCGTGCAATCATCACGATAGCTGCGATCACGATCATGAGATTGATACGAAAAAGAGAGTGAGAAAAGGGTGAGTGGCACTTCCTTGTGCCTTGCCGACGGGTGATCGGCGGGGTAGGAGCATCTTCCTTAATTCCGGTTACCAGCGGTAATCTTTATTGTGACTTTCCCAGTCTTTCACTTCGCTTTCGGCCTGGTCTTTCGCGTAGCCGTAGCGTTCCTGAATTTTACCGACAAGCTGCTCGCGCTTACCTTCGATGACCGTCATATCGTCATCCGTCAGCTTGCCCCACTTCTCTTTCATTTTCCCTTTAAACTGCTTCCAGTTACCGCTCGCTTCGTCTTTGTTCATCATAATCCTCCACATCATCCTGAGTGAGATGCGATGATCTCCTGATAAATCAGGTAATCACCCACACAACGCGCTACTCAATTGCGCCGTATGAGATAATTATAGTAGCCAGATAGGATTACGCAAAAAATACAGAATAATCTGTAGTTTACGCTTCGCTTATTCAAACAGTGAACCAGCTATCGTGTCGCCAGTGACGTCGCCACATCCACCAGAGCGTCAAGCCACGCAAGGCAAGAAACACCGTCACCGCCAGCCATAAGCCGTGATTACCGAGCCACGGGAGTGTCAGCAAGGCAAGCCCATAACCCACTGCCGCCATCACCATGCTGTTGCGCATTTCGCGCCCGCGCGTGGCACCGATAAACATACCGTCCAGCAGATAGCACCAGACACCGATCAGCGGAAGAATCACCTGCCAGCCAAGATAGCGATCGGCCATCTCTCGCAGTGGCTCAAGCGAAGTGAGCAACGCCACAATTTCGGGGCCGGTTATTGCATAGATGGCTGCGAACGCCAGGGCAACGATACCAGCCTGACGGCAGGCAGCATGCCAAATCAGTAATAAGCGACTGCGATCTCGCGCCCCCACCGCTTCACCGGAGCAGGCCTCCACGGCATAGGCAAAACCATCCAGCGCATAGGCCGTAAACGTCAGGAACATCAGCAGTACGGCATTCACCGCAACAACATCTGGCCCTAAACGCGCGCCTAGCAAGGTGAGTGACGCGAAACAGATTTGCACCATTAGCGAACGCAGCATGATGTCGCGGTTGAGCCGGAACAGGCGTGCCGCATCACCACGCCAACTCTGTTTTAGCTGATTGAAAGAAATGCCGCGCAACTTAAGCACACGTACCACCATCCATAACCCCACACCCAGCGTGACGTACTCTGCCACCGCCGTTGCCGCCGCCGCACCTGCAACGCCCCAGTGAAGCTTCAGCACAAACAGGAGATCGAGCAGGATATTCACCAGGTTACCGACAATGAGCAGCACCATCGGCGCTCGCGCATATTGCACGCCAAGCAACCAGCCCAAAATCACCAGATTGGCTAAGGTCGCCAGTGCGCTAAGCCAGCGAATGTTGATAAAAATTTGTGCCTGGTGTTGCACTTCCGGGCTGCCGCCCATTAATGAGGCTGCGATCAAACTGAAGGGCGCGCGCAGTAATAAAAACAGCACGCCCGCCACCAGGGCGATCAGCAAAGGTTGCGTCAACGCCCGCGCTAAAGCGGTTTTATCGTTCGCGCCAAACGCCTGCGCAGTCAAACCCGTGGTGCTCATGCGCAGGAACAACAGCAACATAAAGATGAAACTGGTCGCCGTTGCACCTACCGCCACGCCACCGAGGTAAATGGGGCTATCGAGATGGCCAATCACTGCCGTATCGACGACACCGAGCAGCGGAACAGTAATATTGGAGAGAATCATCGGCAGCGCCAGCCGCCACAATGCTTTATCTGAGGAGGAAAACAGCCGCATTCGCCCGTTCCATTGTTGCGCTGGTCAATAGGACCATTAACCGGCAATCAGCCTGAAGAGGAAAATCAATGTATCAGACTGCGGTCAGCACAGCGACCAACCGCAGCGGGGGAATTCAATGAGAGATTAAAGCCATTCGCCGTTACGTACGATGCCCACAGCCAAACCTTCAACGGTCAGAGCCTGCTCACGGGTATCGACCACAATCGGCTGGAATTCGGTGTTTTCTGGCAGCAAATGCACAATTGCACCCTGCTTTTTCCAGCGTTTGACGGTCACTTCATCATCAATGCGCGCCACTACAACCTGACCATTACGGACTTCCTGGGTTTTATGCACAGCAAGCAAGTCGCCATCCATAATCCCGATGTCTTTCATCGACATACCACTCACTCGCAGCAGAAAATCGGCGGTAGGTTTAAACAGATTGGCATCAACCTGATAGTGCGCTTCGATGTGCTCTTGCGCCAGCAGCGGCTCACCAGCGGCCACGCGCCCGATCAGCGGTAACCCTTCGGAGACTTCTTCTTCCATTAGCAGGCGGATGCCGCGAGATGCACCGGATACAATCTCGATGACGCCTTTACGCGCCAGTGCTTTCAGATGTTCTTCCGCAGCATTGGGCGAGCGAAAACCCAGTTGCGCAGCAATTTCCGCACGCGTTGGCGGCATGCCGGTCTGGTTAATGTGGTCGCGAATCAGATCATAGACCTGTTGCTGCCTGGTGGTTAACGCTTTCATCCCGCCCCCTGGTTGTTTATACAGTCGCTGTGAGTATATACAGGTATTGGCGAAATGAAAACCAAAACAGAGGGAAAAATCAGCGGTTTGAAGATTCTGGAATACCTATCGCAAATGCGACCAGAGCAGTGCGATCCAGACAAACAGAGCCAGTAAGATAGCCAGCAACACCGCCGCTGAGCCCATATCTTTTGCTCGTCCGGCTAAAGGATGGCGCTCTTGCCCAATGCGGTCCACCACCGCTTCAATGGCGCTATTCAGGATTTCAACGATGATCACCAGCACCACGGAGCCAATCATCAGCACACGGGAAATCGCATCAACATCCAGCCAGCAAGCCACCACAATCGCCACCAGTGCAGCAATGGCTTCCTGACGAAATGCGGCTTCATGTTTCCAGGCGGCGCGCAAGCCCTGCCAGGAATAACCGGCTGCATTCACTATTCTTTGAATACCGGTGACGTTATTTGCCATGCTTTGGAACCCTTGATGTGATTTGGCGTCAATATGTGGGCTATCTGAGGTCGTGTAAGCCACAGATCTTCGTTGCACTTTCTGGTATGCTTGCCGCGCTTTGCTAACAAGAGGCTTTAAGTTGTCTATGTCAGGTTGGCGTAAACTTTATTACAAACTATTGAATTTACCACTCTCTTTTTTGGTAAAGAGTAAGGTCATTCCGACCGATCCTGTCTCAGAACACGGGATCGATCCGACTCGTCCAGTGATGTATGTTTTGCCTTATGATTCAAAGGCTGACCTGCTCACTCTTCGGACACAGTGCCTGAAACATGATCTGCCCGATCCGCTGGCTCCGCTGGAGATCGACGGCACGCTACTGCCGCGTCACGTGTTTATTCATGATGGCCCACGCGTATTCCCCTATTTCGTTGCCAATCCTGAATCCGTGAAGCTATTCCACGACTACCTCGATTTGCACCGCAGTAACCCGGATCTCGACGTTCAGATGTTACCGGTTGCGGTGATGTTTGGTCGTGCGCCGGGACGCGAAATCCAGGGAGAAGATACGCCACATCTGCGCATCCTTAATGGTGTAGAGAAATTCTTCGCCATTTTGTGGCACGGACGTGACAGCTTTGTGCGCTTCTCGCCGACCGTTTCCCTGCGCCAGATGGCGACGGAGCACGGTACGGATAAGTCGATTGCCCAGAAGCTGGCACGCGTGGCTCGCATTCACTTCGCGCGTCAGCGCCTGGCTGCTGTAGGCCCACGTCTGCCTGCGCGTCAGGATCTGTTCAATAAGCTGCTGCAATCCAAAGCGATTGAAAAAGCGGTTGAAGATGAAGCGCGTAGCAAAAAAATCTCGCACGAGAAAGCCCAGCAGAATGCTGTTGAGATGATGGAAGAGGTCGCAGCGAACTTCTCGTATGAGGCCATTCGCGTCACAGACCGCGTGATGGGCTGGCTGTGGAGCCGCCTTTATCAGGGCATCAACGTCAACGGTGGCGAGCGAGTCCGTCAGCTGGCGCAAGATGGCCATGAGATTGTGTATGTGCCCTGCCATCGCAGCCACATGGACTATCTACTGCTCTCTTACGTGCTCTACCATCAGGGGCTGGTGCCGCCACACATCGCGGCCGGTATCAACCTGAACTTCTGGCCAGCAGGTCCGATTTTCCGTCGTCTGGGTGCTTTCTTTATTCGCCGTACCTTCAAGGGCAACAAACTCTATTCCACGGTGTTCCGTGAATATCTGGGCGAGTTGTTCAGCCGCGGATATTCAGTCGAGTATTTCGTTGAAGGCGGGCGCTCGCGCACGGGCCGACTGCTGGATCCTAAAACCGGCACGCTGTCGATGACCTTGCAAGCCATGTTGCGCGGCGGTAGCCGTCCGATTACGTTTGTTCCGATCTACATCGGCTATGAACACGTCATGGAAGTGGGTACTTACGCCAAAGAGTTACGTGGCGCGGCCAAAGAGAAAGAGAGTTTCCTGCAGATGGTGCGCGGGTTACGTAAACTGCGCAATCTTGGCCAGGGCTACGTTAACTTCGGCGAACCCCTACCGTTGATGAACTATCTGAACAAAAACGTGCCGGAATGGCGTGATGCGATCGATCCGATTGAACCACAACGCCCGGCATGGATGACGCCGACCGTAAATGATATTGCGGCACGTCTGATGGTGCGTATTAACGAAGCCGGTGCCGCCAATGCCATGAACCTGTGCGTCACTGCACTGCTGGCTTCACGTCAGCGCTCCCTGACGCGTGAACAGTTGATTGAGCAACTGGAATGCTACACCCAGCTGCTGCGTAACGTGCCTTATTCGCCGGAAGCGACCGTGCCGGAGATGAGTGCTGAAGCGCTGCTTGATCACGCCATGGGCATGAACAAGTTTGAGACGGAACAAGACAGTATCGGCGATATCATCATTCTGCCGCGCGAGCAGGCCGTCCTGATGACCTACTACCGCAACAACATCCACCACATGCTGGTCATGCCATCGCTGATTGCCGCTATTGTGCAGCAGCATCGTGAGATCAGTGAGGCGGAGCTGCTGCGTCAGGTGAGTCTGGTTTACCCGATGCTGAAGAGTGAGCTGTTCCTGCGCTGGGATAACGCAGAGCTGCCAGGCGTGCTGAATGCCCTCTGTGCTGAGATGGCGCGACAAGGCCTGATTACCGAGCATGATGGGCAGTTACGCATGAATCCGGCCCGCCATCGTTCATTGCAACTGCTGGCTGCCGGTATCCGTGAAACGCTGCAGCGTTTTGCCATCACCTTCGCCATTCTGAGTGCCAAGCCGACGATTAACCGCGGCACGCTGGAGAAAGAGAGCCGCACGCTGGCGCAGCGTTTGTCAGTGTTGCATGGCATTAACGCGCCAGAGTTCTTCGACAAAGCGGTGTTTACCGCGCTGGTGCTGTCACTGCGTGATGAAGGCTACATCAGTGATTCAGGCGATGCCGATGCGGAACGCACCCACATTATGTGGCAGATGCTGGCAGAGCTGGTGACCAGTGATGTCCGTCTGACCATTGAAAGTGCTGTAGCCCACGAATAACGTCGGGCACAAAAAACAGAAAGGCGACCCTCAACGGGTCGCCTTTTTTATGGCAGCAACCCCTTAAAACAGGTCAATAAACGGCTGAGTATTGAGAAGTACGCCGATAAACAGCACCAGACCAACGTAGTTATTATTCAGAAAGGCCTGAAAGCAAGGATCGCGTTCACGTTGAGCAATCAGCTTTTGTTGATACACAAAGAAGCCGCCCGCCACCAGCAATGACCAGTAAAACGCCCCGTTCAGATGCAACATCAATCCGACTAGCGCCATTAGCCCCAACGTGGCCAACTGCAATAAGCCGATGATCAATTTATCGAAACGTCCGAACAGAATCGCTGTGGATTTCACGCCAATCTTTAGGTCGTCATCACGATCAACCATCGCATATTGCGTGTCGTAAGCCACCGTCCAGCAGATATTCGCGAAGAACACCAGCCAGCAAACAATAGGTAAGGACTCACTAACCGCCGCCCAACCCATTGGAATCGCCCAGCCGAATGCCGCTCCCAATACCACCTGGGGTAAATGGGTGTAGCGCTTCATAAACGGATAGACCCACGCCAGTGCCAGGCCACCAAATGACAGCAAAATCGTCATACGGTTCATGGTCAGCACTAGCGCAAATGCCAGCAACCCGAGCACGACAAACAGGATTTTGGCCTCTTTCTCCGTCACCGCGCCGCTCGCCAGCGGACGCGATGCGGTCCGTTTGACATGACCATCCACCTTACGGTCCGCATAATCATTGATCACGCAACCCGCGGCACGCATCACAATGACGCCGAGCACAAATACCACCAGCACAGACAAAGGCGGCACCGCCATGCCTGATAACCACAGTGCCCACATGGTGGGCCACAGCAGCAACAGCGTGCCAATCGGTTTATCGATGCGCATCAGGCGCCGATAAGCCTGCCATTTGGTCATGGTTAAGGTTTTTTCCACAATCCTTTATCCTTGATTCAGCGCGCGGTACAACGGCGACGCTGGTAAAAACAGTTCAGTTAGCAGCAGCGGTTTGCCTGATAAACGCAGGCGCGAGCGACGTCCCCACAGATCGTCCACCTGACCGGGATCGATAAAATCGCGGCTCAGCGTCGAGGAGGCGAAAAGATAGCGCCCCAGCGGACGGGTGCCAAGATTTTGCAGCATCTGCTCCGGGCCGTTCAACGTGCTTTCTGGCACCACGGTTCGCCCAATCAACCAGGGTTCGCCATCGCCGCACAGCACGATTTCACGTAACCAAAAGCGCTCATCGGCGGGCAGGAATTCCGCTTCTGGCGCCATCTCGTCAGCGGTAATAAAGCTTTCGCGGATCAGTTCCACCGTCACCTGCTGGCAATGCTGCTCGAAGCGACGCGTCATGGAGTCTTCCTCCAGTAACCAGTCGAGCAGAGGGGGGGAAAGCAAGGGGGAAGTGGCTGGCAGCCAATGCAGTGCAAGTAACTGGCGCAGCGCGTGATGCGACATCAGGACATCTCCGGAGAAAAAGTTGCCCTAGTTTAACGCAGAGAATCAGGCGTGGCACTGCTGGTTGTGCCACGCCAGACAGAAGGGGGGATTATTCGCGCTTTAAGCGATTGCTATTGGCTAACCACAGCGTGACCACCAGAATCAAAATCGCCGCTGAATAATAAAGCGTGTCGAACGGGTTTTTATGGTCAACGATAATCAGACGAATGATTGCGGTGATGCCGATATAGATGAAATAACGCAGCGGGAAGTGATAGCCGGACTGGAAGTACTTCACTATCAGCGCGATAAATTCGAAATAGAGAAAATAGATCACGATGCCTTCGATCAGCAGGTAAGAAGACGCCTGCTCACCAGTGCTAAACAGCACATTAGCTAAATGAATCGTCTCTTTGCCAAGAAACACCACCAGGATGATGGCCAACGTCACCAGGCCAATATTCAGAACCCACTGTAATACCGAAGCAATAAGCTGCCCCGGTGCTGATTTTGTTGTCATTTTTATGCGCCTCAAAGTACGGAAACTCTCTGGCGTTATCATGCTGTAGTGTGATCAAAATCACAATATGCTACACATCAACATCCACACAGAGTGCGTCATAGCGCCAGTACTCGCAGTCACAGTCGATGACCCGTTTGTGCTGATCGCGGTTAATGCGTGTAATGAGTAATCCGGGAGTTCCGCTGGCGACATTGAGTGCCGGTGCCGCGCGCGCAGGAAGCGGGCCGGGCAGAATGGTAAAGCGAGCGCCGCCGTAGCGAATGCCATAGCGCTGATCGTAGAGATCGGTAAGTGAGCGGGTGAGGTCTTCCTCTAGCAGGCCGGGAAAAAAGGCCGGATTGAGGTAATGCTCCACGTACAACACCGCGCGCCCATCAATACGTCGCAGGCGTCGAATGCGAAACACGCTATCCCCTTCCAGTAACTGCAAATGTCGTGCAATCACCAGCTGTGCCGGGACTTCCCGCGCCTCAATTACTTCAGTGAGAGCGATGCGCCCTTGCTCGGCGGCCATGGCATGAAAGTGGCTGTGATGGGCCGGGTTATATACCAGCCTGGGTGGGGCGAGAAACCAACCTCGACGCAGCTCACGGTAAATGACGCCTTGCGCTTCCAGCAAGCCCAGCGCCTCACGCAGGGTAATACGCGTGGTGGAATAATGTTCACTTAAACTGCGTTCTGCCGGCAAACGTCCGCTGGCAAATTCACCGTTTTCAATGCGTTCGCTCAGCGCCGCAGCAATCACATCCACCGTTTTCGACGACATTTTTTAGCCTCATTTTGGGGCAATTCTGCACTATGACAGTTCGATGACTACAATATGACAGGCATATCCCACGCTTTCGCGCGCTGTATCCGCATGTGGAGCTACGCGTCACACCACATTTCACCACCATGGTCATAAAACCTTCATCTGATCGGGCTACATTGGCTCGGTTCTTGCTGGACTAGACCAAGACGTCCCACAACTTACACCCGGAGCAACCGAGATGAAAGCGTTTATCTCCTCTGTAGTAGCCAGTGCCGTACTGCTTGCGCTGCCCGCCGCGCACGCCGCCGATAACGACCTTGCCGCGCTGGAAAAAGCCGCGCGTGCTGAGGGCCAGGTCAACAGCGTCGGTATGCCAGACAGCTGGGCGAACTGGAAAGACACATGGAATGACATCAACAGCAAATATGGCCTGAAGCACAGCGATACCGATATGTCATCGGCGCAGGAGCTGGCTAAATTTGATGCAGAGAAAGAGAACGCCAGCGCCGATATCGGTGATGTGGGCGCCGCGTTCGGTCCGGTTGCTGTGACCAAAGGTCTGGCACAACCGTACAAACCAACGCATTGGGATCAGATTCCAAGCTGGGCGAAAGACAGCGAAGGCAACTGGATGCTGGCGTATACCGGCACCATCGCCTTCCTGATCGACAAGCAGCAGGTTAAAGATGCACCGCACAGCTGGGCCGATCTGAAGAAAGGTAAGTATGTGGTCACTATCGGTGACGTCGGTGTGGCTGCTCAGGCGGCTAACGGCGTACTGGCGGCCAACTACGCGATGGGCGGTGATGAGAAGAACCTGAAGCCAGCCCTGAAATTCTTTGGCGAACTGGCTAAAGAAGGCCGTCTGGGCGTGACCGATCCGGTGATTGCCAACATTGAGAAAGGTGAAATTCAGGTTGCCGTGGTATGGGACTTCAACGGTCTGAATTATCGCGATCAGATCGACAAAAACCGCTATGAAGTGGTGATCCCGTCTGATGGCTCCGTGATTTCCGGTTACAGCACCATCATCAACAAATACGCCAAACACCCGAACGCCGCCAAACTGGCGCGTGAATACATCTTCTCTGATGCCGGTCAGATCAACCTGGCGAAAGGTTATGCACGTCCAATCCGCGCTGAGCATTTAACTCTGCCAGCCGATGTGCAAGCCAAACTGCTGCCGCAGTCTGAGTACAAAAATGCCCGCCCGATCAAAGATCAGGCTGCATGGGATAAGAGCTCGAAAATGCTGCCGCGTCTGTGGCAAGAGAACGTGATTATCAATATGAAGCAGTAATTTGCACACACCCTGGCGGCGCGATGTCGCGCATCGATACGCAATACGTTGCGCCGCTAAGCGCAGTGCCCGCAATTTGAATGATGTAAGGAACGGGAATGAAGACAATCCTGGTGGTACTGGATGGCCTGAGCAATCAGGTGGCACAGCATGCGATGGGCTATCTGTTTGCTGAATGCAAACAGGGCAACGGCCAATACTACACGCTGACCTGCGAACTGCCTTCGCTGTCACGTCCGCTGTATGAATGCATTCTGACTGGGATTCCGCCAGTGCAGAGCGGCATTATTCATAACGGCGTCAATCGATTGAGCAATCAGCGCAGCATCTTCCATTACGCCCGCACCGCCGGTTTAACCACGGCCGCTGCCGCCTATCACTGGGTGAGTGAGCTGTATAACCAATCCCCGTTCAACAATGCGCGTGATCGCCACACCGTCGCCCCCGATTTGCCGATTCAATACGGCCACTTTTACTGGGACGACAGTTATCCGGATTCCCACTTGTTTGAAGATGCCGAGAGCCTGCGTCTGAACCACGATCCGGACTTTTTACTGATTCACCCCATGAATATCGACGATGCCGGGCACAAGCATAGCCTGTCATCGCCACAATATCGCAACCGCGCACGTATGGCCGATGGCTATCTGTCGCAGTGGATGCCCGGCTGGCTTGCTGCGGGCTATCAGGTGATCGTCACCGCCGACCACGGCATGAACGATGACCGCTCGCACGGCGGCATTTTGCCGGAAGAGACGCAGGTGCCGCTGTTTGTGTTTGGTGCGGGCTTCTCCCGTCAGCCCGATCTCGAACCGCAGCAAACTGAACTGTGTGGCATCGTTTGCACGCTGCTGGGCATTGAGCACGATAAACCGGTGTGCCACGGTTTGCTGGCGGAGCCGCGTTAATGAAGGGCAAAACCCTCGCCACGCTATTGCTGCTGCCGTTCGCCTTCTTTTGGGTTGCCTTCCAGCTCGCGCCGCTGCTGTGGATCGCCATCAACAGCTTCTGGAGCGACATGAACGAGCGTTGGGGTATCGATAACTACACCGATATCCTCACTTCACCGTTTTACCTGCAGGCGTTTCGCCTGTCGCTGGATATCTCCATCTGGTCGAGCATTTACGGCCTGCTGATCTCGTTGATTGCCGGCTATTCGCTGCATCAGCCAGGCAGCGGCCGCTTTCAGCGCTTCCTGATGTCGTTTACCAACATGACCAGCAACTTTGCGGGTGTGCCGCTGGCGTTCGCCTTTGTGATTCTGCTGGGCATGAACGGCTGTCTGACGTTGCTGCTGCGCCACTTCGGCATGCTAGAAGGGTTCAAGCTGTTCTCGCGTGACGGCATGGTGCTGGTTTACACCTGGTTCCAGATCCCGCTCGGCATTCTGCTGCTCTATCCGGCGTTTGATGGCTTACGCAAAGATTGGGAAGAGTCGGCCGCGCTGCTCGGTGCCAGCCGCTGGCGCTACTGGTGGCATATTGGTTTGCCCATCCTGTTCCCGGCGCTGTTAGGGACTTTTGTCATCCTGCTGGCCAATGCGCTGGGTGCTTACGCCACCATTTATGCGCTGACCACCGGTAACTTTAACGTGGTGCCAGTACGTATTGCCGCGCTGGTGTCGGGTGATATCTCGCTCGATCCGAATACCGGCGGAGCGCTGGCCATGTTGCTGGTGTTCATTATGGCGCTGATTACCGTGGTGCAGCAGTATCTGGTGCGCCGCAGTTATCTCAACGCGAAATCACAGGAGTAGAACGTGTCTCGCGCGGAAAAAATTTATCATCGCCTGATTATCTGGCTGCTGCTGATCATCCTCGCCGCCCCGCTGCTGGCGACGTTGCTGTATGGCATCTCGACTGACTGGAGCGACACCATTCTGCCGCAGGGCTTTACCCTGAAGTGGTTGATTGAGCTGTGGAGCGATCCGCGTTTCCTGACCGCATTGGGCCACTCCTTGCTGATTTGCTTTGGCGCGCTGCTGTTCTCATTAATGCTGGTGCTGCCTGCGATGTTTGTAATCGCTTACTATTATCCGAAGCTGGATGCGGTGATGAACGTGCTGATTCTGATGCCGTTTGCCGTGCCGCCGGTGGTGTCATCCGTTGGCCTGCTGCAGCTTTATTCCTCGTCACCGCTGATGATCACCGGCACGCCGTGGATTCTGGTCGGCTGTTACTTCACCATCGCGCTGCCGTTTATTTACCGTGCTATTGCCAACAATATGCAGGCGATCAATCTGAAAGAGCTGATTGATGCGTCTCATCTGCTGGGTGCCAGCACCTGGCAGGCGGCACTGTTTGTGGTACTGCCGAATCTGCGTAAAGGCGTGTTCATCGCGGTGCTGCTCTCCTTCTCATTCCTGATAGGTGAGTTTGTGTTCGCTAACCTGTTAGTCGGTACCCGCTATGAAACCTTGCAGGTGTATCTCTACAATATGCGTAACGGCAGCGGCCACTTTACCAGTGCGCTGGTGATCTCTTATTTTGCTGTCGTCCTGCTGGTCACCTGGCTGGCGAATGCCCTCAATCCTGAACGAGGCTGACCATGAGTTATCTGAACGTCACCCAGCTGAACAAAAGCTACGGCCCCACCAGCATCTTTGAAAATATCGATTTCAGCGCCGATGAAGGTGAGTTTGTTACCCTGCTCGGCCCGAGCGGCTGCGGCAAATCAACGCTGCTGCGCTGCATCGCCGGTTTGACCGATGTCGATAGCGGCAAAATTCTGCTACAGGGTCAGGATATCGTGCCGCTGCCACCGCAGAAACGTACCATTGGCATGGTGTTCCAGAGCTACGCGCTGTTCCCCAACATGACGGTGGAGAAGAACGTGGCGTTTGGCCTGAAAATGCAGAAACTGCCAGGCGGCGATATTCAGAAACGGGTGATGGAAGCGCTGGCACTGGTCGAGCTGACCGATTTCGCCCGCCGTTATCCGCACCAGCTTTCTGGCGGACAATGCCAGCGTGTTGCCTTAGCGCGCTCGCTGGTGACGCGCCCTCGTTTGCTGTTGCTGGATGAGCCGCTCTCCGCACTGGACGCGCGCATCCGCCGCCATCTGCGCGAACAGATCCGCAATATCCAGCAAGAGTTGAAGCTCACCACGATATTCGTGACCCACGATCAGGAAGAGGCGCTGACGCTGTCTGACCGTATCGTGCTGATGAATCGTGGCAAAATCGTACAGAACGGTAACGCCGAAGCCCTCTACACGCAGCCAGCCGATCTGTTTGCCGCCGGGTTTATCGGCAACTACAACCTGCTAAGTGCGGAACAGGCAACGCAGCTCACCGGCCAGACATTCACGGGTCAGGTAGCGATTCGACCTGAGTCAATCCGCTTGAGTGCACCGCAGGATGGCATTCCGGCCACTATTCTCAGTCACAGCCTGCTAGGTAACGTGATCCGTTATCGTGTACTGGCGCATGGGGTTGAATTGTCAGTGGATGTGCTGAATCGCAGCGTGGCGGATTTGCACCCTGCTGGCATGCAAATTGGTCTACAGTTAGAGATGTCGACGTTGCGCCAGGTTGCTTAAATTTAACGAGAAATTGGCAACGCAACGCGGCAGTATTCAGCGTTAATGCAGCCTGTTAATCGTTGTCGCGGCGGCCTTTAGGCTGCCCATGGCCGCACTTCGGTGCGCCCGACACCTCGGTACTCACCCACAGGCTTGCAGTTGGTGCAATGTAAGTCTGAGGATAAGGAACCGCCCGACGTGTTGACCCTGCTCAATCTCTTATCTGCTGTGGCCCTGCTGGTGTGGGGCACGCACATTGTGCGCACTGGCATCATGCGCGTGTACGGTGCCGATTTGCGCCGGGTGCTCAGCCGCAGCGTGGAAAAGAAGCCAATGGCGTTTCTCGCCGGGATTGGCGTCACCGCGCTGGTGCAGAGCAGCAATGCCACCACCCTGCTCGTCACCTCGTTTGTCGCACAGAATCTGGTGAGTCTGACGCCTGCGCTGGTGGTGGTGCTCGGTGCCGATGTCGGTACCGCCATCATGGCGCGTATCCTGACCTTCGATCTCTCCTGGCTATCGCCGCTCTTCATCTTCTTTGGTGTGGTGTTCTTCCTCAGCCGTAAGCAGACGCGGGCCGGACAAATGGGTCGAGCTGCCATTGGCCTTGGCTTAATTCTGTTAGCGCTACAGTTGATCGTGGCCGCTGCTAAACCCATTACCCAGGCGGCGGGCTTGCAGGTGCTGTTCTCCACGCTAACCGGAGATGTCATGCTGGATGCACTGATTGGCGCGGTATTCGCCATCATCAGTTATTCCAGCCTCGCGGCGGTGCTGATCACCGCTACACTGACGGCAGCGGATGTGATTTCATTCAAAGTGGCGCTCTGTCTGGTGATTGGTGCCAACCTCGGTAGTGGTTTGCTGGCAATGATTAACGCCAGTGGCTCAAATGCTGCGGGAAAACGCGTGGCACTGGGCAGCCTGCTGTTCAAGCTCATTGGCAGCCTGGCGATTTTGCCACTGGTGAATTATATCGCTGATATTCTGGACAAGATGCCGGTCGATGACGAAGAACTGGTGATCTTTTTCCATGTATTTTACAACCTGATTCGCTGCCTGATTATGGTGCCATTCGCCGAACCGATGGCGCGCTTGTGCCGTCGTATGATTTCCGACGAGCCGGAAACCGATGCCCATTTACGCCCTAAACATCTCGAGCGCAGCGCGCTGGATACCCCTGCGCTGGCATTGGCCAATGCGGCGCGCGAAACCTTGCGCATCGGTGATGTCGTTGAACATATGATGGAGTCCTTCAATAAAGTGGTGCATGGCGAACTGCGTGAAGAGCGCGCGGTGCGGCGTCTGGATGATGATGTCGATGTGCTGTATACCGCCATCAAACTCTATCTGGCGCGCATGCCGAAAGAGGATTTGGCCGAGGAGGATTCGCGCCGCTGGGCCGAGGTCATCGAGATGGCACTCAACCTTGAGCAGGCGGGCGATATCATTGAACGCATGTGTGCGGACGTGGCGGTGAAATCGCTGAACGCCCGTCGGGCATTTTCCCCCGAAGGGCTGGAAGAGCTGAACACATTGCAGGAGCAGGTACTCAACAATCTGCGCCTCAGTTTGTCGGTGTTTCTGTCGAAAGATATCCCCAGCGCGCGCCGACTACGCCGCTCCAAACACCGTTTTCGCATCCTGATTCGCCGTTTCTCACACGCTCACGTCGAGCGCCTGCATCAGAAAAATGTGCAGAGCATCGAAACCAGCTCCCTGCATCTAGGGTTGCTGGGAGATATGAAGCGTCTGAACTCGCTGTTCTGTGCGGTGGCGTATACGGTGCTGGATCAGCCGGATGATGAGCGGGATGAGGATTAACGAACAGTCTGGTGCGATGATCAACGGCTGCGGGATGCAGCCACATCGTCATACATGCGCGACCAATCGGCTGTGCTATTCGGTCAGGTCGCCATCAATGGCAACCTGCCGTGCGGATAGGTGAATTTTATAGGGTGCGCATTGCGGCGCACCTAAAAATTCTTACGACAGCAGAGTGAACGCGATTATCCCGACAATGGCACCGGTGGTACCAAGAATGGTTTCCATCAGCGTCCAGGTTTTCAGCGTTTCACCTTCCGTTGCACCGGTGAAGCGGCCAAACAGCCAGAAACCGGCATCGTTGACGTGACTAATAATGATGGAGCCACCCCCGATGCAGATCGACAGCGCCGCCAACTGCGCGCCGCTGTAGTGCAGCGGTTCAATCACTGGCATCACCAGGCCCACGGTCGTCAGACAGGCCACGGTCGCCGATCCCTGAATCACACGGATCGCACCGGAAAGGATGAAGCACGCCAGCGCAATCGGCATCCCGGCGCCAGTGAGCGCGTGACCCAATACCGGGCCGACGCCAGAATCCACCAGCACCTGCTTGAACACACCGCCCGCACCGATCACCAGCAGAATAATGCCTGCCGGTTGCAGCGCACTGCCGCACACCTGCATCACCTTCTCTTTGTCCATTCCCTGGCGATAGGCCAGACCGTAAATCGCTACCAGACACGCCAGCAGGATCGCCGTAAACGGATGGCCGATAAACTCCAGCCACTCGTAGAGACGTGAATCCGGTGTGGTGAAGCGCGCCCCGATGGTTTTCAGGCCCACCAGCAGCAGCGGGAACAGGATCAGTGCCAGGCTGAAGCCAAACGACGGCAGCTTTCCCTCTTCCACTTCAGGCTGATGATCTTCCGGCGGCGCACTGAAACTGACATGGCGGGCAATAAAATTGCCAAACAGCGGACCCGCAATCAGCATACCGGGAATCGCTGCACACAGGCCCAGCAGGATCATCCAGCCAAAGTCCGCGTGCATCTGGGAAGCCAGCAGCATCGGGGCCGGCCCCGGCAGCAGAAACGCCGCAGAGGCCGCCACACCAGCAAACAGTGGAATGACCAACTTCACTAAGTTGCCATGGGTACGACGCGCCACGGCAAAGGCGATGCTGATCAGCAAGACCACCGCCACTTCAAAGAACAGCGGCAGCGCGCAGATCAGCCCGGCAATCCCCATCGCGTAGTGCGCCCGGTTTTCACCAAAGGCTTTCAGCATGCGGATAGCGATTTGATCGACTGCGCCGGTTTCATGCAGGATTTTGCCGAACATCGCGCCCAATGCCACCACGATGGCGAGAAATCCGAGCGTCCCGCCCATGCCTTTTTGCATGGTGTCAGCAATTTTATCCAGTGGCATGCCAGAGAACAGACCGGCACAAATTGAGACTAACATCAGGGCGACAAAGGCGTGCATACGCGCTTTCATCACCAAAAACAGCAGCAGCAGGACGGAGCCTGCTGCGGTTAACACCAGCGTTGCGGTACTCATTACTAACCCTTGTTGGTTGCTTCCTCAATGGTCGCAACCGTGGCCGCAACGACTTCATCCAGTGAATGATTGATATCAACCACCAGTACATCGGGCTCGTCAGCCCCAGGCTCTTGCAAGGTCTCAAACTGCGTCACCAGCATCTGCGGCTTAAAGAAGTGACCTTTACGTGCTTTCAGACGCGATTCGATGGTTTCGAAATCGCCCTTCAGATAGATGAATTTCAGGTTTTGGTTGCCCTGTCGCAGGATGTCGCGGTAGGACTTTTTCAGCGCCGAGCAGACGATAATCGAAATAGCCTGGGTGCGCTGCATGGCGAAGGCGGCATCATTCAGCGCCTGCAGCCACGGCTGGCGATCGTTATCATCCAGCGGATGACCGTCGGCCATTTTCATGATGTTGCTACGTGGATGCAGGAAATCGCCATCCAGAAATGCCGTGCTCAACTGATGAGAAACCTGATTAGCGACGGCAGATTTTCCGCTGCCGGAAACGCCCATCAGGATAAAGACGTGGTGCGATGGAGATGGCGTGGTCATGGTTTTGCGCTCCGGCAGGTTGCCTGCCAATGTTACCGATAACAAATTTGATTATCATTTTCGGAGCCCACTGCGGGACTGGCAACCCTTGTTAGGTGGAAAAGCACGAAAGTGTGAACTGACTCAAATAATCGCCAAAATCAGATGCTGCCACCTTCTGCAATTTCAAACCCGACATCCAGCGGCTCGGTCACGCTGCGGTCGCCGCCAATGCGCGCCAGCAGCATCGCAGCCGATTCGCGTCCCATGCGCTCACGCGGGGTCAGCACCGTGGCCAGGCGCGGCGTGACCACTTGCGTAATATCGTGGCCGTGGAATCCGGCAATCGCCATTTGCGCAGGTACGTTTAACCCCTGGCGCTGGCACTCAAACATCGCGCCGACTGCCAGGTCATCGTTGGTACAAAACAGGCTGTCGGTTTCGGGATAGCGTTTCTGCGCCTCGCATAGCAGCTGCGCACCGGCGCTGAAGGAGGAAGCATCTTCCATCATCACGCTGTGCGGCGTGAGCCCGGCTTCACGCATCGCCTTTTCGTAGCCCTGCTGTTTTTGCAGGGTACGCTCATCCAGACGTGCGCCGAGGTAAACGGTGTGGCGATGTCCTTTTTTCAGAATAGCATGCGTCATCTGCCGCGCCGCTTCGACGTTATCGAAGCCCACCGCCATATCGAGACACGGCGTGACTGAGTCCATCATCTCAATCACCGGAATACCCGCCACTTCCAGCATGCGCAGTGTGCCGGGCGTATGGGTGCGTTCGGTGAGGATGACGCCGTCGATGTTCCAGCCGAGCAGCGATCGCAGCTGTAGCTCTTCTTTGTCCGCGTTGTAGCCAAAGTGCGCCACCAGGGTTTGATAGCCGGCCTCATCGGTGACGGTTTCAATGCCGCGTAACACGTCGGCGAACACCTGGTTGGTGAGCGAAGGCAACAGTACGCCGATAGCGCGACTGGTCGCATTAGAGAGCATATCGGGGGCACGATTGGGGATATAACCGAGTTCATCCAGTGCGACGGCGATCTTATCGCGCAGCGCCGCAGAGACCTGATCGGGGTTTCGCAGGTAGCGACTGACGGTCATTTTTGTGATGCCGACGCGATCGGCAACGTCCTGTAGTACCGGCCTTTTCTTCTTCATCGTATGCGCCTGAGGTCAGAGATACGATGAGTCTATCATTTTTTTGTCAATTTCAGGCTTTGCGGAAAACCATGAATACCCGCTCTGATTTTGTGCACATCGGTACGCACCCAACGAAAAGTCGGCAAAAAATGCAAGGTCGCCATAGAGGGCAACCTTGCACGATTTATTGACAGGCTGTTACACCGGCGGCAGATCAAACAGCAGAATCTCTGCATCGCTGTCAGCGTTGATGGTCAGCGCGCTTTCATCCCAGATCGCCAGCGCATCACTGGTACCGACCTGTTCGCCATTCACGCTCACCAGACCTTTTACCACCTGAATCCACACACGACGACCCGCTTCGACAGTCACCGCGTCGGCTTCGCCCTTAGCAAACACCCAGCGCGACAGGGTCATGTCCTGGAACACTTTCAGCGATCCTTCACGCTCATCCGGGGACAGGACAAACTGGCGACCTTTCACATCCTCGAAGCGGCGCTGCGCATAGCGTGGCTCAATGCCTTTGCGCTCTGGAATGATCCAGATCTGATACAGATGCAGCGGATCTTTATCACTGGCGTTGTACTCTGAATGGCGCACGCCAGTACCGGCGCTCATGATCTGGAACTCACCTGCCGGGATCTGCTCTTTGTTGCCCATGCTGTCTTGATGTTCCACGGTGCCAGACAACACATAGGTCAGGATTTCCATGTCTTTATGCGGATGGGTACCAAAACCCTGGCCGCCATCAATCACGTCTTCATTGATAACGCGCAGTGCTGAGAAGCCCATGAAGTTGGCGTCGTAGTAATCGGCGAAGGAAAAGGTGTGCCAGCTGTCGAGCCAGCCGTGGTTAGCGTGACCGCGTTCTTCTGCTTTGCGTAAGTAGATCATGTTCAATTCTCCTCAATGTTTTTTACAGTGTGTGCCTGAGAGAGATTGATTGATAGCTGAAAAACTTCACGCCTCTGTTCAAAAATGCTGAACGTTTTGGTGGTGATCGGACAATGAGGATGAAAGAGGCAAATAGCAGGCAAAAAAAAAGCCAGCACCCGAGCTGGCTAAGAAACACTGGAAGCAATGTGAGCAATGTCGTGCTTACCCGGTAGTCAGGAGACGTTCCCGGTCCGCATGACAATAATAATCATTATCATTCGCGTCTGTAAACCCCTTTTGAGAATTATTTTCGATTGACGACTTGCGAGAATTCCTTGATGTTAAAGGGGATTTTATTCACTTTGCACAAGGAGTCGCTTTATGAGTCAGATCGTCATTCGCCACGTAATCCCAGAAGATGCTGCTGCACTAACACGTCTCTACAGCCAACCGGAGACGCAGGCGAATACATTGCAACTGCCACACCAGTCACCCACGCTATGGCAGGAACGCCTTAGCAATCCACGTCCGGGTGTGCATATGCTAGTGGCAATGATTGACGATCAACTGGCTGGGCAAATCACGCTAGAAGTGCAATCTGTCGCACGACGTCGCCATGCCGCTACCTTTGGCATGGGCGTTGATCCCGCCTTTCACCGTCGCGGCGTAGGCTCGGCGCTGATGGCCGCGATGATTGACCTGTGTGACAACTGGCTACAAGTGACACGAATCGAGTTAACCGTGTTCGCTGATAACCATAAAGCGATGGGTCTTTATCAGAAGTTTGGCTTTGAGATCGAAGGGACGGCGAAGCGTTTTGCCATGCGCGACGGCGAGATGATTGATACGCATTACATGGCGCGATTGAAATAACTTGCGCAATGAATCGCGCCGCTACAACTCGTACTGAGGCGGTAGCGGCGCACTTTATTACGCTAAATTAATACCCGGCACTCAAATCATCCACCGAGCGCGGATCCGAAGCACCATAGCGCATGCCATCCGGCCCAATCATAATGCTCTGCGTGCTGCCCATTGCGGGCATCACTTTCACATGCTGACCTTTAGCTTCCAGCAAACGCAGCGTATCCGGGCTAAAGCCTTTCTCCACGCGTAGCTGATCCGGCAACCATTGATGGTGGAAACGCGGCGCATTGGTCGCTTCCGCTACGTTCATACCGAAATCGATACTGTTCACCACCATTTGCAACACAGTGGTGATAATACGGCTGCCGCCTGGGCTACCCGTTACCAGCCAGGTTTTGCCGTCTTTGGCGATGATGGTCGGTGACATCGACGACAATGGGCGCTTAGCCGGTTGCACCGCATTCGCTTCGCCACCCACCAAACCATACACGTTCGGCGTACCCGGTTTGGCGGAGAAGTCATCCATCTCGTTGTTCATCAGGATACCGCTCTGCCCGGCGACAATGCCGCTACCGAAATAGGTGTTCAGCGTGTAGGTCACGGCGACCGCATTACCGTCTTTATCCACCACCGAGAAGTGCGTAGTCTGGTTGCTTTCGTATGGCTCAAGCTTACCCGGTTTGATTTCGCTGGAAGGACGCGCTTTGTTGACGTCAATCTGCTGCGCCAGGGTTTTGGCGTAAGCTTTGCTGGTCAACGCCTGCTGCGGCACTTTGACGAAATCCGGATCGCCAAGGTATTCCGAACGATCGGCATAGGCGTATTTTTCCGCTTCCGCCATCACCTGCATAGCGTCCGCACTGCCAAAGCCCCACTTCGCCAGATCAAAGTTTTCGAGGATATTCAGGATCTGCACGATGTGAATCCCGCCCGATGATGGAGGCGGCATTGAGAACACCTCATAACCACGATAGGTGCCGCTGACCGGTTTACGCTCTACCGCACGATAGGCGGCCAGATCCGGTTTGCCAATCAATCCGCCATGCTGTGCCATTTCTCCAGCGATCTCATCGGCAATTTTGCCTTTGTAGAACGCATCCGGCCCTTGTTGAGCAATCAGTTGCAGGCTGTGCGCGAGGTTTTTCTGCACCAGACGCTCACCTTTTTGATACGGCTTGCCGTCTGCCTTGTAGAAAATCGCCCGGCTGTTGTCGTGATTGATCAACGTCTCTTTGCCGTAGGTCGCCAAATCGTCCGCCAGCGCATCGTTAACGATGATGCCCTCACGCGCTAGCTTAATCGCCGGAGCCAGCAGTTTACTCAGCGGCAGCGTACCGTATTTTTGTGCCGCCAGCGCAAAACCAGCAACAGTGCCCGGTGTGCCCGAGGCTAAATGGGACGTGAGCGACAGTTTAGGGTCAGCATTACCCTGCTTATTGAGGAACATATCGCGTGAAGCACGCGCCGGCGCCATTTCACGAAAATCGATCGCCGTGGTGCGTCCCGAGGCGGTACGCAGCATCATAAAGCCACCACCGCCGAGATTACCGGCTTGTGGATGAGTGACGGCTAATGCGAAGCCCACTGCAACGGCCGCATCCACGGCATTACCGCCCTGCTTCAGAATATCGACGCCCACCTGGGTGGCTATCGCATCCACCGACGCCACCATACCGTGCTGCGCCTTCACCGGATGGAAGGTGTCACTGTCCACGCCGTATGACACCGGTGGCGCGCTAGCGGGCGCGGAAAACGCCCCCTGTACCACGGTAAAACTCATCAATAATGCCCAGCCAACCAGACGCACGCTGCCCTTTAGTCTCATTTGCGATCTTCCTTTGCGATTATTTACATTTGTTATTTTTTGATGCAAGTGTTTGCAAACACGATAAAAAGCGTAGCAGTAAGCCAAATTCGGCGCACTCCTGGTTCAGGACTTTGTGACATCGCATAAACTTATGACAGCAGCCTTGGTTGCCATATTGATGGCGACAGCACACAGCAGGCTGCATTAATGGAGGAAGACCATGAAAAAATGGCTAATCGTTATCGCTGCGTTGCTGCCGTTAAGCAGCATGGCAAATATGCTGAACAGCACAAATGACCCGAACAAGCCTGGCTATAACCCGAGCCAGCAGCGCATGCAGTCGCAAATGCAGACTCAGCAGCAACAACAACAGTTGAAGCTGAAACAGGATCAGCAGCAGCAGAATCAGGAGTTACAGCGGAAAATGCAGGAGCGAAGGGATAGCGCCCAGCAGCGCGTGATTCAGCAACAGCCGGGCCAGCAGCAAAACCAGAATTAACGGAAGTCGGGACCGATAATGTCGATGCGGTCAGTACAGATGGCATCGACGCCCCAACTCAATAGCTCGCGCGCCCGCGCGGGCTGATTCACCGTGTACACCAGAATATGCAATCCGGCGGCTTTCAGCTGCGCGGTGCGTTCGGCATCCAGCAGTTTGTGATTGAGATGGATGGAGACGCAACCCAGTGCACTCGTCAGCGCCTGCCAGTCATCGTGCCACTCATCCAGCAATAATCCGCGTGGCAATTCAGGCGCCGCCTGCATCGCTGCTTCCAATGCTTCATAAGAGAAGGAAGAGAGTAGCGGCGCCGTTTGCCCCTGCCACAGTTCGCGCGCGGCCAACGCCACATCGCGTCCGGTTTCCACCTCTTTGCCGGTGGTCGGCTTGATCTCAACGTTCGCCATCATCTGATGCTGGCGGCAGCGATCGGCCACGTCACGCAGCAGTGCCAGCGGCTCGCCTTCATACTCACGGCTGTACCAACTGCCCGCATCCAGCTGCGATAGCTTACTCCATGAGAGATCGCCCGCCACACCCCAGCCGTTGCTGGTGCGATCCAGCGTATCGTCATGCAGCAGGAACACCTGTTTATCATCCGACAGCTTGGCATCAAACTCGATCATGGTATGACCGTACTGCGCACCGACATCTATCGCCGCCAGCGTATTTTCCGGTGCCAGTTTACCGCCGCCGCGATGGGCGACGATCTGTGGGTATGGCCAATTTTCTACACTCATTCCAGACGCTTTCCATGGGTTGAATCGAAGAAGTGTAACGCATCTGGCGGCAGTTGCAGCCATAAGGTGCTGCCCGATTGCGGACGTTCACTGTGCGGCAAACGCACCACCAGACGGGTATTACCGATGCGGCCGTGCGCGAGATTATCCGCACCCAACATCTCCAGCGTATCGACCACTAATGGAATGCCGCCCGCTGCTTGCGAGCTGAGCACCAGATGCTCAGGACGGATGCCCAACGTAAGGGGACGATTCGCCCACTTCGCTTTGCTCTCGCCCAATGGCAAGCTATTAAGCGCATCGAGCGTAAAGCGCGTGCCGTCGCTGTTGATCTGGCCTGGCAGCAGGTTCATTGCCGGCGCACCGATAAACGACGCCACAAACTGGCTCGCCGGACGCTCATACACTTCCACCGGCGTGCCGACTTGCTCGACTACACCTTTGTTCATCACCATCACGCGCTGGGCCAACGTCATGGCTTCTACCTGATCGTGCGTCACATACAGACTGGTGGTTTTAAGGCGACGGTGCAGTTGTTGCAGCTCAAGACGCATCTGCACACGCAGGCGCGCATCCAGGTTCGACAATGGCTCATCGAACAGGAACACCGCTGGTTCACGCACGATGGCGCGGCCCATTGCCACACGCTGGCGCTGTCCACCGGAAAGCTCACGCGGACGACGTGACAGCAGGTGATCCAGCTCCAGACTGCGCGCCGCTTCCATTACGCGTTGATCGATCTGCTCTTTACCCATGCCGCGAATTTTCAGGCCATAGGCCATATTCTCACCCACGGTCATGTGCGGATAAAGCGCATAGTTCTGGAACACCATGGCGATGCCACGATCTTTCGGTTCCATGTTAGTGACGCGTTTGTCGTCGATGTAGATATCGCCGGAAGTCACACGTTCAAGGCCAGCCACCATGCGCAGCAGCGTCGACTTGCCGCAGCCGGAAGGGCCCACCATCACCATAAATTCGCCATCGTTGATGGTGATATTCAGTGGCTGAATGATCTGATTTTTGCCGTCATACGATTTGGTGACGGTCTGAAGGGTTACGCCTGCCATTTATTTATCACTCTCCACCAGGCCACGCACAAAGGCACGTTGCATCACGAGTACCACCACCACCGGTGGGATCAGGGTTAATAACATTGCCGCCATCACTTCGTTCCACTGCGTCGGCCCACCGCTGGTGTTGATCATACTTTTCACCCCGGCGACCGCCGTGCTGAGACTGGGATCGTTGATGATCAACAGCGGCCACAGATACTGGTTCCAGCCGTAGATAAAGGTGATCACGAACAGCGCCGCGAGGTTGGTCTTTGACAGCGGTAAAACGATATCCCAGAAGAAGCGCATCGGGCTTGCACCATCAATACGCGCCGCTTCAATCAGCTCATCGGGCAGCGACATAAAGAACTGGCGGAACAGGAAAGTCGCCGTTGCTGAAGCCATGAGCGGCAGGGTTAAGCCACTGTAGCTGTCGAGCATGTGCAGGTTTGAAATCACTTCTACCGTCGGGAAGATACGCACTTCCACCGGCAGCATCAGGGTGATGAAGATCAGCCAGAAGAACAGCGAGCGCAACGGGAAACGGAACCACACCAGCGCAAACGCGGAGAGCATCGACACCGCGATTTTACCCACCGTGATGCCGAGCGCCATGATCAGGCTGTTGAGCATCATCATGCCAAAGGCCGGACCGCTGCCGTTGACGCCCTGGGTCCAGATGCGCGAAATGTTGTCCCACAAATGTGTGCCGGGCACTAAGGTCATTGGCACCTGATACACCGCTTCGTTATCCAGCGTGGCGGCGACTATCGCCACGTACAGTGGGAACAGAATGGTCAGGACACCGAGCACCAGCAGGGTATGGCTGAAGATGTCCAGCCCGCGTCGATTCTCAATCATTGGTATTGCACCTTACGCTCGACAAAGCGGAATTGCAGGATCGTCAGGCCAATCACCAGCAGCATCAGCACCACGGATTGCGCGGCAGAGGACGAGAGATCCAGACCGGTAAAGCCTTCGCGATAAATTTTGTAGATCAGCGTGGTGGTGGCCTGCACCGGCCCACCGCCAGTCGCGGCATCGATCACCGGGAAGGTGTCGAAGAAGGCATACACCAGGTTGACCACCAGCAGGAAGAAACTCACCGGGGTGATCAGCGGCAGTGACAGATTGAAGAAGCGACGCACCGGTCCAGCACCGTCTATCGCCGCCGCTTCCACCAGCGATTTGGGGATCGACTGCAGTGCGGCAAAGAAGAACAGGAAGTTGTAGCTCATCTGCTGCCAGATGGATGCCAGCACGATCAGGAACATCGCCTGACCGCTGTTTTGCGCGTAGTTCCAGTTATAGCCAATCTGGTTCAGCAGATGGCTGAACAGGCCGAGGCCAGGGTTGAACAGGAACATCCACAGCACGGCAGCGACCACCGGTGCAACGGCGTAAGGCAGCAGCAATAGCGTTTGGTACAGTTTTTTCAGACGCACCACGTAGTCGACCAGAGCCGCCAGCAGCAGCGAGAAGGTCATGCCGCACACCGTAACCAGTGCGCTGAATTCGATGGTGGTCCAGAAAGAGTCGAGGTAATAGCTGTCGCTGAACAGGCGTTTGAAGTTATCCAGCCCGACGAAGGTGCTGGAAATACCAAAGGGATCGATGCTTTGCAGCGAATACCACAGCGCTTCACCGGCCGGCCACAGGAAGAAAATAGCGGTAATCACCAGTTGTGGTGCCACCAGCAAATAGGGCAAAAAACGGGAGCGAAAAACAGGGCGTGATGAGGACATAGCAGACTCGCCAAAAGAGAAATCGGGGCTGACGCCATGCGCCAGCCCCGAGACAACGGAATTACTTCACTTGCTGTTCAAAACGACGCAGCAGTTCGTTTCCGCGCTTCACAGCGTTATCCAGTGCAGCTTGTGGCGCCTGTTCGCCCGTCCACACGCCTTCCAGCTCTTCGTCCACAATGGTACGAATCTGTGGCATGTTGCCCAGACGCATGCCTTTGGTGAACGGCAGTGGATCTTTGTTCAGCATCTGACGTGTGGCGATGTCTGCGCCTGGGTTCTTGTCATAGAAGCCCTGTTGCTTGGTCAGCTCATATGCAGCAGTGGTGATTGGCAGGTAACCGGTCTTCTGGTGCCATTCTGCGGCGATTTCTGGCTGAGCCAGGAACTTCATGAACTCGGCTACGCCCTTGTAGGTGTCGGCATCTTTGCCTTTCATCACCCACAGGCTCGCGCCGCCGATGATGGCGTTCTGCGGTGCGTTAGGCACAGTTGAGTCATAAGGCATCATGCCGACGCCGAAGTTGAATTTCGCGTAATGCTTGATATCCGCCAGAGAGCCGGAAGAAGCCGTGGTGATGCCGCAATCGCCGTTGTAGAACTTCGCGGTGGATTCATCTTTACGACCGAAGTAGGTGAAATCACCCTTCTTGTTCATGTCTTCCAGCATCTGGATGTGGCGCACCTGAACCGGCTTGTTAAATTCCAATACCGCATCGGTACCGTCAAAGCCGTTGTTTTTGGTGGCAACCGGCAGTGCATGCCAGGCGCTGAAGTTTTCGATTTGAATCCAACCCTGCCAGCCGCTGGCGTAACCACAAGTCATGCCCGCTTTACGCAGTGCGTCGGCGTCTTTTGCCAGTTCCTGCCAGGTTTTAGGCGGCTGGTCTGGGTTCAGACCGGCTTTCTTGAACGCATCTTTGTTGTAGTACAGCACTGGGGTTGAGCTGTTGAACGGCTGAGAGATCAGCTGGCCATTGCTGTCGCTGTAATAACCTGCAACCGCTGGCACGAACTGTTTTGGATCCATCTGCACGCCCGCGTCTTTAAACACGTCATGCACAGGCACGATAGCTTTTGAAGCCATCATGGTCGCCGTACCCACTTCGTAAACCTGCAGAATCGCCGGTGCTTTACCGGTACGCACAGCAGCGATACCCGCTGCCAGGCTCTGCTCGTAGTTACCTTTGTAAGTCGGTACGATTTTGTATTCTGGGTGAGCCTGGTTAAAACGTTGTGCCAGAGAATCGACTTCTTTGCCTAACTCGCCTTCCATTGAGTGCCAGAAAGGAATGTCAGTGGCAGCCAGCGCGTTACCACTGAGCGCCAGACCAAGCAAAACACTCATCAGGCGGGGACGAAGCGTAAAAGCGGACATAAGTTTTTTCCTGTGCTGTTAGGTACGCGCGATATCACGCATTTTTTTGTTCGCGAAGTAACATGACACGGGGAAATGACGGATTAATAACAGGTTTATGACGGGAATGTGACGGAGATTGCGCGTATTAGAAAGTTTAAAGTGGCACAAGTTATCTCAAACTTGAGCCACTGTTTAGACCGCCAGCGTTGCAGTCAGACCGCACCTTCTATCAGACCGTCGGCGGCGCAGCCAGATTGCGGGCGGACAGCGCGCAGCCACCGGAACGTACACGTAGTACGTGAGGATAGCGAGCACTGCCCAACCGCAAGCTGGCAAGCCAGCCAGGTCAGGCACCGAGGTAAGCGCTGCGTACCGCTTCGTTGGACAGCAACGCTTCACCACTGTCTTCCAGCACCACATGACCGTTCTCCAGCACGTAGCCGCGATCGGCGAGCTTCAGCGCCTGGTTGGCGTTTTGCTCCACCAGGAAAATGGTCATGCCCTCTTTACGCAACTGTTCAATCGTATCGAAAATCTGCTGAATAATAATCGGTGCTAAACCTAAAGAAGGTTCGTCGAGTAACAGCAAACGCGGCTGACTCATTAGCGCACGACCGATCGCCAGCATCTGCTGTTCACCACCGGACATGGTGCCCGCGCGCTGCACTTTACGTTCAGCCAGACGCGGGAACAGCTGATAAACCCGCTCAATGCGCTCCTGATACTGCTGGCGCGTGGCAAAGAAACCGCCCATCGCCAGGTTCTCTTCCACCGTCATCCGGGAAAACACGCGGCGGCCTTCCGGCACAATCGCAATCGCTTCACGCATGATTTTGGCGGTTTGCCAGTCAGTGATCTCTTTGCCGTCGAAGATAATAGTGCCACTGGTGGCACGCGGTTCACCGCACAGGGTGCCGAGCAACGTGGTTTTACCTGCGCCGTTAGCCCCAATCAGGGTGACAATTTCACCCTGACTGATGTGCAGGTTGATGTTGTGCAGTGCCTGAATCGGGCCGTAATGGGCACTCACCCCTTGCAACGTTAAAATTGGGTTTGCCATATTACGCCTCACCTAAATAAGCACGGATCACATCCGGATTGTTACGCACTTCTTCCGGCGTACCGTTAGCCAGCGGCGTCCCCTGGTTCACCACATAAATGCGGTCAGAAATGCCCATCACCAGCTTCATATCGTGTTCGATTAACAGTACCGAGACCTTATGCTCACCGCGCAGTTCGGCAATCAGTTCGTCCAGTTCGTGGGTTTCGCGTGGGTTAAGTCCTGCGGCAGGCTCATCCAGCATCAGGATTTCCGGACGCGTCACCATGCAGCGCGCAATCTCCAGACGACGCTGCTGGCCGTAAGCGAGGTTGCCCGCCTGGCGATTGGCCAGCTCCAGCAGGCCGATGCGATCCAGCCAGGTGGCAGCACGATCCAGCGCTTCACTCTCCCCGCGACGGAACGCCGGGGTTTTGAACAGGCCGGAGAACACGCCACTTTTCAGATGCTGATGCTGCGCGACCAGCAGGTTTTCAATCACCGTCATCTCACGGAACAGTCGCACGTGCTGGAAAGTACGCACGATGCCCATACGCGCAATCTTCTGGCCTGGCTGGCCCTGCAACTCCTGATCGCGCAGTTTGATGGTACCGCCGGTCGGCTTGTAAAAACCAGTCAGGCAGTTGAACACCGTGGTTTTACCGGCACCGTTCGGCCCGATCAGTGACACGATTTCCTGGGGATGCAGTTCCAGCGCCACATTGTTGACGGCCAACAGCCCGCCAAAGCGCATCATCAAGCCTTCAACGGCTAACAAAGGCTGACTCATGCCTGCTCTCCTTGTTTACTGCTTTTCAACTTCAGGTGTGGACGCTTCATCGGCAACAATCCTTGCGGACGCCAAATCATCATCAGCACCATCAAACCACCCAACACCAGCATGCTGTACTCGTTCAGATCACGCATCAATTCGCGCGACACCACCAGCAGCACGGCCGCGAGGATCACCGCAAACTGCGAACCCATGCCGCCCAGTACCACAATCGCCAGCACAAAGGCTGATTCGACGAAGGTGAAGGATTCCGGGCTAACAAAACCCTGACGTGCGGCAAACAGCGTGCCAGCAAAACCGGCGAACACGGCACTGATAGTGAAAGCGGTCAGCTTGATGCGTGTTGGGCTGAGCCCCAATGAACGACAGGCGATCTCATCTTCACGCAGCGCTTCCCACGCGCGACCCAATGGCATACGCAGCAAACGGTTAATCACGAACAAGGTCAGCACCACCAGCAGCAGCGCCACCAGATAGAGGAAGATGACACGATGATTCGGATCGTACTGCAGGCCCGTCAGCTCATGGAAAGTGGTCCAGCCGCCTTCACTGACGCGACGCCCAAACTCAATGCCAAACAGGCTTGGTTTAGGAATCTGCGCGATACCGTTTGGACCGCCGGTAATAGAAGTGCTGTTGAGCAGCAGAATACGCACGATTTCACCGAAGCCGAGCGTCACAATCGCCAGATAGTCACCGCGCAGGCGCAGTACCGGGAAGCCGAGCATCAGGCCAAACGCACCTGCGACAATCCCCGCCAGCGGCAGGCTTTCCCAGAAACCAAAACCGTAATAGTGATTGAGCAGCGCGAAGGTGTAAGCGCCGATGGCATAGAAACCACCGTAGCCCAGCACCAGCAGACCAGACAGGCCGACCACCACGTTGAGGCCGAGACCGAGCATCACGTAGATCAGCGTTAATGTGGCGATATCGACACTGCCGCGCGACACCAGAAACGGCCACAGCACCGCAGCAGCAATCAACAGCGCCATCACCAGCTTTTGCTTTGGCGTCGAACCATCGAAGCCCGGCAGCACAAAGCCTTTACCGCTGCGTTTTAACTTGCCATGGAACACCGGGCGCAGCAGCTGGAAGACAAAAACCACCGCACAGCCGATGAAAATCCAGTTCCAGCGCGCCGCGCCAGCGTTAGCCACCACCAGTTTGGTGCCATCAAGATCAAGACGGACGCCCATAAAGAAAGTGGCGAGAATCAGTAACATCACCGTTGAAATCACGGCGTTGACCAGACCGAGGCGTTTCATACTTTCTCTACCTCCGGACGGCCCAGAATGCCGGTCGGCATCACCAGCAGCACTACAATCAGCAGTGCGAATGACACCACATCTTTGTATTCGGTCGACAGATACGCCGAGGTCAGCGCTTCAGCGATACCGAGCACCAGACCACCAATCATCGCGCCCGGAATACTGCCGATGCCGCCCAGTACCGCAGCGGTAAACGCCTTCATCCCGGCCATAAAGCCGATGAACGGGTTGATCGAGCCATAAAACTGGCCCAGCAGCACGCCCGCCACCGCCGCCATCGCCGCACCAATAATGAAGGTCAGTGAAATCACGCGGTCAGTATTAATCCCCAGCAGACTGGCCATTTTCAGGTCTTCCGCACAGGCGCGGCAGGCGCGGCCCATACGTGAATAACGAATAAACAGCGTCAGGGCCAGCATCGACAGGAAGGTCACGACCCAAATCACCAGCTGCATGGTGGAGAGCGTGGCAGCAAAGCCGTTGCTCTCGCCCAGCGTCCACTGGCCGGTAATCAGGCTTGGCAACGCCAGATCGCGCGAACCTTGCGTCAGACTGACGTAGTTCTGCAGAAAGATCGACATCCCAATAGCCGAAATCAGCGCGATCAAGCGCTTAGAGGAGCGCACGGGTTTATACGCCACGCGCTCAATGCTCCAGCCGTAGGCGCTGGAGATGATCACCGCCATCACGAACCCGGCGGCAATCATCAGCCACGTGGTATCGATACCCATCATCATCAGGGCGGCAATCACAATAAAGGAGACATAACTGCCGATCATATACACCTCGCCATGGGCGAAGTTGATCATGCCGATGATGCCGTAAACCATGGTGTAACCAATGGCGATCAGCGCGTAAGTGCTCCCGAGGGTGACCCCGTTGAACATCTGCTGAATGAAATAGAGAAACTGCTCGGACATAGTGAGGACCTGCATGTGGACTAAAAATCCCCTCTCCCTTTTGGCAGAGGGTTAGGGTGAGGGAACAGGCGCGCGGGATCCCATCAAGACGGTACGCGCTGTCCCTCCCCCAGCCCTCTCCGGCAAAAGAGAGGGCCAATCTATTTAAGCTTGGGAATTACTTAACAGCGGTAGAGGAACCGTCTTTGTGCCATTTGAAGACACCAAATTCGAAGCCCTTCAGGTCGCCTTTCTGATCCCAGTTCAGGTTGCCCATCACCGTTGGAACCGCTGCGCCCTCTTTCAGGTTTTTAGCAATGGCATCTGGCTCAGCGCTCTTGCTACGTTCAATACCGGCCACCAGCGACTGAATGGCCGCATAGGTGGTCCAGACGAACGGACCGGTTGGATCTTTACGGTTAGACGCGGTATTAGCTTTGATGGCTTCAACAATCGCCTTGTTCTCTGGCAACTGGTCATAACGTTTCGGCAAGGTGACGTACAGGCCTTCAGATGCATCACCGGCGATGTTAGACAGTGAGGCGTTGCCTACACCTTCTGGACCCATGAAGCCAGCAGTCAGACCGGCTGCTTTTGCCTGACGCAGAATCTGGCCCAGCTCTGGGTAGTAGCCACCGTAGTAAACGAAATCGACGTTTTCTTTCTTCAGACGCGCAATCAGCGTAGAGAAATCTTTATCGCCCGCGGTGATACCTTCGAACAGCACCACATTGCCGCCTTTGGCTTTCAGGGTTTTCTGCACCGATTCGGCCAGTCCCTGACCGTACTGCTGCTTGTCATGCACCACAGCGATACGTTTTGGTTTGATCTCATTGAGAATGTAAGTTGCAGCGGTTGGACCCTGATCGGAATCCAGACCGGTAGTACGCAGCACATCCGCATAGCCACGCGCGGTCAGCTCTGGTGCGGTTGCCGCTGGGGTGATCATCAGAATGCCTTCATCGTTATAGATGTCGGAAGCAGGCTGAGTAGAAGAGGAGCACAGGTGGCCGATCACATACTTGATGCCGTCGTTAACCACTTTGTTGGCCACTGCAACCGCTTGTTTCGGGTCACAGGCGTCGTCATATTCCACGCCAACCAGTTTGTCACCGTTCACGCCACCTTTGGCGTTGATGTCCTTAATGGCTTGCGCTGCACCGGTGAACTGCATATCACCGTATTGTGCAACCGGACCAGTTGCTGCGCCAACGATGGCAATCTTGATATCTTTCGCCAGTGCCGCGTGGCTCAGCGCCAGCGCAACGCAACCCGCCAGTAATGCGCGTCCTTTACTCATTTTCATGCGAACTTCCCCATCTGTTGTGTCGTGTGTCGTTGTGTTTGGTTTATTTTCTGCCAGTCAAAGAGGAAAACTGATTCAAGAATAATGAGTTAGCGCTCTTTTCTGGCATTTATTGGTAATAAGGCTTTATTTTTCAGGTTATTAAACAGGAACTTTCTTCTGTAAATCAACTGACATGTTCAGTATTAGTCGCGTTGCACAGCAGAATCATCTGGTTTTTATGGCCGGTTTTTAGCCAAAATGCCAGCGCGTTATGCTGGCTTTTTCAGCTAACATTGATGGCTTCCTCCACAATCCTGGCAAAGTGGCTGGCATTTGACCTATTTTCATCGCAAAAAAGTGACAGCACGCTGACTGTCTAAATTCGCTACACTATGGCCTTTCTGGCAGTACAGGTAAGGGTAATGAAGCTCACTATTCAGCGAATCACCGCACTCACGCCGCAGGATCGGTTGGATTTAGCTAAAGTCTGGTCGCAGATCGATATTTCGCAACTTGAGGCTGCATTAAGCGAGACGCAGCGCTTGTATGCGGCAAGGTTTAACGATCGTCTGTTGGGCGGGTTGCAGCTGGAGATTTGTGGCACGCAGGGGAAGATTTCACACCTCACCGTGCGCG
Organism: Pantoea sp. JGM49; assembly: GCF_018257655.1. Lineage (NCBI taxonomy): Bacteria > Pseudomonadati > Pseudomonadota > Gammaproteobacteria > Enterobacterales > Erwiniaceae > Pantoea > Pantoea sp. JGM49. The sequence continues at coordinate 43,639 of NZ_JAERJM010000009.1, read as the reverse complement.
AAGTGACGCGCCGCCGTGGAGTCGGGCAATATTTGCTGGAAGAGACTATCGCGCAGAATCGCGCGCTGGCAGATTGGTGGGTAGCCGATGACGGCGACGACGATCAGAGTGTGCGCGCGGCCTTTATGCAGGCCTGTGGTTTTCGCGCGCAGGCCGATGGCTGGGTGCGCTAATTATTGCGGACATGTAACGGCGCGATTTATCGCGCTGTCCTGAAGCGCCAGGGTTGGTGACTGATGCGCAATACATTGCGCGGCTAAGGACTGCGGGCAAATAAAAAGGGCGACTATAAAGTCGCCCCGTTTTTCACCCGATGGTTATCAGGCTTCAATCGCCATACGCAGTTTCTTCATGGCGTTCTTTTCCAGCTGACGCACACGCTCTGCAGAGACGCCATATTTGTCGGCCAACTCCTGCAAAGTAGTTTTATTCTCATCATCCAGCCAACGGGCGCGGATGATGTGCTGGCTGCGCTCATCAAGGCTCAGCATGGCATCGCTCAGCTTATCAGCAGCGTGCGCATCCCAGTTATCCTCTTCAATGCCGTCGGCAAAGTCTGAGGTTTTATCCTGCAGATAGAGTACCGGTGCCATCGGCTTACCTTCGCCAGCTTCGTCATCCGAAGACATGTCGAAAGTCATATCCTGCGCGGCCATACGAGATTCCATCTCGAGGACATCTTTGCTGCTCACGCCCAACTCGCGCGCAACCATCTCCACTTCATCCTGATTAAACCAACCAAGACGCTGTTTGCTTTTACGCAGATTAAAGAACAGCTTGCGCTGGGCTTTCGTGGTCGCGACTTTCACAATACGCCAGTTACGCAGCACGTATTCGTGAATCTCTGCTTTGATCCAGTGCACGGCAAATGACACCAGACGCACGCCAACTTCAGGGTTGAAGCGACGCACCGCCTTCATCAGGCCGATGTTACCTTCCTGAATCAGGTCCGCCTGTGGCAGGCCGTAACCGGAGTAGTTACGAGCAATATGAACAACAAAGCGCAGGTGAGACAGGATCAGCGTCTTAGCTGCATCCAGATCGCCCTGGTAATGCAGTTTCTCCGCTAATGCCTTCTCCTCTTCTGCCGTTAATACCGGCCAGTTGTTGGCAGCCCGGACATAAGATTCCAGGTTACCCAGAGGCGCAATCGCTAAAGTTTGCATTTCTTTGGTCATTCAACCCTCACAAATTCAATGGACTTGCTGCGCGGTATTTTGCGCAGACGTTACATTATGTCAACGTCGCGAAAAAACCAAAAGCAATCTGTGCTACTTGGACGACAAAGTTATCCACAAGTTCAATATTAGCAGTGAATATTTTACACACAGATGACGGCGGGAAAAATAGGAAGATTCCTCTGCTCCCAGATCGTCGGCAGCAGAGGAAGAGTATATCAAAAAACGTTGCTGTTGGTTACTGCGGCGTAAATCGGCGTAAATGTTGTACAGTGGCTAACCATGCGGCAACCCAGCCAATAATGGCGGCGATGAGCAGCAGTAGCAGCCCTTCGTCCCAGGAAAAACCTTCAAGAACAAAGGTGGTGCCAAACACCGTCGCCACCTGCGCTACGACTGATTGCAGACGCAGTACCAGCACTTCGGACAGCAGCAGTGAAAGCACTGCACCACTGAAACCTAACAGCGCGCCGCCATACAGGAACGGACGCAAGATAAAGCCGTCGGTGGCACCAATCAGCTTTTGCACGTTAATGGTATCGCGACGGGCAAAGATGCTCAGGCGCACGCTGTTACCAATCACCAGGAACACCGCCACCACCATCAGCAGACCAATCATCGAAGCAATTTGCCCTACCAGCCCGGTTAACGCCGCTAAACGGGCAAACCAGCTGTCATCCATGCGCACTTCATCCACACCCTGCACTTTCGACACGCGGTCGCGCAGGTTAGCCATAGTGTCTGAATTCTGGAAATTCAGTTTCGGCGTGATGATGGCCACGGCAGGCAGCGGGTTTTGCTCCAGCATGTCCATTGAACCGCCGAAACCAGACCAGTTGCGGAACTCATTCAGCGCTTCTTCACGGGTCAGATAGTTAACGTTATCCACGCCATCTAACTTTTTCAGCTCAGCAGCGACATTCTCAGCCGCCGTATCATCCAGCGCTTTATCCAGATACACCGTCAACTGCGGTGCCGGATACCACTGCGTCGCCGCCTGGCTGACGTTTTTCCACACCATATAGCAGACGCTCGGCAGCGTCAGCGAGATAGCAATCACCATCACGGTCAGCAGCGTGGCCAGCGGCTGACGCCACATATCCGAGAGCGTACCGCGCAGCGCATAGCGCCACTGCTCCTGCCAGCCGCCTTTCAGCGCCTTACTTTTTGAAGGCGCCTTCGCCGCCTTCGGCGCCGCTGGGCGCTTATTGCGTTTATTGACCATCATGGCCTCCGTGCAGGCGTCCCTGATTCAGCGTCATCAAGCGGTAATTGCGGCGGGCAATCAGCCCGGTGTCGTGCGTCGCCATTAAGACGGTCACACCAACACGATTGAACTCTTCAAACAGGCGCAGAATGTCTTCTGACAGGGCATCATCCAGATTACCGGTGGGTTCGTCCGCCAGCAGCACCGCAGGTTTGTTCACCACCGCGCGGGCAATGCCGACACGTTGCTGTTCACCACCAGAAAGCTGGATCGGATAACTCTTCGCTTTGTCGAGCAAGCCGACTTTATCCAGCGCTGCCGATACACGGCGACGAATATCTTCACCACTGGCGCCGGAAATGATCAGTGGAATCGCCACGTTGTCATAGACCGAACGATCCATCAGCAAGTGGTGATCCTGGAAAATCATCCCGATCTGACGTCGCAGGAAAGGCACTTCGCTGCGACGCAGACGTGAAATATCGTGGCCGCTAAACCAGATTTGCCCGGCGCTCGGGCGCTCAATGCCACAAATCAGCTTCAGCAAGGTACTTTTCCCTGCACCGGAGTGGCCGGTCAGGAATGCCATTTCGCCGGGGCGAAGATGGAAATCCACTCCCTGCAGCGCCTGACGTCCTCCCAGGTATGCTTTACTGACCTCTTCAAAGCGAATCATCCCAATCATTCCTCTCGGGCAAACAGTGCCTCAATAAAGTCTGCGGCCTTAAACGGCCGTAAATCCTCGATGCCTTCCCCGACACCGATATAACGAATCGGAATACCAAACTGATCGGCAACCGAGAAGATCACACCACCTTTGGCGGTGCCGTCGAGCTTGGTCAGCGTGATGCCGGTCAGTCCCACCGCTTCATGGAACAGTTTGGCCTGGCTAACGGCGTTTTGCCCGGTGCTGGCATCGAGGGTTAACATCACTTCATGTGGTGCATCCTCATCCAGCTTTTTCATCACGCGGGTGATTTTTTTCAGCTCTTCCATCAGATGGGCTTTGTTCTGCAGGCGACCAGCGGTATCTGCAATGAGTACATCGACGTTGCGTGACTTCGCGGCCTGAATGGCGTCGAAGATAACGGAAGCCGAGTCAGCACCCGTATGCTGAGCCACCACAGGAATGTTGTTACGCTGACCCCAGACCTGAAGCTGTTCCACTGCTGCTGCACGGAAGGTATCACCCGCCGCCAACATCACTGATTTTCCCTGAGCCTGATATTGACGCGCCAGCTTACCGATAGTGGTGGTTTTACCCACGCCGTTGACGCCTACCATCAGGATAACAAACGGCGTTTTGCCGCCCACATCCAGTGGCTGATCAACTTTTTCCAGAATGCCGGCCATTTCACTTTTCAGCAGGCCGTAAAGTGCTTCAGCATCACGCAACTGCTTGCGGTTAGCCTGCTGCGTCAGATTGGTGATGATGCGGCGCGTGGTCTCTACACCCACATCAGCAATCAGCAACTGCTCTTCCAGCTCTTCAAACAGGTCATCATCGATTTTTTTGCCGCGGAACAGGCTAACAAAACCGGAACCGAGGTTTTCTCGGGTTTTGACCAGGCTGCGCTTGAGGCGAGCAAAGAAGCCCTCTTTGGTCGGACGATCCTGCTCCTGCGTGATCAGCGGCGCTGCGGCCAGCGGTAAATCGCTGACAGTATCCTGCGCTTCGGCTTCAGCGTCTTCCGCATAGGTTTCGGCCAACGCCAAGGCTTCAAGTTCTTCGTCGCTTAACGCGTCGTCTTCCGATTCAACGGCTGCTTCTTCGATTTCCGGCTCATGCTGCGCAACGAGTGGCTCAACAGCCGCTTCCTCGATCTCTGGCTCATGCTTCCCAACCAATGGCTCAACGACCGCTTCTTCGATCTCTGGCTCATGCTGCGCAATCACTGGCTCAACGACCGCTTCTTCGATTTCCGGCTCGTACTGCGCAACTACTGGCGCAACGGACGCTTCTTCGATCTCCGGCTCGTGCTGCGCAGCAGGCGCTTCAACAATCAGTTCTTCTGCCTGAGGCTCTTCTTCGACAGGTGCTACGTCCGGATGGATTTCCTCCTCCGGTAGCACTTCCTCTTCAATTGCCGTGATCGGCTTGGACACCACCGCTTCCGGCTGTGCCCGTTGTTCTTCGGCTACGTGCTCAGAGACGGCAACCGTCTCTTCCGCCTGCGCTTCGGCGCTTGCTAACGCGCTCTCTTCAGCGATCGGCTGTTGCGCCGCTTCGGCCGGTTGCTGCTCTTCCGCAGGCTGCTGCTTCTCTTCTTCTTTGCCAAAGCCTAGCCAGGAAAAAAAGCCACGTTTTTTCTCTTTTGCCATTGTGTAACCACACTCCTCGATGGCTTATTCCCGGTAGCACGCTGTTCCCAGGGGATAAAAAATTCAATTTTTTGTTCGTGAGCGGCGTAAAAATCAGGCAATTACGCGCCCCATATCAACTCAGTAGTCTAACACTTTCCAGCCAGCGCACCACAGCACCCTTTTTTACGTTTCTTCTGCCTGCCACGCCCGTTAAACTACGCAACAAATTATGACGAGTTGTGAGCAAAATGAGTAAATCCCCCCGCAGCAGCGGCGCTGCTGGCCAGATTCGTATCATTGGCGGACAGTGGCGCGGCCGCAAATTACCGGTGCCGGATAGCGCAGGCCTGCGCCCGACCACCGATCGCGTGCGTGAAACCCTGTTTAACTGGTTAGCGCCGGATATTCAGGAAGCGCGTTGTCTCGATTGCTTCGCCGGTAGCGGTGCGCTCGGGCTGGAAGCACTGTCACGCTATGCGGCGTCTGCTACGCTGCTTGAGATGGAACGTTCCGTTGCCCAGCAGCTGTCGCAGAATCTGCAAACCCTGCGTGCGACGCAAGGCAACGTCGTGCAGACCAATACGCTACAGTGGTTGAGCCAACCCGGAGAGCCGTTCGATGTGGTGTTTGTTGATCCACCATTCCGTAAAGGATTACTGCTGGAGACGCTGACGCTGCTGGAAAACAACGGCTGGCTGGCGGAGAACGCACTGATTTACGTCGAAAGCGAAGTGGAGCACGGCACGCCTGTGGCGCCCGCTAACTGGGACTTGTACCGCGAAAAAATTGCCGGTCAGGTGGCATATCGCCTTTATCAACGCCAACAGGAGACGCACGATGTGGCTTAATCTGGGACGATTACTGATGATTTGCGTCTGGGCATTTCTGCTGCTCAATCTGGTGCATCCTTTCCCGACACCGCTGCGCTACTTTGTGCATGTGGCGCTGTTCTTCATGGTGATCATGCACGGCTTGCAGCTGGTTCTGCTGCGCGCGACTCAGCCGAAAGAGGCGCCAAAACTCAGTGGCGTCACGCAAGCGAAGATTTTCTTTTTTGGTGTGTTTGAACTGCTGGCGTGGCAGAAAAAGCATTACCCGAAGATGTAACGATACGGGCCGCTGCAGCGGCCCGTTTTATTGCGCAGGCGTGAAACTGACAAAGCGACTGCCCTGCATTTTCAACTCTCCCTTCGCGCCCTTATCGATATGATGATAGTCATCGGCGCTCACCACCACCTTAATATCACTCGCCCCATTGAGTGGATGAAACCAGGCTTCGTACTTCATATCTTCAGCCACAATCTCTTCACGCTGGCGCGAACGGCGATTGGGGGAAGGAAATTCACGTTTGGTTTTCACTTCTACGCTCAGTGAGCGAATCGGTGAAGCATCATTTACCGCGGTTTCACGGCGTTGCTTAATAAACTGACGGGTCGCCAATACGGCAATAATCGCCAGAACGATGAAAAAGATTAGCGGTGGTTTGCTCATGATTTCTCTCGCGCTTTGCGTTAGTGTCGGAACAGTAAAAAGACGACAAAGCATACAACCAGAGTTGACCGATTGTCACATTCGTCGCCGGTAACTTACACTGAGATCGCGATTTTGGGAAAATTCATGACTCTGGACGTCGCGTTCAGAAAAGGGAGAAAACATGCTTTGGTCTTTCCTTGCCGTACTTTTTTCCGGTTGGCTGTACGTTGATGCGTCATACCGTGGCCCGCAGTGGCAACGCTGGCTGTTCAAACCTGTTACCTTGCTGTTGCTGGTCGCCTGGGCCTGGCAAGCGCCCACGCTCAATACCACCGATTACCTGATTCTGGCTGGCCTGGTTGCCACTCTGGTCGGCGATGCACTGACGTTACTGCCTCGCCAGCAAATGCTCTATGCGCTGGGTGCATTCTTCCTGTCACATCTGCTCTACACCATCAGCTTTGCTGCCCACATGACCATGAGTTTCTTCTGGCCGATTCCGGTCACGCTGCTGGTGATTGGGGTGGTGGTGATTGGCATTATCTGGTCGAAGCTGGAGGATTTGCGCTGGCCGATCTGTACCCTAATTGGGATGACGCTGGTGATGAACTGGATGGCGGCAGAGAATTACTTCTTCCGCCCGACGGATTACAGCTTCTCACTATTGGTTGGCGCCGGACTGCTGCTATTAGGCAACATTATCTGGTTTATCACCCATTATCGCCGCCGTTTCAGTGCCGATAGCGCCATTGTTGCCGCTTGCTATTTCGCCGGCCACTTTATGATTGTGCGTTCGCTGTGGCTGTATTGAAGAAAAGATGACCTTTTGCTTGACTCTGGAGTTGACTCCAGAGTGTAGCATTCGGGATGCGGGCAGTGGCCCGCATTGATACCGGAGGCTCTATGCACGCCCATTCTCATTCATGCCGTTGTGGAAAATCCCACAGCAAAACCCAGCCGCTGTGCGCCATTCGCAGTGTTTCACCTACGACGCTGAAAATCTCAGCCGCCCTCCCCGCCACACCAGAAAGTGGTTGCGGTCGCTGTGACAACGACAGCGGCAGTCCCGGCGGCGAAAGCGACGCCGAAAGCGACAGGCCCTCATCCACATCTCATCAATTCCGCTGGCAGATTGCCGGAATGGATTGCCCCAGCTGCGCGCGAAAAATTGAAAGTGCTGTACAACAGCTGGCGCAGGTGCGCACCGCTCGCGTGATTTTTGCCAGTGAAAAACTGGTGGTGGATGCCGACCAGGATATTCGCCCGGCCATCGAACAGGCCGTCAAAAATGTCGGTTTTACCCTGACCTCAAACGATCCGCAATCTCAGCCCGAACCGCAACGCCGCTGGCAGGAAAATGCCGGTTTGCTGTTACTGGCGCTGCTGATGCTTGCCAGTTGGCTGCTGAGCCAGGTTTCTCCGGTATGGGGCGATCGCCTGTTTGTGATGACCACGCTGATCGGCCTGGCTCCGATTGCATTCAGCGCGTGGAAACTGCTGCGAGGCGGTTCACCCTTCAGTATCGAAACCCTGATGACCCTTGCCGCCACCGGTGCGTTGGTGATTGGCGCACATGCTGAAGCCGCGATGGTGCTGTTGCTGTTCCAACTGGGTGAAAGGCTGGAGTCATTTGCAGCTTCTCGCGCACGACGCGGTGTGACGGCGTTAATGGCACTGCGCCCCGATACTGCTACGCGTTTGAAAGGCACGCAGCGCGAGCAGGTGGCGCTGGCTGACTTGCATCCTGGCGATACGATTGAAGTCGCGGCTGGCGGTCGTTTGCCGGCCGATGGCGAGCTGCTAAACCAGAGCGCCAGTTTTGATGAAAGTGCGCTGACGGGCGAGTCCGTGCCGGTTGCCCGTCAGCCGGGCGAAACGGTGATGGCGGGCGCCACTAGCGTGGATCGCCTGGTCACGCTGAAAGTCATCTCCGAACCTGGCCAGAGCGCGATTGATCGCATCCTACAGCTCATCGAAGAAGCTGAAAGCCACCGTGCACCGGTTGAGCGCTTTATCGATCGCTTCAGCCGCATTTATACGCCTGCCATTATGCTGCTGGCGCTGTTCGTGATGGTGCTGCCGCCACTGTTAGCGGGGGCAGCGTGGTTGCCGTGGATTTATAAAGGCCTGACGCTGCTGTTAATTGGTTGCCCTTGTGCGCTGGTGATTTCTACCCCCGCTGCAATCACCTCTGGCTTAGCGGCGGCCGCACGACAGGGCGCTCTGATCAAAGGTGGCGCCGCGTTGGAACGTCTCAGCCGTATCCAGACCATCGCATTCGATAAAACCGGCACCCTTACACTGGGTAAACCGCAGGTGACCGAGGTCGAATCTTTCAGTGCGATGGAAGCAAATGCACTGCTGAGCATTGCGGCGGCAGTGGAGCAAGGTTCCAGCCATCCATTGGCGATCGCCATCGTGCGTGAGGCCGAAAAGCGCCAGCTCAGGCTACCGCGCGCCCGGCAGCAGCAAACGCTGGCTGGCAGCGGCATCCGTGCGCAGATTGATGGCGTGACCTGTCAGCTGCTGGCACCACGCGATGCCACCACGCTCACGACCGATCAGCAGCAGGCGATCGCGCAACGGGAAGCTCAAGGTAAAACCGTGGTGGTGCTGTTACAGGATGAGACCGTCATCGGCACCCTGGCGTTGCAGGATCAGCTACGCGAGGAAGCCGTCACGGCGCTGGCACAGTTGCAAGCGCTGGGCATTAATAGCCTGATGTTGACCGGTGATAACCCGCGTGCAGCGGCGTCGATGGCGACGCAACTCAACATCGATTATCGCGCCGGCTTGTTGCCTGCCGATAAAGTGGAGATGGTGCGCAAACTGGAGGAGCAGCAGCCGCTGGCCATGGTAGGCGATGGCATTAACGACGCCCCGGCGATGAAAGCGGCCACGATTGGCATTGCCATGGGCAGCGGCACCGATGTCGCGCTGGAAGCCGCCGACGCCGCGCTGACACAAAACCGTCTGGCAATTATGCCACGCACTATCGCACTGGCCCGTCGCACGCGCGCCATCATCCGTCAAAACATCGCGATAGCGCTGGGGCTGAAAGGCATTTTCCTGGTCACCACACTGCTCGGTTTCACCGGTCTGTGGCTGGCAGTGCTGGCAGATTCAGGTGCGACAGCGCTGGTCACAGCCAACGCTTTGCGATTGCTGCGACAGCGTTAAGCCGTGCCCTTCTGAATCAGATACTGGTACGGCAGCGTTTCCGTCTGCTGTGCCAGCAACTGATGTTCCATAAAGCGGCAAAAACCGGGAATATCACGCGTGGTGGCCGGATCATCGGCAATGATCAGTAAGGTTTCGCCCGCCTGCATGGTGCGCACGGTTTTGCGCACCATCATTACCGGCTCAGGGCAGCGCAGGCCAAGGGCATCAAGCTTGTGGTCCGGCGCAGAAAAGGGATCGCTCATGATTCTCTGTCTTCATTCAAGATGGGCGCTCATTCTAGCGCGCTAAATGGAGAGCGCAAGGCGATAACGATTGCGTTAAAATTAACCATTGCATTATTTGCGCAACGCGCTAAGATGCCGCCGTTTTTTTACCAAATTGCTTAATCCTCGAAATAATTCGCGTTTTAGCAAGGCGGCAAGTGCGTGTATCCCCAGGAGCTTACATAAGTAAGTGGCTGGGGTACGCGAACTTAGCCAACGAAGCGACAACGCGAAGTATGAAGAGGATTGTTGGGTTCCCTCACCCCATTACTCAAAAAGGTCTCACATGATTGATTTCTCTGCACGTCAGCGCATGCATGCGCTGTTTTGGCTTTCCCTATTCCATCTGCTGGTGATCACGTCCAGTAACTATCTGGTCCAGCTGCCGGTTTCCATCTTCGGCTTCCACACCACCTGGGGTGCCTTTAGCTTTCCATTTATCTTCCTCGCTACCGATCTCACCGTGCGCATCTTTGGCGCGCCGTTAGCCCGTCGTATTATTTTGGCGGTGATGATCCCGGCGCTGTTTATCTCTTACGTGGTGTCCTGTGTGTTTTACCAGGGCGAATGGCAAGGATGGGCATCGCTGGAACAGGTGAATCTGTTTGTCGCACGTATCGCCAGTGCCAGCTTTATGGCCTATGCGCTCGGTCAGATTCTGGATGTCCACGTTTTTAACCGTTTGCGTCGTTTACCGCAGTGGTGGATCGCCCCTGCTGCAGCCATGTTCCTCGGCAATATCAGCGATACGCTGGCCTTCTTTTTCATCGCCTTCTACAAGAGCCCGGACCCGTTCATGGCCGCGCATTGGGTGGAGATCGCACTGGTGGATTACAGCTTCAAAGTGCTGATCTGCATGATTTTCTTCCTGCCTGCTTACGGTGTGTTGCTGAACAGCCTGCTAAAACGTCTGGCAGAGCGCTCGACACAGCGTCAGATCAATTTCGGCTAATTGCACATAGACGAAACGCCGCAGCGCGCTAAGATTTCCTGACAAACCGGCGGTTGCTTTTGACCGCCGATTCCGTTTTTATACCGGGTAGAAAGCACCTGACTGGAATCATCAAAGGGAAAAGAATGCGTAACTTAGTGAAATATGCGGGTATTGGTTTGTTGGTGTTAGGTCTTGCGGCCTGTGATCAGAAGAAAGAAGATGCGGCGGCAGGCAGCAACGGTGCCAGCGCCAGCCAGTCAGCCCAGACGGTGAACCTGATGGACGGCAAGCTGAGCTTCAGTCTGCCGGCGGGCATGTCTGATAAAAGCGGTAAACTCGGTTCTGAATCTACCAATATGCATGTGTACGCCGATGAAACCGGCCAGCGCGCAATTATTGTGATTGCGGGCGATCCGACCAACGAAGCGCTGGATGCCTTGTCACAGCGTCTGGAACAGCAGCAGCGCGGTCGCGATCCGCAGTTGCAGGTCGTTTCTAACAAAGCGGTGATGCTGAAAGATCAGCCAGCTCAGCAGTTGGATACCGTGATTTCGGCCAACAACCAAACCTCATGGTCTTCCGTGATTCTGGCAAAAGTGGATGGCAAACTGCTGACACTGCAGATCACTCTTCCAGCCGACAATCAGCAGCAGGCGCAGAGCGATGCTGATGCGATCGTGAAAAGCATCACTCTCAAGTAATGCTTTATAGGTGCGTATAAAAGCGCACCCTTCGAAAATCTCATCCATTGCGTTCAGGGTCGCCTTTAATGGCGACCCATTTCATACCTTACAATCTCACCGGCGAAATATGCCAAATCTCGTCCGCGTACTCCTGGATCGTCCTGTCTGCTGAGAAGTAGCCCATGTTGGCGATATTCAATGCCGCACGGCGCTGCCACTCATCCGGCTGACGATAAAGCTTGTCCACCTTATCCTGCGCATCCACATAGCTGCGATAATCGGCCAGCAGTTGATAGTGATCGCCGAAGTTCACCAGCGCATCAAACAGATTGCGATAGCGACCTGGCTCTCCCGGGCTGAATGCACCGCTAGCAATTTGCGTTAGCGCCTGGTGCAGCTCGGCATCTTCCTCATAATATTTACGCGGGTTGTAGCCATCCTTGCGCAGCTGCTCGACCTGCGGCGTGGTGTTGCCGAAGATAAAGATATTTTCCGCACCCACATGCTCGCGCATCTCGACGTTCGCACCATCCAGCGTACCGATGGTCAACGCGCCATTGAGGGCAAACTTCATGTTACTGGTGCCGGACGCCTCGGTGCCTGCCGTAGAGATCTGCTCGGACAGATCCGCCGCCGGAATAATGATCTGCGCCAGGCTCACGCTGTAGTTAGGAATAAACACCACCTTCAGCTTGTTCTTCACCTGCGGATCGTTGTTGATCACGTTGGCAACATCGTTGATCAGATGGATGATGTGCTTCGCCACGTAATAGGCCGACGCCGCTTTACCGGCGAAGATATTCACGCGCGGCACCCAATCCGCGGTGGGATCGGCTTTGATGCGGTTATAACGGGTGATGACGTGCAGCACGTTAAGCAGCTGACGCTTATATTCATGGATACGTTTGATCTGCACATCGAACAGCGCATGCGGATCCAGCACAATATCCATGTTCTTCGCCACCCAATCCGCCAGACGTTTTTTGTTGGCGAATTTGGCGTCGGAAATTTGCTCGATAAAGGCCGGATAATCGATGTGTGGCGTCAGATCGCTCAGCTGACTGAGGTCGGTTCGCCAGGTGCGACCAATCGTCTCATCCAGCACATCAGAAAGCGCCGGGTTGGCCAGCGCCAGCCAGCGACGCGGCGTCACGCCGTTGGTTTTATTACAGAAACGCCCCGGGAACAGGCGCGCGAAATCAGCAAACAGCGACTGCACCATCAGATTGGAGTGCAGCTCTGAAACGCCATTCACCTTGTGGCTGACCACCACCGCCAGCCACGCCATGCGCACCTTGCGGCCGTTGTTTTCGTCGATGATCGAGATGCGTGACATCAAATCCCAATCATCCGGATAGTATTCCTGGATGGTTTTCAGGAAGTAATCGTTGATTTCAAACACAATGCTGAGGTGGCGCGGCAGGATCTTGCCGAACATATCCACCGGCCAGGTTTCCAGCGCTTCACTCATCAATGTGTGGTTGGTGTACGAGAACACCTGGCAAGTGACCTCAAAAGCGTCATCCCAGCTGAACTTGTGATCGTCGATCAACAAGCGCATCAATTCAGGGATGGCTAAAACCGGGTGGGTGTCATTGAGATGGATAGCAATTTTATCCGCCAGGTTGTCCCAGGTTTCATGCATTTGCCAGTGGCGATTCAAAATATCCTGCACCGTGGCGGAGACGAGGAAATACTCCTGACGCAAACGCAGTTCACGGCCTGAATCGGTGGAGTCATCCGGATAGAGCACGCGCGATACGTTCTCTGAATGGTTTTTATCTTCCACCGCCGCAAAGTAATCCCCCTGGTTAAACTTGCCGAGGTTGATCTCATTGCTGGCCTGCGCGCTCCACAAGCGCAGCGTGTTGGTGGCATCGGTATCGAAACCCGGAATGATTTGATCGTAAGCCGCCGCGATAATCTCTTCGGTTTCCAGCCAACGAACGCGCGCACCTTCATGCTGCAGACGGCCACCGAAACGCACTTTGTAGCGCGTGTTAAAGCGCTGGAACTCCCACGGATTGCCGTATTCCAGCCAGTAATCCGGCGATTCACGCTGCTGACCGTCGACAATATTCTGCTTGAACATGCCGTAATCGTAGCGAATGCCGTAACCGCGTCCCGGCAAACCGAGGGTGGCGAGCGAGTCAAGGAAACACGCCGCTAAACGACCCAGGCCGCCATTGCCGAGCCCCGGGTCGTTCTCTTCGTCCATCAGTTCGCTAAGGTCTAGCCCCATCTCCTCCAGCGCCTGATTGAGATCGTCATAGATACCCATCGCCAGCAATGCATTGCCCAGCGTGCGTCCCATCAGGAACTCCATCGACAGGTAGTAAACCTGACGCACATCCTGCGACAGCTGCGCACGGCTGGAGCGCAACCAACGTTCTACCATGCGATCGCGCACCGCCAGCAAGGCGGCGTTAAGCCACTCATGGTGATTGGCGATCGACGGGTCTTTACCAATAGTAAACATCAGTTTATAGGCGATTGAGTGCTTCAGTGCGTCAACCGTAAGCGTGGGTGAGGCATAGGTGAAAGGTGCATTCATATCCAGTATCCCAATCTCTGATTACAGCAAACGTTGATAAAGATCGCGGTAGGCTTGTGCGGCCACCTGCCAACTAAAATCCATCCCCATCGCCTGCCGCTGAACGTAGCGCCAGAGAGAAGGACGGGACCAGAGGACAAAAGCACGTCGAATCGCCCGCAGCAGCGACCAGGCGTTACTGTCTTCAAAACTGAAACCGCTTGCGACCCCGTCAGCGAGGTTCTCCAGCGAACTGTCCTGCACGGTATCTGCCAGCCCGCCGGTGCGGCGCACTAACGGCAATGTGCCATATTTCAAACCGTACAACTGAGTTAAGCCGCACGGTTCAAAACGGCTCGGCACCATAATCACATCGGCGCCACCGACAATGCGGTGTGAGAAGGCTTCGTGATAACCGATCTGTACGCCGACGCTGCCTGGATGTTCCGCCGCCGCAGCGAGGAAACCTTGTTGTAACTCTGCATCGCCCTGGCCCAACAGCACCAGCTGCCCGCCTTGCGCCAATAGCCCCGGTAACGCTTCCAGCACCAGATCCAGCCCTTTCTGTTTGGTCAAACGGCTGATGACACAAAATACCGGCACTTTGTCATCCACCTTCAGGCCCATGGCGATCTGTAGTTGGCGCTTGTTCTCCGCTTTGCTCTCCAGCGTTTCCCGGTCGTAACGCGCCGTCAGCAGCAGGTCGTGCGCCGGGTCCCAAATGCCCGGGTCAACGCCATTCAGGATGCCACTCAGCCGGCCCTCTTTGAGCCGCTGCTCCAGCAAGGATTCCATGCCATAACCGAATTCTGGCCGGGTGATTTCCAGAGCATACGTCGGGCTGACTGCGGTTATATGATCGGCATAAAATAATCCCGCCTTGAGGTACGAAATTTGTCCGTAGAACTCCAGGCCATGCATGGCGAAGAAACTGCGCGGGATCTGGATTTCATCCAGATGACGCGCATTGAACAGCCCCTGATACGCGAGGTTGTGCACGGTAAACACCGTTTTTGCCGGGTGTCCACGGGCCGCGATGTAAGCACAGGTTAACCCTGCGTGCCAGTCATGCGCGTGCACCACATCGGGTTGCCAGTAGGTATCCAACCCGCTGGCCAGCTCGGCACCCATCCAGCCCAGCAGCGCAAAACGCAGATAGTTATCCACGTAGGCAAACTGCGATGTGTCGTGATAAGGGCTGCCGGGACGCTCATACAATCCCGGCGCATCAATTAAATAAATGCCAACGCCATTGAATTGTCCAAATAATAAACGGACCGGGCCAGCAAAAGTATGCAATTCCGCAACGATCTCGGTGTCAGGAATCCCTTTACGCAAATCCGGATACGCGGGAAGCAATACCCGCGCATCCGTACCACCCGCAATCTGAGCCTGAGGCAATGCGCCGACGACATCAGCCAACCCGCCGGTTTTCAGCAGCGGGAAAAGTTCTGAACAGACATGTAAAACCTGCATCCTGGACCCCTATTGTGTTATCGCGCGCGTTCCCCGCGGCGATTATGTGCTTGCTCGTTGCATTCGTGGTCAGCCAGCCAATTTGGCCAGCATGGCGCGCGTCACCAAAACGATGCCTTCTTCTGAACGGTAAAAACGGCGGCTGTCTTCATCAGGGTTTTCACCAATCACCATGCCTTCCGGAATCACGCAGGCGCGATCAATCACGCAACGGCGTAGACGACAGGAACGATTGATCACCACATCCGGTAACAGCACCGATGAATCGATATTGCAAAACGAGTTAATGCGCACGCGTGGGAACAACACCGAATTCACCACCACGGAACCGGAGATAATGCAGCCGCCGGAAACCAGTGAATTCATCGTCATGCCATGGCTGCCCGAGCGATCCTGCACAAATTTGGCGGGCGGCAAGGGTTCCATATGCGTACGGATTGGCCAGTCGTGGTCGTACATATCCAGTTCCGGCGTGACCGAGGCCAGATCGAGATTAGCGCGCCAGTAAGCTTCCAGCGTTCCGACGTCACGCCAGTAAGGCTCGGCGTTTTCATCGTTCTGTACGCACGACAACGTAAAGGAGTGCGCGTAGGCTTCACCGCTGGCGACAATTTTTGGCAGCAAATCCTTGCCGAAATCGTGGCTCGATTCAGGGATTAGCAAATCCTCTTCCAATAGCTGGTAGAGGTAATCAGCGTTGAACACGTAGATCCCCATACTGGCTAACGCTTTGGTGTCATCGCCCGGCATTGACGGTGGCTTCGGCGGTTTTTCCACAAAATCCACCACGTTGTTGTCCGCATCCACCGCCATCACACCAAACGCCGTGGCTTCGTCGAGCGGCACCGGTAAGCAGGCGATGGTGCACTTCGCGCCACGTTCAGCGTGATCGAGCAACATCCGCGAGTAATCCATTTTGTAGATATGATCCCCGGCGAGAATCACGATGTATTGCGCTCGATAGCGGCGAATGATGTCGAGGTTCTGCGAAACTGCATCGGCGGTACCGCGATACCAATGCTCGGTGGATGCACGCTGCTGCGCCGGCAGCAAATCGACAAATTCATTCATCTCTTCGTTGAATAACGACCAGCCACGCTGGATGTGCTGCGTTAACGTATGCGACTGATATTGGGTAATCACGCCGATGCGCCGAATACCCGAATTGATACAATTCGACAGCGCAAAGTCGATGATGCGGAACTTGCCGCCGAAATGAACGGCAGGTTTGGCACGTTTCGCGGTGAGATCTTTCAGACGCGTACCGCGCCCGCCAGCAAGGATCAACGCCACCGTTTGTGTAGGGAGCTGGCGCGCCAGCATCAGTGGATCTGTTCTATCTAACTTAACCATGTCTGACTCCTTATGATTGCTTTAGGAACACACACACGCCGTGTGCGGGCCCGTGCCAGACAGTTGTCAGGATGGGGTTATCTTCCCCGGCGAAAGGAGGAATGGCACGCCACTCTCCGTCTGGTAAGGCAAGGTCACTCACCGATTCCGTGGCGTTGATTGTTATTAACCAGCGGCTGGAGAGCAGGATCTGCATTCTGTGCGCCCCCTGTTCCCACTCCTCATTTCCCAGTGGTTTGCCGCTGGCATTGAACCACTGCACATTGCCATCGCCCTCCTGCCACCAGCGATCCGCTGTCAGTGCAGGAATGCGCTGACGCAGCCGGATTAACGCGGCAGTGAAGTCGACCAGTCCAAAATCATCCTGATGCCAGTGCAACCATGTGAGTGGGTTGTCCTGACAGTACGCGTTATTGTTACCGTGCTGGCTGTGACCGCGTTCGTCCCCGGCCAGCAGCATCGGTGTACCTTGCGCCAACAGCAGCGTGGTCAGCAGAGCATGCACGCTACGCCGACGACGTTCGACAATATCGAAATTGACCTGTAGCCCCTCTTTGCCATGGTTGTGGCTGAAGTTGCTGCTACTGCCGTCACGATTGTCTTCGCCGTTGGCCTGATTGTGTTTATTGTTGAAGCTCACCACGTCGCGCAGCGTAAAACCGTCATGCGCGGTGATCAGATTGATACTGGCGTGCGGCAAGCGTCCCTCTCGCTGAAACACATCGCTGGAGGCGGCAAACCGCCGGGCAAATTCGCCATTATTGAGCTGGCCGTGCAGCCAGTAACGGCGCGCGGCATCGCGGAAATGGTCATTCCATTCCGCGAATCCTTCGGGAAAATTGCCCACCTGATAGCCGCCGGGGCCGATATCCCACGGTTCAGCAATCAATTTGACCTGTGACAGCACCGGACAGGCTTTAATGGCGATGAACAGCGGCGCATCCTGCCGATAGTCCGGCGTACGACCCAGCACGCTGGCGAGGTCAAAACGTAAGCCATCGATATGGCAGTCCCGCACCCAATAGCGCAGCGCTTCTAATGCCCATTCCATCACCTGCGGATCGCTGAGATTGAGCGTATTGCCGCAGCCGGTCCAGTTTTGATATTCACCCTGCGCGTCGAGCCAGTAATAGCTGGCGTTATCCACGCCGCGCAGTGAAATGTTGGGGCCAATCTCTTCCAACTCGGCAGTGTGGTTGAACACCACATCAAGGATCACTTCGATACCCGCCGCATGCAGCGCTTTCACCGCCTGCTGAAACTCCTGCAAGGGCGTTAAACCCTGCTCGCCGGAGGCATAGCGCGGATCCACCGCCCACAGCGCGAACGGGTTGTAACCCCAGTAATTGCTCAGCCCGAGTCGTAGCAGACGCGGCTCGCTGGCGAAGTGCGCTATCGGCAGCAGTTCCAGCGCGGTGATGCCGAGATGGCGTAAGTACTTCACCATAGCAGGATGGCCCAGTGCCGCATAAGTCCCGCGCAGCCTTTCCGGAATTTCCGGATGTTGCCGGGTTAAGCCACGCACGTGCGCCTCATACACCACCGTCTTGCCCCACGGCGTACGCAGTGGTTTCTCATCATCCCAGTCAAAATCTTCAGCGATCACCAGTGATTTGGGCGCAATGGCGGCGTTATCCTGCTCATCCGGCTGCTGCTCACCACCGCTAAAACGCGGATCGTCGGGAATATCCCCCACCACCGCTTTCGCGCAGGGATCCACCAGCAGTTTGGCGGGGTTAAAACGATGACCTTGCTGTGGTGCCCACGGACCGTGGACGCGATAGCCGTAACGCTGGCCGGGCTTTAATGCCGAAAAATAGCCGTGCCAGATATCCCCACTGCGCGCGGGTAGCGTAAAGCGACGCTCAACGCCGTGCGCGTCAAACAGGCACAGCTCCACCTGCTCGGCATGGCGGGAAAACAGCGTGAAGTTAACGCCGCGCCCATCGTAATGGGCGCCCAACGGCGTTGGCTGCCCGGGCTCCAGCATCAGTCGCCCTCCCGCACCAGCCAAATCGTGGCCAGCGGCGGCAAGGTCAGGCTCAGGGATTGCGCCCGACCGTGGCTCTCAATGTTATCGGTATGCACGATGCCGTGATTGCGGATATTACTGCCGTGATAATCCTGCTGATCGGTGTTCAGCACCTCACGCCAGCCGCCTTGTTGATTGACGCCAAAGCGGTAGTCGTGGCGCGCCACCGGCGTGAAGTTACTGGCAACGATGATTTCATTGCCGTCACGATCGCGGCGCACAAACACAAACACCGAGTTTTCATGATCGTCGACCACCAGCCATTCAAAGCCCTGCGCATCGAAATCAAGTTGATGTAATGGCGTGAAGTGTTTGTAGCTGTGGTTGAGATCGCGCACCAGACGCTGTACGCCGTTGTGCCAGTTGTCTTCGCCCTCCAGCAGATGCCAGTCGAGGCTCGAATCGTGGTTCCACTCACGCCCTTGCGCAAACTCGTTGCCCATAAACTGCAGCTTTTTACCGGGGAAGCCCCACATCCAGCCGTAATAGGCACGCAGGTTGGCAAACTTTTGCCACGCATCGCCGGGCATGCGATCAAGAATCGAGCGTTTACCGTGCACCACTTCATCGTGCGACAGCGGCAGCACGAAGTTTTCGGTGTAGTTATAAAGCATGCCAAACGTCATCAGGTTGTGATGATAGCGACGGTGCACCGGATCGAGTTTCATGTAGTCGAGCGTGTCGTGCATCCAGCCGAGGTTCCATTTGAACCAGAAGCCGAGGCCGCCATCTTCAGAAGGGCGTGTCACACCCGGATAGTCGGTGGACTCTTCTGCCACGCTGATGGTGCCCGGTGCCGCACGGCCCAGTGTGCGGTTGGTGTGGCGCAGGAAGGAAATCGCTTCAAGATTTTCACGCCCGCCAAAGTGGTTAGGGATCCATTCGCCCTCTTTGCGGCTGTAATCGCGGTAGATCATCGATGCCACGGCATCCACACGCAGGCCATCAATGCCAAAGCGCTCCATCCAATACAGCGCGTTGCCGGAGAGATAGTTACTGACTTCGCGGCGTCCAAAGTTGTAGATCAGTGTGTTCCAGTCCTGATGGTAGCCTTCACGCGGATCGCTGTGCTCATACAGTTCGGTGCCATCAAATTTCGCCAATCCGAAATCGTCACTGGGAAAGTGACCCGGCACCCAATCAAGCAACACATTAAGGCCGGCATCGTGCGCTGCGGCGATAAAGTGGCGGAACTCATCGCGGGTACCAAAGCGGCGCGTGGGTGCATACATGCCAAGAGGCTGATAGCCCCAGCTGCCATCAAACGGATGTTCGTTGATCGGCAGCAGTTCAATGTGGGTGAAGCCCATCTCTTTGACGTAAGGCACCAGCTGTTCGGCCAGCTCTTTGTAGCTCAGCCAGAAGTTGTTGTCGGTGTGGCGGCGCCAGGATCCCAGATGCACTTCGTAAATCGAGATCGGCTGATCAAAAGCATTGGCGGCTTTGCGCTGCGGCTGCATCTCCACCTTCGGCGGTAAACCGCAGATCATTGAGGCGGTTTGCGGGCGCATCTGTGCTTCAAAGGCAAACGGGTCGGCTTTGATGCGCATCTGCCCTGACGCATCAATAATTTCATATTTGTACAGCTGGCCATTCACCGCGCCCGGCACAAACAGCTCCCAGATACCCAGCTCACGGCGGAAGCGCATCGGGTGACGACGACCGTCCCAGAAATTGAATTCGCCTACCACAGAGACGCGACGTGCGTTCGGTGCCCACACCGAGAAACGGGTGCCGCTGACGCCATCGATGGTGGCGTTATGTGCACCTAACGTTTCATACGGGCGCAGATGCGTGCCTTCGCCGAGCAGCCAGGCATCCATTTCGGCCAGTAGAGGACCGAAGCGATAGGCATCATCGATCAGGTTTTGCTGGCCGTGCCAGGTGACCGCCAGCTGATAGCGAAACAGGTTTTTACGGCGTGGGATCACACCGCAGAAGAAGCCGCGTGAATCGAGGCATTTAAGCTGCGCGCATTTGCGTCCGGTGTTGGTTTCAATCACCCAGACTTCGGAGGCATCGGGCAGCAGCGCGCGCACTTCAAGGCCTTCGACAGTTTGGTGCATCCCCAAAAAAGAGAAGGGATCGGCATAATTCCCGGCAAAAAGGGCATTGATCGCCTGGCGATCGGGAAGCTCTGACATGACTTTCTTCCTATGATTTTGCGCAGGCGACCGGAGTGGACAACAATGCCGCCTCTGGTGCGCTGCTTTTCATTGAGCCATACGTACATCAGCAAGAGAGGACACCGTCCATGGGAGAAGATCTTTGCCGTGTACAACAACCATTCAGTTCGGAAAGCAAAAACAGTAAACAACCGGCACATCACTGTTAAATCATAGCTTGGGGCTGGCAGAAGCCAGGGGGGAAAGCAAAAAAATCTTGTCGGGCAAGCAAAAAGGGGAAGCGGATCACTTGTCAGGCGCAATTTGGGTTAAGTTTTGCAACCTGGTTGGCATAAAAAAGGCCGGGAAATCACGGCCTGTCTGCTTTGTCGCTGCGCTTAGTCGATCAGCAAACGCAACATGCGGCGTAGCGGTTCAGCCGCGCCCCACAACAATTGGTCACCCACGGTAAAGGCGGAAAGGTATTCCGGCCCCATGTTCAGTTTGCGCAGACGGCCCACTGGCGTGGTCAGCGTACCGGTCACCGCTGCAGGGGTCAGTTCACGCATGGTGATTTCGCGGTCATTTGGCACCACTTTCACCCACTCGTTATGAGAAGCCAGCAGCTGTTCGATTTCGTTCAGCGGGATATCTTTTTTCAGCTTCAGGGTGAATGCCTGGCTGTGGCAGCGCAGTGCACCGACGCGCACACACAGACCATCCACTGGGATCACGCTGCTGGTGCGCAGAATCTTGTTGGTTTCTGCCTGGCCTTTCCACTCTTCGCGGCTCTGGCCATTATCCAGCTGCTTGTCGATCCATGGAATCAGGCTGCCCGCCAGCGGTACGCCGAAGTTGTCGGTCGGCAAAGTGCCTGAACGGGTGAAATCGGTGACGCTGCGTTCGATATCCAGAATCGCCGAAGCCGGATCCTGCAGGGATTTCGCCACGTGGTCGTGCAACATGCCCATCTGGGTCAGCAGTTCACGCATATGGCGCGCACCGCCGCCCGACGCCGCCTGATAAGTAGCGACAGAGGCCCACTCCACCAGATCGTTAGCGAACAGGCCGCCGAGTGACATCAGCATCAGGCTGACGGTACAGTTACCGCCGACGAAGGTTTTGATACCGTTGTCGAGGCCCTGACGAATCACATTGTGGTTAACCGGATCGAGAATGATGATGGCGTCATCTTTCATGCGCAGCGTCGAGGCCGCATCAATCCAGTAACCCTGCCAGCCGCTTTCACGCAGCTTAGGGTAAACTTCACTGGTGTAGTCACCGCCCTGGCAGGTGATAATAATATCCAGCGCCTTCAGCGCCTCGATATCAAAAGCATCCTGCAGCGCACCGGTCGACTTGCCGCCGAATGTCGGTGCTGCCTGACCAAGCTGAGACGTGGAGAAGAAGACCGGATTAATCACATCAAAATCGCGTTCTTCACTCATGCGTGACATCAGCACAGAGCCGACCATGCCACGCCAACCAATAAAGCCTACATTCTTCATTTTCTGTCCGTCCGGGGCGTTATCACTGTGCCCTTCGTGGTGCGAGGAAAAGACCAAGCGGAATATCCAGTTGATCTGCGTAATAATCAGGTTTACCTGCGACCTCCAACTCTACAAAATGCAGGCTTTCTGGCAAGTGAATTAATTCGATTGCGCCAACTTTTTCAGCAGTACAACTAATACTCCCCTCAATGAATCGAGGTACGGGCAGGCGGAAATTCGGAGTATCTCGATCGGCTACGCGAGTCAGCGCTCCGGAAGCCCATCGCCGCCAACGCACCTTAGTTGAAAAATGACGGGAACAAGGGATGGCTATTACCTATGACTGAAATGATATCTGCGACCATATTGCTGCTGTTGATTATGGATCCGCTAGGCAACCTGCCGATTTTTATGTCGGTGCTTAAGCATCTCGAACCCAAGCGCCGGCGCGCGGTGCTAATACGTGAAATGCTGATCGCACTGATCATCATGCTGCTTTTCCTGTTTACCGGCGAACGTATTCTGGCGTTCCTGAATTTGCGCACCGAAACCGTCTCGATCTCCGGCGGCATCATCCTGTTCCTGATTGCCATTCGCATGATTTTTCCCTCTGGCGAAACCAGCACCAGCGGATTACCTGCAGGTGAAGAACCGTTTCTGGTGCCGCTGGCGATTCCGCTGGTCGCAGGCCCTTCGCTGTTAGCCACGCTGATGCTGCTGTCACATCAATATCCTAATCAGATGTCACATTTGGTTGGTGCATTGCTGATTGCCTGGGGCGTTACCGTGGTCATTCTGCTGATGTCAGGACTGTTTTTACGCCTGTTGGGCGACAAAGGCGTTAACGCGCTGGAGCGGTTGATGGGCTTGATTTTGATTATGCTGGCAACGCAGATGTTCCTGGATGGGATCCGCGCTTATCTAAAACTTTAGTAAATAGACAGCGGGCGGCACTTTGGCCGCCCGCTCGCAGGATTACTTCTGCTTCTTCTCAATCGGTTTGCCCGACCAGTAACCGGCCAGCAGCGAACCTGACAGGTTGTGCCACACCGAGAACAGCGCACCCGGCAAAGCGGCCAGTGGCGAGAAGTAGAGTTTGCCCAGCGTTGCCGCCAGACCGGAGTTCTGCATACCCACTTCCAGTGCCAGCGTGCGGCAGGTGGATTCGTCAAAGCCAAACAGCTTGCCGCCCCAGTAACCGCCCAGCAGGCCGATGGCGTTATGCAGGATCACCGCCGCAATCACCACCAGGCCGACAGAACCGATAAAGCCCTGAGAACCCGCTACCACTGCGCTGATAATCAGCAGAATGCAGACCATGGAAAATGCCGGCAGATAGGGCTCAACACGGCGCACCACGCTGTTCATTGAGTGGTGGATGATCAGACCCAGACCAATCGGGATAACCACGATTTTAATAATGCTGAGCAGCATGCCGATCACATCGACCTGAATGTGAGTATCGACATAGAAGCGCGTCAGTAGCGGCGTGGCGAACACACCCACCAGCGCAGACACTGAAGAGATGGTCACGGACAGGGCCACATCGCCCTTCGCCAGATAGATCATCACGTTGGACGCGGTACCGCTGGCCACGCTGCCCACCAGGATCATCCCGGCTGAAAGGTCCGGCGGCATGTGGAATAGCTTAGCCAGGCCCCAGGCGGCGAGTGGCATCACCAGATAGTGCAAAAAGGTGCCGGCAATAACCGGTGCCGGACGCGTCAGCACACGTTTGAAATCATCAATATTCAGAGTGACGCCCATGCCGAACATGATCAGCATTAGCAGGTAAGTGACCCACGGCCCAATACCGAGAAACGTCGAGGGTGAGTAATACGCCGCGACCGAGAGCAGCACGGCCCAGAGCGGGAACAGGCGGGTTAATTTGGCGAGCATGGAGAGACTTCCTTAGATATTTTTTAATTTATTTCATATGCCACAGATGAAGTGCCGCGCGGGGAACGACCACAGCGACGGACGCGGGATCATAACATTTCATTATCGTGACGTAAGGCGGGAAGTCGCTGGCAGGATAAAATGCGGATCGTCTGCGGCAAAGCAGGGAAAACGGCAATGATATCCGCTGCTTTTAAGGCGGTGGACGAGATATCGCACGCCTGTAGCCTGTTAAAGAAATAAAAAAGCCGGACGATGTCCGGCTCGTTTTCAGCATGTCTGGATTAACTGCCAAACAAGTTCTTATGCAGCGCGCGCACCACTTCTTCTGCGTCTGGCGTTGGTACCAGGAAGCACAGGTTATAGCTGCTGGCACCGTAGCAAATCATGCGCAGATTAAACGGCTCAAGGGCACCAAACACCTCTTTGCCAACGCCGCAGGCTTTCGACAGGTTGTTGCCGATAATCGCCACCAGCGCCAGGTTCTCTTCCACTTCCACGCGGCACAGTGAAGAGAGCTCAGTCAGCAGTGCTTGCGTCAACAAGCTTTCACCGGTGGTCGAAGAACCGGTGGTATCCAGCGTCAGCGCCACGCTCACTTCTGACGTGGTGACCAGATCGACGGAGATGTTATGGCGAGCCAGAATCGCGAACACTTCAGCCAGGAAGCCGTGCGCGTGCAGCATGTTCAGGCTGTGCAGCGTCATCAGCGTTTGCTTACGACGCAGTGCCAGCGCGCGGAACAGCGGTGGATTCTGGGTTTCATTGCACACGCGCGTGCCACCTGCAGCCGGATCTTTGCTCGAACCGACGAACACCGGAATGTCACTGCGCACAGCTGGCAGCAAGGTCGCTGGATGCAGCACTTTCGCGCCGAAGATCGCCATTTCCGCCGCTTCCTCGAAGGTGATCTCTTCGATGCGTTTCGCGGTGGGCACCACGCGTGGATCGGTGGTGTAGATACCGGCCACGTCGGTCCAGATATCCACACGCGATGCCTGCAGAGCTTCTCCCAATAGTGCTGCGGTATAGTCGCTGCCGCCACGTCCCAGCGTGGTGGTGCGCCCTTTACCTTCGCTACCAATAAAGCCCTGAGTAACGACCAGTGCTTCTGCAACACGTGGAGCCAGTTGCGCGGTGGACAGCTCTTTCAGCGTGGCAACATCAGGCTCAGCACGACCAAAACGGTCGCTGGTGCGCATCACTTTACGCACATCAAACCATTCGGCATTGACCTGACGCTCACGCAGCACTTCCACGAACAGCAGGGTCGACATCAGCTCACCGTGGCTTACCAACTCATCGGTCAGCGCATGTGAGGTCGCCAGCGCAGTCGCTTCCGCCAGCATCAGGATGTTTTCCAGCATGCGATCAATCTCCTGGCGAATCACTTCAGGGGATTGCAGGCGATCAATGATGGCGTATTGAATGTTGCGAATTTCGTCCAGCAGGTGCGCGCGCTGCTCCAGTTCCCGGCCTTCAGCCAGAGAAACCAGCAGATTAGTCACGCCAGCAGACGCAGAGAGCACCACTAAACGGGTATTGGCATCAGAGAGCACAACATCCGCACTGCGGTTCATGGCATCAAAATCGGCAACGCTGGTGCCGCCAAATTTTGCCACGATCAGGTTTTGAGACATGTTACGAACCTCGTGTCAGATTAGCTTTCTCCCGTGGTTAAACGGAAGAGGTGATTTCAGCCTTGGCACAAGAGAAGAGCAGAATTGGACAGACAAGATCAGGAGATGAGTCACCAAAAGCACTTCACCTTGCGAAACGTCCGACTGCGGACGCTTCTGGTGACAACCCAGAGGATTCAGCCCCTGCAGCCGACAGGACAACACTCCGCGTGTTGTTCCATCTCGGCGTCGCACCCCATGATGTGTTGTCGTTGGATACGGATCCTCAAACACACTGCCTGGGCGACGCGCCTCTTCTGGCTTGCACCCAAAGGTGCAAGTCGCGGGCACAAAATACTGATTAATTTTGCTGCTGTCCAGCCTTGCAACACGTTGAAAATTCTTTTTTAGAATTACGCCAGCGCATCGCAGAACAAACGCTGGCAGCCACACCCGCCTAAAGTAGTCAACGGCGCGCAAAAACGCGGCTTTTTGCTGATGCGGCACAGGGAATTTTTTTGCCAGAACATCGACAATCACCGCCGGATTAACCTGAAACCTTGCGGCCACGGTCACAAATTTTTTCCCTTCGTTTGCAACTGTGGTCATACTGAAACCCGTTCGCGGTAGCGTATCAGCCACAAGAAATGCTTAGCACGCTGGGCCAGCAGGACGCGCCCGGCTGGAATGACGGTTCTTATTTCAACAAGAGTGTTGCCATGAAAAATATCAATCCGAAACAAACCGCAGCCTGGAAAGCGCTGCAGCAGCATTTTGACCAGATGAAATCGGTGCAGATCGCCGACCTGTTTAAAGATGATGCCGATCGTTTTGCGAAATTCTCTGCCACTTTCGACGATCAGATGCTGGTGGATTTCTCAAAAAACCGCATCACCCAGGAAACCCTCGATAAGTTACAGGCGCTGGCAAAAGAGACCGATCTGGCGGGCGCCATCAAATCCATGTTCTCTGGTGAGAAGATCAACCGCACCGAAGAGCGTGCCGTGCTGCACGTTGCTTTGCGTAATCGCAGCAACACGCCAATCATTGTTGATGGCAAAGATGTGATGCCAGAAGTGAATGCGGTGCTGGCGAAGATGAAAGGCTTCTCTGAGCGCATCATCAGCGGTGAGTGGAAAGGTTATACCGGCAAAGCGATCACCGACGTGGTGAACATCGGTATCGGCGGTTCGGATCTCGGTCCATTCATGGTGACTGAGGCGCTGCGCCCGTATAAAAATCACCTGAACATGCACTTTGTTTCTAACGTTGATGGCACACACATTGCCGAAACGCTGAAAGATCTCAGCCCGGAAACCACCCTGTTCCTCGTGGCGTCTAAAACCTTCACCACGCAGGAGACCATGACCAACGCCCACAGCGCGCGCGACTGGTTCCTGAAAACCGCGGGCGACCAGCAGCATGTCGCCAAACACTTTGCTGCGCTGTCGACCAACGGTAAAGCGGTGGGCGAGTTCGGTATCGATACCGACAATATGTTTGAGTTCTGGGACTGGGTCGGCGGTCGCTATTCACTGTGGTCAGCGATTGGCTTGTCGATCATCCTGTCAGTGGGCTTCGAGAACTTCGAACAGCTGCTGAGCGGCGCACATGCGATGGACAACCACTTCGCCAACACGCCAGCCGAGCAAAACCTGCCGGTGCTGCTGGCACTGATCGGTATCTGGTACAACAACTTCTTTGGTGCCGAAACCGAAGCCATCCTGCCTTACGACCAGTACATGCACCGTTTCGCAGCGTACTTCCAGCAGGGCAACATGGAGTCCAACGGTAAGTACGTGGATCGCGAAGGTAACCCGGTGGATTACCAGACCGGCCCAATTATCTGGGGCGAGCCTGGCACCAACGGTCAGCATGCGTTTTATCAGCTGATTCATCAGGGCACCAAACTGATCCCTTGCGACTTTATCGCCCCGGCGCAGACCCACAACGCACTGACCGATCACCATCCGAAACTGCTGTCGAACTTCTTCGCGCAGACCGAAGCGCTGGCGTTTGGCAAATCACGTGAGGTGGTCGAGAAAGAGTTTACCGATGCCGGTAAATCCGTTGAGTCTGTTGCCCACATCGTGCCGTTCAAGGTGTTCGAGGGTAACCGCCCAACCAACTCCATCCTGCTACGTGAAATCACCCCGTTCAGCCTGGGTGCACTGATTGCGCTGTACGAGCACAAGATCTTCACTCAGGGCGCGATTCTCAACATCTTCACCTTTGACCAATGGGGTGTTGAATTGGGTAAACAGCTGGCAAACCGTATTCTGCCAGAGCTGGAAAATGAATCGCAGATCAGCAGCCACGACAGTTCCACTAATGGCTTAATTAACCGCTATAAATCCTGGCGATAATTTTCCTGCCAATCTGAATAAGGCGGCTTAATTGCCGCCTTATTTCTATCAAACATGCAATAAACCTCGCAATTTTGTTATTCAGCGATCCCGTTACGGTTAGATAATTCTTAAAATGCGCTAAGGAAAATCGGAGTTTGTTTAAAATGAACAGCATGGCACTCATCAAAAAATGGATCTAATTCGCCCACCTAAAATAAGCATCTATTTGATTAATCTATCATTAAAATTAAAGCACACTCAGGAAAATCTGATTAATCCTATTCCGTACCATTTTTTAATGCAAAAGTGAAAAATGCTGCCGTGTCAGCCCCAACCACTCAAATATCCCGCCACCTGAAAAATATTCATTTAAAAAAAGCAGCTATCGCCAATTCGCCGTATTTATCACCAGAATAACCCCTGTTTTTCACCCTCTTTTACTGGCGATGAACTCTGGTAATTTGTTGCCCTATACTGAACGCGCCCGAAATTAGGGTACATCCTTCATTCATTTGTTTCTAAAAATGCAGGAAACGTTGTTATGAAAAAACTGATGGTTGCCGGTGCAGCCTTACTTTACGTTGCCGTTTCTTCCGCTGCGATTGCCGCACCGGAAGAAGCTGGTGCTGCAGCGGGCGCGCAGGCGGGAGCAATCTCGACCGGTGCCACGACCGCTGTGGGTATCGGCGCACTGGGCGCGTTAGTAGGACTCGGCATCGCTGCTGCTGGCGGCGGTGACGGCGCAAATACCGGCACAACAACGACCACCACAACGAGCACCACGCGTTGATGTAGCACCTTTAAACATAACCACACAGCCGTGTGGTTATTTTTTGCCTGGTTTTATTTTTGACAGGGATATACACAGTGCACCGACTCTCCTTGCTACTTTTCTGCCTGCTGCTGCAGGCCTGCACACAAACACAAAAAGGCCTGGAACAAACCGTGATGCTGGCCGTGAAAGGTCCGGATGATGTCACCGTCACCGATGAGCAGGTTGCCAGTCTCCCTTACGCCAGCCTGTATGCGCGCATCAATGAAGGACCGCGTATCTTCGTGGTACTTGGGTATGACGAAAACGGCCAGCTGAAATGGATCACCCAGGATAAAGCGATGCTGGTGATGCAGCATGGCAGGCTCGTCAAAACACTGGGGCTGGCCAGCAACCTTGATGAGGTCAGCAATCTGGCGCAGGATCCGCTCGCCGATGCGCTGCATCTGCAAAACAATGTCAGCTGGACCCGCGTGGTGCAGTGGCGCGAGAAAGAGAAAGTACGCGCTGCCACCGCCACTTCCACCTTTCAGCGCGGCGATGACACCGTGCTGATTATCGCCGGTGAGCGCGTGCCCTGCCGTATCTGGATCGAAACCGTGCGAATGGATGATGTCGGCGCAGAATGGCAAAACACCTTCTGGATCGATAACCGTGATGGCAGCGTTTTGCAGGCAAATCAAATGCTCGCCGCAGATGCCTTCCCAGTTGAAACCACTATTCTGAAGCCGGCAAAATCATGAAAATAATCTCCCCTCTGTTAACGGCCATCGCGCTGCTGACGGCCGGTTATGCGCAGGCAGATAGCCAGGTAACGGTGCATGACCAGCACAGCCAACACAGCCTGCAGATCGATCATGCACAGAATCTGGCGCAGCTGGTCACCAACCCGGCACTGCACACCTGGTGGCCCGGTACGGTGATCGCTGAACGTGGCGCAACGGCGGTGGCACAGCAACAACAGCAACAGCTGCTGGCTGATTTACGCACCTGGCAGGCCGAAAGCGGCGATGCGCTGGCAGCGACCATTGGCGCAGTGATCCACCAGCTCAGCACGATACAGGTCACCGGACGCCAGTTCACTGAACTCGATCCTGATTGGGTGCGCCTGCGTCCAGAAGCCAATCGCACGCTACAGGGCAGCTACGACCTCTACACGCTGCCTCAGCCTGACCAGGTGCTGATTCTCGGCGCGCTGGAACATCCCGGCAAAGCAAGCTGGCAACCTGGTCGCACCGTGCGTGATTACCTTGATACCCACGATCGCCTGTCAGGAGCCGAGCGCAGTTTCGCCACGGTGATCTCGCCTTCGGGCCAGATGCAGCAGGTGCCGGTCGCCTACTGGAATCAACGTCACGTGGAAGTGGCACCCGGCAGCATCATCTGGCTGGGCTTTACCTCATGGAGCCTGCCGTGGGGAAAAGCTGATTTGAATGCGCGCATGCTTTCTGTTCTGACACACCGGATTCCAGACTGATGAAAAAACAATTACTTCTCAGCCTGTTGGCTGCTTCTGTCTCTGCGGCATGCCAGGTGCACGCGGAAACCTGGCCGGAACCCATCGGGCCATCACAATCGGATTTCGGCGGCGTGGGTTTGATGCAGACCCCCACGGCACGCATGGCGAAAGAGGGCGAATTCAGCCTGAACTTCCGCGATAACGATCAATATCGCTACTACTCTGCTTCGCTGCAGCTGTTCCCATGGCTGGAAACCACCGTGCGTTACACTGACGTGCGTACGCGCCGCTATAGCGCAGTTGAAGGCTTCAGTGGCGACCAAAGTTATAAAGACAAAGCCTTCGATGTGAAGCTGCGTCTGTGGCAGGAGAGCTACTGGCTGCCTGAAGTGGCAGTCGGATCGCGTGATTTGGGCGGTACCGGCCTGTTTGACAGTGAATATCTGGTGGCAACCAAAGCCTGGGGACCGTTTGATTTCACCATGGGCATCGGCTGGGGCTACCTCGGTAACAGCGGCAGTATCAAAAACCCGTTCTGCTCCTACAGCGATAGCTTCTGTAGCCGTACCGGCGGTGGCTCGGCGGGTTCTATCAATGGTTCCCAGATGTTCCACGGCCCGGCAGCACTGTTTGGCGGCGTGGAGTATCAAACCCCCTGGCAGCCGCTACGTCTGAAGCTGGAATATGAAGGCAATGACTATCAGGATGACTTTGCCGGACGTCTGGAACAGCGCAGCAAGGTCAACGTGGGAGCGATTTATCGCCTGACCGATTGGGCCGATGTCAACGCCAGCTATGAGCGTGGCAACACCTTTATGTTTGGCGTGACCGTGCGCACTAACTTCAACGATTTGCGCCAGTCGCACATTGATAGTGCCAAACCGGCTTATAACCCGCAGCCGCAGGGTGATCTGTTGCAACCGACGGTGGTAGCCAACCAGCTGACCGATCTGAAGTACAACGCCGGATTAAGCGGTCCGCGCATCCAGACCAAAGGCAGTACGCTGTATGTCTCTGGCGAACAGACGAAATACCGCGATACGCGCGAAGGCGTCGATCGTGCCAATCGCATCATCATGAACAACCTGCCGGCCGGCATTGATACCATAGATGTCACCGAGTCGCGTCTCAATATGCCGCAGGTGACCACCCGCACTGATGTCGCCAGTCTGCACAATGCGCTGAGCGGTTACCCGCTGGGTCATGAGCAGCCGCTGCAGCAGACGCGTGAGAATCCGGTCGATCCTGGCGAGACTGAACAAGGCTTCTTTATCCGCAAAGATCGCCTTCACTACAATCTGGCACCGGTGCTCAATCAGTCGGTTGGTGGGCCTGAGAGCTTCTACATGTACCAACTGGGCGTGATGGGCAGCGTTGATTACGCACTGACCGATCACCTGCTGGTTAGCGGCAGCCTGTTTGGTAACCTCGCCAATAATTACGACAAATTTAACTACAACGGCGCACCGGCTGACTCCACCCTGCCGCGCGTGCGTACCCATATTCGCGACTACGTCGAGAACAATGTCTACGTTAATGACCTGCAAGCCAACTACATGGGGTATCTCGGCAATGGCTTCTATGGCCAGGTGTACGGCGGTTATCTCGAAACCATGTACGGCGGCGTGGGTGGTGAAGTGTTGTATCGTCCGATAGACAGCAACTGGGCTTTTGGTGTTGATGCCAACTACGTGAAACAACGTGACTGGGACAACATGATGCAGTTCACCGACTACAAAGCGCCAACCGGACACTTCACCGCGTACTGGCGCCCATGGTTCATGCAGGACGTGCTGGTGAAAGCCAGCGTCGGTGAATATCTGGCGAAAGATAAAGGTGTGACGGTCGATGTGTCGAAGCGCTTCGACAGCGGTGTGATGGTCGGCTTCTACGCCACCAAAACCAACGTGTCCGCCGAAGCCTATGGCGAAGGCGACTTCACCAAAGGCTTCTATATCTCGATTCCAATGGATCTGTTTACCGTGACGCCAACCCGTGGCCGTGCGCAGGTGAATTGGGTGCCGCTAACGCGTGATGGCGGACAGATGCTGGGGCGTAAATATCAGCTGTATGACATGACCTCAGATCGTGATGCGCGGTTTAATTAACGACAAGTGTGGAAGGTTGAAACGGCGTTGACCTCCAGGCGCATTCCTGGAGGTTTCGGGGCCTTGCCTGGTTGGGCCCCGACTGAATGCTCTGCGTATCCTTTTACGCCATCAGCCCATCAATCCGCGTCATAACCCAGATTCGGTGCCAGCCAGCGCTCAACCTCGCTGACACTCATCCCTTTACGCGCCGCGTAATCTTCCACCTGATCACGCTGAATCTGCGCCACAGCGAAGTATTTGCTGTCCGGATGGCTGAAATACCAGCCGGATACTGCCGCACCCGGCCACATAGCAAAGGACTCCGTGAGCTTCATGCCAGTGTGCGTCTCCACATCCAGCAACTGCCAGATTTGCGCTTTCTCCGTGTGTTCCGGACAGGCCGGATAGCCCGGAGCAGGACGAATGCCCTGATAATTTTCGCGAATCAACTCTTCGTTACTCAGGTTCTCATGAGCGGCAAAGCCCCAAATCACCTTACGTACCCGCTCATGCAGATATTCGGCAAAAGCTTCTGCCAGACGATCTGCCAGCGCCTTGATCATGATTTTGTTGTAGTCATCATGCTGCTGTTCATAGGCTTCGGCCAGCGCATCCTCTTCCAGTCCACCGGTGACAGCAAACGCGCCGAGATAATCGGCTTTAGCGCTGGATTTCGGTGCGACAAAGTCAGCTAAGCAGTAGTTGGCGAAGTCGGTTTTCTCGGTCTGCTGACGTAAGTGATGGCTCACACCTATCACCTGATCGCGGTTTTCATCACGGTAGACTTCAATATCGTCTCCGACGCGGTTTGCCGGGAAAATCCCAACTACGCCACGCGGATTGAGGGTGCCGGTTTCACTGAGCCTGTCCAACATGGCGTTGGCATCGGCAAACAGGCGTTTAGCCTCTTCACCCACCACTTCATCTTCGAGAATGCGCGGGTATTTCCCCGCCAGCGACCAGGTCATAAAGAACGGCGTCCAGTCGATGTAGTTACGGAGGGTGTCGATACTGGCTTCAACCGCGCTGACCCCAAGGCGATGCGCGACCGGCGGCGTATAGCTTTCCCAGTCGATGGCGTAATCGTTGTCGCGTGCGGTTTGCAGGCTGACCGGCGGCGTGCGTGGCTTCTTACGTGCGTGCTGAATGCGCACCGTGTCGTACTCTTTGCGCGTGCGGGCCATAAACTCCTCTTTAAGGCTTTCTGAGAGCAGTGAAGAGACAACACCCACGGTGCGTGAGGCGTTTTGCACATACACCGTTGGACCACTGTAGTTCTGCTCGATCTTCACTGCCGTATGCGCTTTCGACGTGGTCGCACCGCCAATCAGTAACGGGATGGTGAAGCCCTGGCGCTCCATCTCTTTCGCCACGTTGACCATCTCATCCAGCGAAGGCGTAATCAGCCCGGAAAGCCCAATGATATCGGCATTTTCAGCAATGGCGGTTTTCAGGATTTTGTCACTTGGCACCATCACGCCAAGATCGATAATTTCGTAGTTATTACACTGCAGCACCACGCCGACAATGTTTTTACCGATGTCATGCACATCGCCCTTCACCGTCGCCAGCACGATTTTACCGTTGCTGCGCCCGACTTCTTTGCTGGCTTCAATGTAAGGTTCGAGATAGGCCACCGCTTGCTTCATCACGCGCGCCGATTTCACTACCTGCGGCAGGAACATTTTGCCCTCGCCGAACAAATCGCCGACCACGTTCATGCCGGACATCAGCGGCCCTTCAATCACTTCAATGGGCCGTGCGGCAGCCTGACGCGCCTCCTCGGTGTCCAGCTCAATAAATTCAGTGATGCCTTTTACCAGCGAGTATTCCAGACGCTTGACCACGTCCCAACTGCGCCATTCGGCCTGCTGCTTCTCCTGCTCACCGTCGCTCTTGCTACCGCGATATTTCTCCGCCAGCTCCAGCAAACGCTCAGTGCCATCGTCACGACGGTTCAGCACCACATCTTCCACCGCATCGCGCAGTTCTGCGGGCAAGTCGTCATAGATCGCCAGCTGACCGGCGTTGACGATGCCCATATCCATCCCATTGCGAATCGCGTAATAGAGGAACACCGCGTGAATCGCCTCGCGCACTGGATCGTTACCACGGAACGAGAACGACACGTTAGACACGCCGCCGGAGATCATCGCATGCGGCAGCTCGCGCTTGATGTCTTCACAGGCGCCGATAAAGTCCATCGCATAGTTGTTATGCTCTTCAATACCGGTGGCGACTGCGAAGATGTTTGGGTCGAAAATGATGTCTTCTGGCGGGAAACCGACCTCTTCCGTCAGAATCTTGTAGGCGCGACGACAGATTTCGATTTTACGTGCGCGGGTATCCGCCTGGCCGACTTCATCAAACGCCATCACCACCATGGCGGCACCGTAGCGTCGCACTTTACGCGCGTGTTCGATAAACGGCTCAACGCCCTCTTTCATCGAAATTGAGTTAACGATGCCTTTGCCCTGAATGCACTGCAGCCCTTTCTCGATCACCTCCCACTTGGAGGAGTCGATCATGATCGGTACGCGCGCGATATCGGGTTCACCGGCAATCAGGTTGAGGAAGCGCACCATCGCAGCTTCCGCATCCAGCATGCCTTCGTCCATGTTGATATCGATAATTTGCGCGCCGCTTTCCACCTGCTGACGGGCCACATCCAACGCTTCGTTGTACTTCTCTTCTTTAATCAGACGCTTAAATTTGGCCGAACCCGTGACGTTGGTGCGTTCACCGACGTTCACATACAGCGAATCAGCGTGAATATTCAGGGGTTCCAGACCGGACAGACGGCAGGCAACAGGGATTTCAGGCAGCTGGCGGGGGGCAACGCCCTCAACCGCCGCCGCCATCGCCGCGATATGTTCCGGCGTGGTACCGCAGCAGCCGCCGATGATATTCAGGAAACCGGCTCGCGCCCATTCGCCGATCTGTTCAGCCATGGTTGCCGCATCTAAATCGTATTCACCAAACGCATTCGGCAAACCGGCGTTAGGGTGAGCAGTGACATAGCCTTCCGCAATGCGGGATAGCTCCTGCACGTACTGGCGTAGCTCGTCTGGACCGAGCGCACAGTTCAGGCCAAACGACAGCGGCTCGGCGTGACGCAGTGAGTTGTAGAAACCTTCTGTGGTCTGGCCGGAGAGTGTGCGACCCGAGGCATCGGTAATGGTACCGGAGATCATCACCGGCAGCTTCACGCCCATCGCTTCCATCTCGACCTGCACCGCGTAAATCGCCGCCTTGGCATTCAGGGTATCGAACACCGTCTCAATCATGATCAGATCTGAACCACCCTCAATCAGCGCATGCGTTGATTCGCGGTAGGCTTCCACCAGCTGATTGAAGGTGACGTTTCGGAAGGCAGGATCATTCACATCCGGCGAGATGGAGCAGGTGCGGTTGGTGGGGCCGAGCACGCCCGCAACATAGCGCGGTCGGTCAGGTGTTTTTACCGTCCATGCATCCGCACTGGCGCGCGCCAGTTTTGCCGCTTCAAAGTTAATCTCCGCTGACAAAGCTTCCATCGCGTAATCTGCCATCGCAATGGTGGTGGAGTTGAAGGTGTTGGTTTCCAGAATATCTGCGCCAGCGGCAAGATAAGCATCATGAATTTCGCGAATAACGTCCGGTTTGGTGAGCACTAGCAGGTCGTTATTGCCTTTCAAATCGGAGGGCCAGTCGGCAAAACGGCTGCCACGAAAATCGGCTTCGCTGAGTTTATAACTCTGAATCATGGTGCCCATGCCACCGTCCAAAATCATAATCCGCTGTGCCAGTTGCTGATGCAGCATTTCTGTTTTATTGCTCACTCTCGCCCCGTCCACGTCATTGCGTTGGCTAATATGCCAGCCAAACATACTGGCATAACTTTCCGGTGAGCAAAAGTCACGACAGATGAGACATTTTCAGCCTGAAAGCATTACAGATCCGACCAGTAAAGCAGCGTTTGCATTCATACGCCCAAAAACGAAAATGGTTTCCAGCATTGATGCGATTGTGGAGACGTTATGGCAACCCCAGTACCGGCGAAACGTGGAAAAAAACCACGTGCCGCAGCAGCCACCAGCGCCCCGGCAGGTGGACAAGTTCAATCCCTGACGCGCGGTTTGCGTTTACTTGAACTGATCGCCGAATCTCACGGCAGCGTTGCCCTGACCGAGCTGGCACAACAGGCCGGATTACCTAACTCCACCACGCACCGCTTGCTGACCACCATGCAGCAGCAGGGATTTGTGCATCAGGTTGGTGATCTGGGCTTCTGGACCATCGGCTCACATGCCTTTGTGGTCGGCAGCAGTTTTCTTCAGAGCCGCAATCTGCTGGCGATTGTGCATCCCATCCTGCGTAAACTGATGGAAGATGCCGGAGAGACAGTGAATCTGGCGGTGCTGGATCTCAGCGACTATCAGGCAGTGATTATCGACCAGGTGCAGTGTACGCAGCTGATGCGTATGTCGGCACCGATTGGCGGTAAGCTACCGATGCACGCGTCTGGCGCAGGCAAAGCATTTCTCGCCCATCTCAGCGATGAGCAGGTGACCGCGCTGTTGCATCAGAAAGGATTGCACCACTACACGCCGAAAACTTTGATGTCTCCGCACAGCCTGAAAGAGAATCTGGCGCTGATCCGTAAGATGGGCTTTTCGCACGATGATGAAGAGCACGCGCTGGGCCTGCGCTGCGTGGCGGCACCCATCTATGATGAGCACGGCGAGCCTTTTGCCGCCATCTCGATTTCCGGCCCGATAGCACGCATGACCGACGACCGTGTGACCGAACTGGGCGCGCTGGTGATCCGTGCCGCCAGGCTGGTCACGCAGACCTATTCTGGCCGCTAAGCGGCCACTGATGCATAGCGCGCGCTGAAACGCTGTCCGGCGCGCCAGGCGATCACTTCTTCGATATGCCCTTCCCGGATGCGCGTTTGCAGCGCGCGCCACCAGCCCGGATCAAACAGCTGCGGGTGCAGCGCGAGCAATAACTTACCGGTGCCCGGCTCGCTGCACAGCGCATAGCGGAAGGTTTCGGGGAACACATCATCCGGCCCCACGCTGTACCACGGCTCGGCTTGCAGCTCATCCTCTTCGTAACGTGCTGGCGGCACATCGCGGAACTTCAGTTCGGTCATAGGCCGAATTTCATCGTAGTCGTAAAACACCACGCGACCGTGACGCGTCATGCCGAAGTTTTTGAATAGCATGTCGCCGGGGAAAATGTTCGCTGCCGCCAACTGGCGAATCGCATCGCCATATTCGCCAATCGCGTGCTGACGCTGTTCTGGTGTGGCCTGCGCCAGCCACAAATTGAGTGGCTCCATACGGCGTTCCAGCCACAGATGGCGGATGATCAGCACATCGTCACGCAGTTCCATCTTCTCCGGAATATCGCGTTCAAACTCCACCATCAGCGCTGCCGGGATACGTGCGCGCGGTATCGCGAAGTACTCAAACTCTTGTGTATCGGCCATGCGTCCCACACGGTCGTGCTCTTTAACCATGCGATAGCAGTCACGCACCTGCGCATCAGTGACCTCTTTCTGCGGCGCGAAGCAATCTTTAATCACCTTAAATACGCGATCAAATCCGGGCAGCGTAAACACCAGCATCACCATGCCGCGGATGCCGGGCGCGACGGTGAACTCTTCGTCGCTGTGTGACAGATAATGCAGGTATTCGCGGTAGCATTCGGTTTTGCCGTGTTTCTGGCAGCCGATGGACATGTAGCGTTCGGCGAGGGTTTTACCCGGCAGAATCGGTTGCAGCCAGGCAACCAACGCTGCGGGCACCGGTGCATACACCATAAAATAGGCGCGTGCGAAGCCAAAGACGATGCTGGCGTCGTCGCTGTCGGTTAAGCAGGTATCGATCCACAAGCGTCCCGCCTCATCGCGCTGGATGGGCAGCAAGCAAGGCACCATGCCATCACTCAACTGCAATCGCGCCACGATCCAGGCGGTTTTATTGCGGTAGAACAGTTCACCGGCGACATCCAGCGTGGCGGTGGCCAGTTGAGCGGGGCTGAACTGTTCATGCAAGTGGCGGACGATCCAGCCGATATCGCGGGTGATATCCTGCCAGGGCAAGCGCAAAGGAATATCGTTCAGAACCTGCCTTAATACTTCATGCCAGCTGCCTTGTGGACGGTACAGCCGCGACAATGGACGTTGTGCCATCGGCGCGGCGACATAGGGCTGCGACGGGAAGATAAACAGCCGATTGGGATCGAGATGGCTGTGCCCCTGCAAGCGACAATAGACGGAATTAAAGAAGCTTTCGGCAATTTCATGGCGCGGATAACCGGGTAGCAGCGTCTCATAGTGGCTTTTTACCCGCAGCCAGAACGCTTCATCCCAGTTTGACACATCATTGAGGATGCGCAGTTGGTTGGTCACCAATCCAACATGGTGATCGTAAAGATGGATACGCGCTTTCATTGCCTGCTGCACGGCATGCCAGTCGGCCTGCTCGAAGCGCTGCTGGGCGCCTGCGGTGATATCCAGAAAGCGGCCATACTGCGCGTCGAAACCTTGCAGAATGGTGTGGGCGATCAGAGATTCTCTCGGTGTCATCGGCAACGCTCCGGCAAAGGGAGCCCATCCATGGGCCAGGCGTGATGAAAGTCCGCGATGCGGTTTTAGTCGCCATCAATGGCGACCCTACGAATGTGTCGTGCAATTTTCGTAGGGTACGCATGCAGACTGATCAGAACTGCGCAGCTTCTGTCGAACCGGTCAGTGCGGTCACGGAAGACTGGCCGCCCTGAATCACGTTGGTGATGCGATCAAAATAGCCGGTGCCCACTTCCTGCTGATGCGAGGAGAAGGTGTAGCCTTTTTCGCGCGCGGCAAATTCCGGCTGCTGCACTTTCTCAACGTAATGGCGCATCCCTTCACCCTGCGCATACGCGTGTGCAAGATCGAACATGTTGAACCACATGCTATGAATGCCGGCCAGCGTAATGAACTGGAAGCGATAGCCCATGTCGCTTAATGCCTGCTGGAAACGGGCGATGGTGCGATCGTCGAGATTCTTCTTCCAGTTGAATGACGGCGAGCAGTTGTAGGCCAGCAACTTGCCCGGATACTGCGCGTGAATCGCGTCGGCAAAACGTTGCGCCAGTTCGAGATCCGGCGTCGAGGTTTCGCACCACAATACATCTGCGTACGGCGCATACGACAAGCCACGGCTGATCGCCTGCTCAATACCGGCGCGAGTACGGAAGAACCCTTCAGCGGTACGTTGCCCGGTGATAAACGGCGCATCGCGCTCGTCACAGTCGGAGGTAATCAAGTCAGCGGCATCCGCATCGGTGCGTGCCAGCAATATCGTCGGCACGCCCATGACATCAGCTGCCAGCCGCGCAGCCACCAGTTTCTGAATCGCTTCCTGAGTGGGCACTAACACTTTGCCACCCATATGGCCACACTTCTTCACCGAGGCCAGCTGATCTTCAAAGTGCACCGCACCGGCACCTGCCTGAATCATCGATTTCATCAGCTCGAAAGCATTGAGCACGCCACCAAACCCCGCTTCTGCATCCGCCACAATCGGCAGGAAGTAGTCAATAAAGCCTTCATCTTCTGGCGACAGACCATTCGCCCACTGAATCTGGTCGGCGCGCTGGAAGCTCTGATTGATACGCTCGACCACATTCGGCACCGAGTTCGCCGGATAGAGCGACTGATCGGGATACATCTGCCCGGCCATATTCGCATCCGCAGCCACCTGCCAGCCGGAGAGATAGATCGCCTCTATTCCGGCTTTGGCTTGCTGTATTGCCTGCCCGCCGGTTAAGGCGCCGAGGCTGTTGATATACCCTTTGGTGGACTCACCATTGAGCAACGACCACAGTTTATTCGCCCCGCGCTCTGCCAGCGTGCAGGCCGGATTCACTGAGCCACGCAGGTTGATAACATCTTCCGCGCTATAGGGGCGGGTAATGCCCTGCCAGCGCGCGTCGTTCCAGCTCGATTCCAGTTGTTTGATCTGTTGGTGACGATTCATAGCGTTATCTCCAGGTTCATGGCAGCAGGCGGTAGCCCGGCAGAGTAAGGAAAGAAACCAGTTCGTTATCCGTGGTGATTTGCGCCATCAGCGCGGCGGCATCGGCAAAGCGTCCGCTACGGAAGCGCTCCTCGCCCAGCGTTTGTTGCAGGGCCAGCATCTCTTCATCGAGTAGCCGCTCAAACAGTTCGGCGGTCACCAGTTGGCCATCGCTGAGGATCTGCTTGTGATGAATCCACTGCCAGATGGAGGTGCGGGCAATTTCTGCCGTGGCGGCATCCTCCATCAACCCATCAATCGGCACGCAGCCGTTACCCCCAATCCACGCCTCAAGGTACTGCAACGCCACGCGAATGTTGGCGCGCATACCCACTTCAGTGCGCAGACCCCGACATGGCCGCAGCAGACGTTCGGCGGTGATGGGTGCATCCTGATCGCGACTGACCTGCAGCTGATTAGGCTGATTGCCGAGCTGACGGTCGAATTCAGCCATGGCGATATCGGCCAGCCCCGGATGCGCGACCCAGGTGCCGTCATGGCCGTTACCGGCTTCACGCGCTTTGTCTTCCTGTACTTTCTGCATCACCCACGCATTACGCTCGGCATCTTTGCTCGGAATCAGCGCGGACATGCCGCCCATCGCCAGTGCGCCGCGGCGGTGGCAGGTTTTGATCAGCAACCGTGAATAGGCATCGAGGAAGGGCTGATCCATACTGATTTGCTGGCGGTCCGGCAGAATGCAATCGCCGTGCTGTGCCAGGGTTTTGATGTAGCTGAAGATGTAATCCCAGCGACCACAGTTCAGGCCCACCACGTGATCGCGCAGCTCCCACAAGATCTCATCCATCTGGAATACCGCTGGCAGC
Source organism: Pantoea sp. JGM49 (assembly GCF_018257655.1). NCBI lineage: Bacteria > Pseudomonadati > Pseudomonadota > Gammaproteobacteria > Enterobacterales > Erwiniaceae > Pantoea > Pantoea sp. JGM49. The sequence goes on along the minus strand of NZ_JAERJM010000009.1, from coordinate 2,357 downwards.
GTTTCGATCAATACCGTGGCTTTGATGGTGCCGCGCGGCAGATCAAAGCGATCCTCGCTAAAGCGGAAGATCTCACGCCACCACGCCACTTCAGATGCATGCTCGGTTTTTGGCAGATAAAACCAGGGGCCATGCCCCTTTTCCAGCAGTGCCTCAACGTTGTGGAACAGGTAGAGCGCAAAATCAAACAGCCCGCCGGGAATGGCCCGATCGCGCCATTCAACGTGTTTTTCATTCAGATGCAGCCCACGTACACGACACATCAGCAGAGCAGGATCGGATTTCAGCTGGTAGATCTTGCCCGCTTCACTGGTGAAGTTCAGCGTGCCGTTGACCGCATCCCGCAGTGTCAGCTGGCCATCCATCAATTTCTGCCAGGTGGGCGCCAGCGAATCCTCGAAATCGGCCATGAAGACGTTGACGTTCGCATTCAGCGCGTTGATCACCATTTTGCGATCCGGCGGGCCGGTGATCTCGACGCGACGATCGCGCAGCAATTGGGGAATCGGGCGAACCTGCCAGTCACGTTCACGAATGGAAGTGGTTTCCGAATCAAAGTCAGGTAAGGCACCCTGATCGTAACGATGCTGGCGCTGCTGACGTGCTTTTAACAGGCGCTCACGTTCCGGTGCAAAACGCGCGACCAGTGTGTGCAGGAAGTCGATGGCTTGCGGGGTGAGCAGCTGCTTTTCCGCGTAGGTAAAGGGCTGAGTGAAGGTCAGCGTATTGTGGATAACCGAATCTGTCATGCGGGCTGCTCCTGTTATGATCCGTCCCCATTTACGGGGATCCGGGTGTAGGGTGATTTTTAACCGGCAAGATCAGAGCATAATGATTTTTATATTATTTTCAAAAACTATTTCCATTTTTATATTTAAACTGCCTTATTGTACTGATAAATATGTAATTTAAACTCTCAAATTAAAGGCAATGGATTCCACAAGCTTGCGCAAGGCAAAAAAAATGCCGCGACAGCACGAGGCTGTCACGGCACATTTAACGAGAAAAGCGAGCTTTGCTTTAGTCGAGTGTGGGGTTCATATGACGCAGATCGAACGGTGTAATCTGGTAAACGTAATAGTTTAGCCAGTTTGAGAACAACAGATTACCGTGGCTGCGCCAGGTGGCACGCGGTGGCAGTTCAGGATTGTCTTGTGGGAAGTAGTTAAATGGTACTTCCGGATGCAGCCCGGCATCATAATCACGATGGTATTCACCGGATAACGTCAGCGCATCGTATTCAGGATGGCCAGTTACAAACGCCAGGCGCTTGTCTTTGCTCGCCATCAGGTAAGCCCCGGTGGCGTCAGATTCGGCAAACAACTCGAGATCGGTATAGTCGCGAATTAACTGGCTCGGGAAATCAGCATAACGCGAATGCGGCGCGAGGAAATTGTCGTCAAATCCACGGGTTAACAAAGCATGCGGATGCAGGATTTGATGTTCATACACGCCTGAAAGTTTGTTCTGACGCGTTTGCTTTGGAATGCCGTACAGAATGTTCAGCGCGGCTTGTACCGCCCAACAGACAAACAGCGTGGATGTGACGTGTTCTTTCGCCCAGTGCAGCACACGCTGAATCTGCGGCCAGTATGCCACGTCATTGAAATCCACCAATCCCAGCGGGGCACCCGTAACGATCAGACCATCGAAATTATCGTGCTCAATATCTTCGAAGTTGCAGTAAAAGTTATTGAGATGCTCGCTCGGCGTATTGCGTGACTCACGGCTGTCGATGCGCAGTAGCTGTATGTCGATCTGCAGTGGCGAGTTGGAGAGTAAGCGTAAGAACTGATTTTCCGTTTCGATCTTTTTTGGCATCAGGTTGAGGATCAGTACTTTTAGCGGGCGAATCTCCTGAACACTGGCGCGCGATGAGGCCATGACAAACACGTTCTCATTACGCAAAAAATTCACTGCCGGTAATTCGTCGGGGATTCTGATTGGCATAGCTAACTGACCTCTTACTGATAACCGTATAAACGTTTAGACATCCAGATGCCCGAGGTTAGCCTGGCATCCGCTGAATGTCGAGTCTTCATGCGGATTATGAAAATGTTTCAGTTTAAAGCGGGATTTGGAGGTCTGATCCGCCTATTTATGCTACATCTTTGCGCGACCAACGCGGTGTTCTATGCTTTTTTTGCATATAGATGAGGTGTAATGACAGTGTTTGAGAGGAAAAATGGGGGATTTTACGGAGCACTTCAATCTTTTTTCGCAGCGCATTTAGCGGTATTTTGGCGATCTTCGTGGCTGTTAGCATTGATTTCGCCGATCTGCAGACGTAAAAAAACCCTGAACTTTCGTTCAGGGTTTCTTCACTTATTTGATGCCTGGCAGTTCCCTACTCTCGC
>NZ_JAERJM010000008.1:0-254058 GCF_018257655.1 Pantoea sp. JGM49 | reverse complement strand
AAAATCATGTCCGACGAACATTTCCAGCAGGGTGGCACCAACATCCACTATCTGGAGAAAAAACTCGGCCTGCACGACTAAACCAATCCTCTCGCCGCCATTCTGCCGTTGGCGGCATTTTCTATCCTGACAGTAAAATCTGGAGGTCAGTTTGTCTGAACTTTCCTATGTGACAGGCGACTGTCACTCAGCCTGGTCAACGTATTTGACGCAGGTTGAACGCGTGTTGCCACTGCTGGGCGATCTTAGCCGCTGGGCCGATACGTTGACGCATCCGAAGCGGGCATTAATCGTTGATATCCCTCTGGAAATGGATGATGGCTCAGTGCGTCATTTTGAGGGTTATCGCGTGCAGCACAATTTGTCGCGTGGGCCGGGTAAGGGTGGGGTGCGTTTCCATCCTGATGTGACGTTGCAGGAGGTGATGGCGCTCTCTGCATGGATGACGGTGAAGTGCGCTGCGCTCAACCTGCCGTTTGGCGGAGCGAAAGGCGGCGTGCGTGTCGATCCGGCAACCTTATCCCATAAAGAACTAGAGCGTTTAACGCGGCGCTATACCAGCGAAATCGGCAATATGATTGGTCCCCAACAGGATATTCCCGCCCCTGATGTTGGAACCAACGCGCAGGTAATGGCGTGGATGATGGATACCTGGTCGATGAACGTTGGCGCCACTACCACCGGCGTAGTGACCGGCAAACCGGTGCATCTGGGCGGGTCACTGGGGCGCGTCAAAGCCACCGGGCGCGGGGTTTTCGTCACCGGTTGCAGCGCTGCGACTAAGCTGGGCATTGATGTGCCAGATAGCCGCGTGGCGGTGCAGGGTTTTGGTAACGTTGGCAGCGTCAGCGCCGAACTGTTCCATGCGATTGGGGCAAAAGTGGTGGCGGTGCAGGATCACAAAGCCACATTGTATTTGTCCAGCGGAGTGGATATCCCGGCGTTACAGACGTGGCAGCAGGCTCACGGTAGTATCGCGGGCTTCCCGGGTGCTGACACCATCGCGGATGAACATTTTTGGACGCAGCCTTACGACATTCTGGTTCCTGCTGCGCTGGAAGGGCAGATTACTGCTGAACGTGCCAACCAACTGAAGTGCAGCCTGATTATTGAGGGGGCAAATGGCCCAACGCTACCGGAAGCGGATGATATCTTGCAGCAACGCGGCATTGCTGTGGTGCCAGATGTGATTGCGAATGCGGGCGGCGTGACGGTGAGTTACTTCGAATGGGTGCAGGATTTCTCCAGCTTCTTCTGGAGCGAAGAGGAGATCAATCAACGGCTGGACAGCATTATGCAGCACGCGATTGAAACGGTGTGGCATAAAGCGGATGCGCTGAACGTGACGCTGCGTACGGCAGCTTACGCCGTTGCCTGCGAGCGAATTCTGCTGGCAAGGAAGGATCGCGGGTTGTATCCGTAAACACATTAGTTTGAGAGAAGCCTCGCAAATGCGGGGTTTTTTATTGTGTGAAGTTTGTTCCGTACACTTAGGTGTGTATAATATTTTATACACAAATGGAGTGGTGTGGAGCGCACAGAAATGGATGAAAAGGATTTAGACTGGCGTGATACAACGCTGGAGGACATCAAAATGTTCCCCAATGAGGTGAAAAAGGACGTTGGATTTGAACTTCACAAAATTCAAAATGGGCATAATCCCACTCACTAAAAGGCTGTGAATCGCTGGGGAGCAGGTGTTATTGAGGTCAAAATAAAAGGCTATGATGGCGAATATCGCGTCGTTTATGTGGCAAAATTTGTTGAAGCCATTTATGTCATACACGCCTTCCAAAAGAAAACACAACAAACCAGCCCCAAAGATGTGAATATAATCATCGAGCGTTATAAAGCAGTTATCGAAGAACGGAGAAAACTAACATGACCGATAAAATCGATACCCAGTCGCGGCATATCACCAAAGCGGGCAGCAATATTTTTGCTGATCTCGGATTCGAACCGGCTGAAGCGGACTCCCTTCTGACACAATCTCGTGAAGAAATTAACCGAGCCGACGAATTAAAGAAGCAGCTAATGACTGAAATTTCTGAATGGATGACGGCAAGTGGCCATAAGCAGATTGAAGCGGCAAAGATCCTGCACGTTTCCAGACCCCGAGTTTCAGATGTGGTTAATCTAAAAACAGAAAAATTTACCATTGATTCGTTAGTGGGTATGGTTGCGGCGATGGGCAAAAAGGTCCAGTTAGTGATCGAGTAATTCACCCGCTGCAAACTTGACTGCGAGTAGTCGAAAAAGGCCAGCATTGCTGGCCTTTCTATATATTAGAACTGATACACCAGACCCAATGCTACCTGGTCATCATTCGGCAGACCGAGTTTGTTGTTATCGTCGAGCAGGTTGATCTTGTAGGCCACAAAGGTCTACATGTTTTTATTGAAGTAGTAGGTTAATCCTGGCTCAAGGAATTTAAGTAAAGCTTCATTGCCCATGAGCCTTTAAGTAGGCTCATTATCAAGAAAACCGCAGGTGCCCTTAAAGCATCTGGGCATAAGCTTCAAGCTGGTCGGCAACCATGCCCCAGCCGCTATGAAAGCCCATTTTTTCATGTTCGGCGCGTGCTTCAGCGTTGCGATGCCTGGCAATGGCAACGTAACGAGTCGCGTGCGGATTGAGCGGTTCCAGTAGCAATATTGCGGTCATGAAAGGATGCTCAGCAGGTTTCCATCCTTCTGTATAGGTATCGGTAAAAACCAGCTTCCGACAAGGTATCAGCTCCAGAAACACCCCTTCGTTGCGCATTTCATTCCCCTCCACCTCAAAAACCGTGTTGAACCGACCACCAGGATGCAGATCGATATCGCAACTGACTAACTTATGAGGCTTAGGCACAAAAAAGTGTTGGAGATGTTCTGGTGTGGTCCAGCAGCGCCAAATCACCTCGGCGGGTACTTGCAGCGTACGCTCAAGCTGTAAATCGGTATCGGCATCTAAAATCATCATGTTTTTCCTGCTCGCTAAATGTCATTTCAACAGTGTAGTTGCGAGGCAGAAAACGGGTTAGCTGACCGGGCGGATCCCCTGGCAGAACAGGCTAAGTGTGTGCTGTACAATCAGCTCAGTATCAAACTCCGGCTCATTGGCGAAGCGTGTGAAGGGTACGAGTATCATGCTCAGAATGGAGGTCATCAGCAAATCGGGATTCAACGCTGCATTCAATAAACCCTGCTGTTGCCAGCGCACAATCAACGCCCTGACTTTGTCGCGTCCCGCATGTCCATAACGTTCTTTGATGTGTTGACCTAAGCCGTGCGAACCGCTGGTGACTTCTTGCATCCATAATGGGGCGAACCAGTCGTTGTTCAGGACGATATCAGCGATTTCACGGATGAATCCACTGAATGTGGTGACAGGGTCACTTATCTCCCCATCAAAATGCGCTTCCAGCCGCTGGCGTAGCGGTAAAAAGCGCTCCTCAACCACCACATCTAACAACGATTCGCGCGACTGAAAATAGTAGTTGAGCATCGCCGGACTCACGCCAGCTTTACGTGCAATCGCATTCAGCGAGGTTTCAGCGATGCCGCTTTCGGCATAAATCGCAAGCGTAATGTCCAACAGGTGCTCGCGCTGTTGTGCAGTGATGGCTCCGCCCCGAGGACGTCCAGGACGGCGGGGTTTGGCAGGAGTTGTCTTATCATCAGCTGGGACTTTTCGTGCGGTCATCTTTACGCGCTCACTTGTTTCATGTCAGAGTTCGATCAATATTAATTGTGTATTTAATTAATTTCAATTGGTGTCTGATATGAAACCTAAAACACTTGTGCCGCACTCAGGCAGTGGAGAAGAGCGTCTTCCTTCCGTCCGCTTGCTGATGGGCGCATTGATGCTGGTCATGCTGCTTTCCGCCCTTGACCAGACCATCGTCTCGACAGCACTGCCAACCATTGTGGGTGAATTGGGCGGGCTTGATCGGCTGTCGTGGATCGTCACGGCCTACATGTTGGCCTCAACAATTGTTGTCCCGCTTTACGGCAAGTTCGGCGATCTGTTTGGCCGTAAAACGGTGCTACAAATCTCGGTCATCTTGTTTCTCATCGGCTCGGCACTGTGTGGCCTGGCGCAAAATATGGAGCAATTGATCTTTACCCGCGCACTGCAAGGTCTCGGCGGTGGCGGACTGATGGTGGTCAGTATGGCGGCCGTCGCGGATATTATTCCACCAGCAGAACGCGGTAAATACCAGGGACTCTTTGGCGGCGTTTTCGGTCTGGCGACCGTGGTGGGGCCATTACTGGGGGGCTTCATCGTCCAGCACGCCTCGTGGCGCTGGATTTTCTATATCAATTTACCGTTAGGGTTGTTTGCGCTGCTGATTATTAATGCGGTGTTTAAAGCCGATAACAAACGTAAACCGCATGAGATTGATTATCCCGGTGCTGTTTGCCTGAGTCTTGCGCTAGTGGGTATCACCCTGTTTACCAGTGAAGGCGGTACGTTGCGGGCATGGAGCGATCCGCAGTTGTGGTGCATCCTGGCGTTTGGTCTGGTCGGAGTGATTGGCTTTATCTACGAAGAACGTCGTGCATGGGAACCGATTATTCCGCTTGGGCTGTTCCGTAATCGCAGTTTTTCGCTCTCCAGTTTGATGGCTTTTATTGTCGGGATGTCGCTGTTCGGCAGCGTCACTTTCCTGCCGCTCTATTTGCAGGTGGTGAAAGGCTCAACCCCGACCGAAGCTGGGTTGCAGTTGCTGCCGCTGATGGGTGGGCTGCTGGTGACATCGATTATCAGCGGACGCATTATCAGTCGTACTGGTCGGTATCGTCTTTTTCCGATTGGCGGAACCTTGCTGGCGACGGTTGGGATGGCACTCATGACGACGCTCACCCTGCAATCTGCGCTGTGGCAGATTTATCTCTACGCCTGCGTGCTCGGAATGGGCATGGGGATGGTGATGCAGGTGCTGGTGCTGGCGGTGCAGAACAGTGTGACACCCGACCGTATTGGCGTCTCCACATCCTCTGTCACGTTGTTCCGTTCGGTGGGCGGTTCAATCGGGGTGGCACTGTTTGGCGCGATGTTTAGTCACGTCTTGAAATCGGGTTTGACTGAATTGGTGGAAAAGGGCGATGTATTGCCCGCCACGCTGGACCCGAATGCAGTGCACCATTTGCCGTATGATGTGCAACAAGCGTATTTGCAGGTATTTAGCACAGCGGTACATGCGGCATTCCAGATGGCGGCGGTGGTGATGGCGCTGGCCTTTATTTTGTCATTATTCCTGCCAGAGTCGCCGTTACGCAGCCAATCCAAACAATAAAATGATGCCGGCTTGCCACCATCGGCAGACAGATGCTGATGGTGGGATGAAATAGCAGCAGAGTTGGGCGAATTAATAACCTCCAAAGCGAAAATTGGCGAAGGAATATATAATTTTTATCCCAAATACATGATGTTACCTTTGCGTAAACTTAAGTAAAAAAGAAGAGGATTAAAAGAATTCAGCGGCGAGCTATTTATTTTTGCAACTTTTTTGCGGTATAAATCTCTAACCACTGTCTCCCTCAGCGAAAACGTCATCCCATGATCAACTCTGCGGCCAGAAAATTTATCGCCTGTCTGTTTGTTATTACCCTGGCAGGTTGCTCTTCCAAAACTTCTCATGCACCTGCGGAAGAGAGTGTCGATGCTTCAACCGTTGGTGGTAAGCAACCCGATTTGATTCCCGTGATCGCGGCATTACACGACCAGATGCACTCATGGGAAGGCACCAAATATCAGTGGGGCGGCACGCAATTAAACGGTGTGGATTGCTCCGGTTTTGTTTGGCGAACCTTAAAAGATCGTTTCAATATTCCAATGGATCGTGTCACAACGCGCGAATTAATTGCCATGGGGCAGCCGGTTGATAAGGCGCACCTGCAACCCGGTGATTTAGTGTTCTTTCGTATCAAACACGAGTTACACGTTGGCTTTTATGACACCGACCACCAATTCCTCCACGCTTCGGTTAGCCAGGGCGTGATGCGCTCCTCACTGAATAATCCGTATTGGAAATCGGTATATCTGGAGGCGCGGCGTCTGCCACGAGAACAGAATTCGCAGATCAGCTTTAATTATAAAAATAAAGTGTGATGCAGAAAGTATCCCCGGCCTGGCGCCGGGGATTTTTTTATCAGAATTGATATGACACGCTAACCGAGAAGTTGCGCGGCTCACCGTAAACATAGTTGTTCATATAGGTGTAGTACTCACGGTCGAATAAGTTATCGACGTTAGCTTGCACCGCAACCTGTTTGGTGACCTGATAACGGGCAAACAGGTTTGCCAGTGGATAGCTTCCCTGATACACGCGCTGGGTGCTGCCATCTGGCGCGCTCACATCTTCAAATACGCGGTTCTGCCAGTTAATACCGCCACCGATGGTCAGGTCAGGCAACATCGGTACGTTGTATCGGGTAAACAGCTTGAACTGGGTTTGCGGTTGATCAGGGTTATAACGACCATCCGAATCACGCGCTACATAGCGCGTTGCGCCGAAGGTTAATTGCAGGTTGTCGGTAAGCGCACCGTTCAGTTCAAACTCGGCGCCTTTGCTGCGTGCGCCCTTAGTGGCGGTGTAGGCCTGTTCGCTGCTGTTGTTGACGTACACGCCATTCTCTTCGGTGCCAACATTCTCTTGCTGGATCCGGAACACTGCGAAGGTGGCGGTTAAACGGCCATCATACCAGGCTGATTTCACACCCGTTTCGTAGCTCTTCCCGGTCACTGGGGAGAGATAATGGCCTGAACTGTCGCGATAAGTCTGTGGCTGGAAAATCGACGTATAGCTGGCATAGGCTGACCAGGTATCATTGATGTCATACACCAGACCCGCATACGGGGTGGTATTGTTTTTGGTCATGTTACCGCTGCTACCGTTGGTGCTCCACTCGGTGTAGCGCGCTCCAATAATCAATGACAACGGATCGGCCAATGAGAAACGCGCTGCGGTATAGGCTGACTTCTGACGGATAACGTCATTGGCGTTCAGATACCAACCCTGCCACTGAGGTTCGGCAATATTGCCATTCCAGTTATTGTTGAAGGGCCCCATATCCGCTGAGGTAATGTCATACTCATCAAGATCAGTAACACCATCCTGACTATAAGTCTGGTTGTGTTGGCGGCTGTAACTTAAGCCTGCCATTAATTGGTGCTGGCGGCCTAACAGCTCAAACGGTCCACTGGCAAAGGCATCAACCGAAGTTTGCTCACGTTTACCGCGGTCCAGACTGCCATATCCTGTTGAACCCTCACCTGTGCTTTCATCTGGATTACCCATGACATATAAAAGCTTGTCACTGAACGTATTCTTGGCATGGGTGCCATTCACATGGAAGCTCCAACCGTTATCGAAGTTGTGCACCAGATCGGCATACACTTTCTGCACTTCAGTGTGGTAGTACGTCCAGTCTGCGCCTGAGTTCAGGCTGCGGTTGTAATGGGTAAGTGACCCGTTGCTGTAGAAGACGGGTAATCCACCCCAGGTTGGGTCGCGAGTATCCGCTTTTTCATAGTCGTAGCCGAGAGAAAAGGTCGTTTTGTCGGTTAAATCCGCATCGACCACGCCATATAGGAATTTCTTGTTTTTATGATAGCGGTCCAGCCAGCTGTCCTGATCCTGATAACCCGTCACCACGCGCCCGTGCAACGAACCCTCGCTGTTGAGTGGCCCTGAGATGTCTGCAACATAACGCTGTTTATCCCAACTGCCATAGCTAGCGTCCACCGAACCCGTAAACTCTTTGCTGTCGGCGTGCTTGCGCACCATATTCACCGAAGCAGAGGGACTGCCAGCACCAGTCATCAAACCGGTGGCACCGCGCACCACTTCAATACGATCGTAAATGGCCGTGTCCGAGGCTGCATCACCATAGTTCCAGCTATCACCGACCGAGGTGGGGATGCCGTCAAAGGTGAAGTTGGTGATCTTGAAACCGCGCGAATAGTATTCTGAACGTTCAGAATCCACCAAGTTGCTGGTGATACCAGTGGTGTTGTTCAGCACGTCGGTGACAGTTTGCAACTGCTGGTCCTGCATACGCTGCTGCGTCACTACACTGACAGATTGCGGCACGTCACGCGGCGTGAGTAGCAGCTTTGTGCCCGCTCGCGTGGTTTTCACCGCATAGTCCTGCTTGTCATTATCATCACTGCTGTCACTGGTGGTCGCATTGACCACCAGATCCTGCTGAGTGGTATCAGCAGCCTGCGCCAATGTGGGGTTGAGAAGGGCGTGTACTGCCATAGCCAACAATGAAACGCTGAACGTTTTGCGGATACCTGATTCCCTGCCGATCAAAGACATAATCGTTTCCGTGGTAACTGATGGTTATAAGAAGCCATTACGCTTCGGTTGTTATGCTGGTGGTTGCGTCATGCTACCCAAAAGGGCAGAACAAACGAATGCACTATCTAATTACGAACGCCAATGATAATCATTTGCTTTATAGAATCTCGCAAGGATTCAATTTGAAGTGTAATAATGTGTAAACACGAAGTAATTCAGTCATCTGGAGGGATTTATAACCCGTTAGTTGCTGGTGTTTTCACTTTTATTTTGCAAGATTTGGCACTTTTTTAATATCAGGTAGCGTCAAATCAGGCGGCGAATTGAGTTAGCCGGGTGGAATGAGCACATAAATCTACGCGAATATTTGATTACTTTACGTTAATGCGTATGATTCTCATTCTTCTTATATTTTCCGCCCGCTACGATGTGGTCGGAGCCGTTCATCCATTGATGGAGTTCAGCATGAAATCGTTGTTTAGCCCGCGTAAAGCCACTGTTGCTATGGCGATCGCCGCAGCATTTAGCCTGACGGCTTGCCAGGCACCTGCCAAAAAAGCCGAGGCACCAGCCGCTGAGACTGTAAAACCGGTTGATACCGCAGTGTTGAAACGCGACCTGGGCGATGGTCTGTACGAAATGGCCTACTCTCCAGCATCGAAAGCACTGTTTGTCGCCAGCGCACAGGCATTCAAAGATGTTAACGGCGGTATGATCTATCGTCTTGATCCTGCGACGCTTGAGACCAAGGGTGAGACACACACCGATCTGAAAAACTTTGGTACGGCGATCGATGAGCAGGGCAGCGTGTTCTACACCACCAACTCACTGGATGGCGCTATTTCCAAAGTGGACGCGCAAAGCGGTAAAGTGCTGCAGCGTTTAGTGTTCCCGGGCAAAATCAGCAAAGAAGGCTACCCAGCGGGTGCGCGTGAAGTGCTGTGGCATGGCAATGAGTTGTATGTCGGTCGAGTGGCCGATCCAGGTTATATCTCCGTGGTCGATACTAAGACCTTCAAACTGAAAACCGAGATTAAAAATGCGGGCAAATGGGTAACGGGCATTATTTACTCTCCGGTTACTGAACGTATTTATGCGGCCAACGGCTCTGGCGAGATCCTGGTGATTAATCCGCGCACCCACAAAATCGAGAAGCGCTGGACAGCCGGTGACGGTAAAGAGTATCTGTTCCTGAACATGGCAGAAGATCCATCCACTGGCCGCCTGTTTGTGACTGACGATTCTAAAGGCAAAGCCACATTGGTCTTTGACGAGCGCACCGGTAAAGTGATCAAGCGTATCGAGGGTGATTCTCTGGGTATTAAATTCGATGCGAAGCGCAATGAGATCTTCATCAGCCAGCGCGAATCGAAGAAAGTACTGCAGTTGGATGCCACCACTTACGCAGTAAAGAACAGTTGGTCATTCGAACAGAATCCCAACAGCCTGCTGATTGGACCGGATAACAATACCCTGTATGTGACCTTGAAGGCCGAGTTCAATAAAGACTCTTCAACTAAAGGCACCGATGGTATTGCGCGTATTACACTGAAATAAGATTGCGCTATGAAAAGATGCCTTCGAAAGAGGGCATTTTGCTTTTGGAAGAACGAAAAATTAACGATTGAGTTGCCCGGTCAGCCAGAATTTTTTATAGCGTGCAGGTGGTATGCCGACAAGATTATGAAAGATGCGATGGAAGTTATTGACGTTATCGTAACCCACGGCGTTAGCCACCTCAGTGACACCCAGATTGGTGCTCAATAGCAAATTTTGCGCCTCGCCAATTCGGCGACGCGTCTGATATTGTTTGGGTGAATACCCTGAATAATCTTTGAATACGTGCGCCAGATAAAATTGATTCATATTCAATGCAGCGGTGATCGAACTCAGTGCGATATCTTCTTTATAGTGATTATCAATGTAATCTTTGATGCGTTGTCCCAGTAGGGTGTTATTGCTCTCCTGCTCTTGTTTGTTTTCAATCCAGATATTGCGGCACAGTAATAGCAGCACGCTCAGTAAGTTATCGCCGATTTCGGCACTAAAGAGCCGTTTGCTGTTAACGTGTGCCCACATCTGATCAAACAACTGGCAAATTTCATCATAAAACTCACCGCTGGGCATCACGGCAGGTTGGGCGCGCGTGGTGAGAACATTGAGAGGCAAGCCATCAACCTTAAGTTGCTCAACGCCGCAACTGAAGATCAATAAATCGTCTGACGCATCAGGGCTTTCGTCATGAAGTACATTCGCGTTAAACAACATGATATCGCCTTGCTTGACGTCATAGCCTCGGCCATCGATGTTGTAGATGCCACTGCCTGAGCGTATGAACATCACTTCAAAGCGGTCATCATGCTTGTGCATGACGCGAGGAATGGCCTCTTCTTTACCTTCTGCTTTGCACATAAACGCCAGGCGCGGACGCAAACTGTTGTCGAAGCCACGGGCGGAGGGATGTTCATTGATGCAAAAGGTAATCATGGTAGCTCCTGTTGGTATAGCGCTATTCTTGCATTAGTTTTCAGCCTCGTAATCATCATTTTTGCTTTTTACTGATATTTAATCCATTGACAGGTAAGGCGTTGATGATTTTAGGAGAGTGCCAGGTGTTGATTTTTGTTTTTTAAACATTGGCTAAAATATAAATTTGATCGTCATCACACTTTTATTTTGATCAAAATACACCCACGCATTAAATACCAGGAAAGCATGATGTTGTGTTGAGCGGCATGAACTTGCAATCAATAGGGATAAGTTGAGGGCTAAAATGAAAATATCATCAATATTGCTGTATTCGAACAGGTGGAAATACAAAATTGTCGAAGCCACAGGCGATAAGTGCCATTGAATGCGTGCCATAGTCGCGAAGAAATATTTTAACAAACATGTGAAAAAATGGCTTTTTTTATTTGTCTTCATTCTTGCTATGTCAATGCATAATATTTGCAATGTGACTTTAATCACTGGTTTTTATGATTTTTGTGAGGAATATATGATCTTTCGCACGCTGTTAAATCGTGTGGGCGAGAGCAACTGGTGTTTGGAATTCACTTTGATATAACGTTGTTGTAACGAAAAGGGGACTGACAGCGTGTTCAGCGTTGCCAGAAAAATAACAATAATGATGTTGTGCATTAAATAAATGTTCTGATTCAGGCTGCGTAAAATTCCTCAGCGACGACTGACCAAAAATACGGCTTGCAACGGTTTTACCTTACAACCAGATGGAACAGCTATGTATAATAAAACGAACCTGCAAAATCCTCAGCGCATGCGGTTAATCACCATTGTTTCGACGATTGGTGGTTTATGCTTTGGTTACGATACCGGTGTTATTTCCGGTGCGCTGATATTCATGAAGTATGACCTGAATCTGACACCTGCGCAGGAAGGTTTTATTACCTCATTCCTGTTATTCGGTGCGGCACTTGGATCGTTATTTGGCGGATATTTATCGGATAAACAGGGGAGGCGTAAAAACCTGCTATGGGTTGCAGCTATCTTTATGTTTGGCGCTTTAGGCACTGCATTCGCCTGGGATGTGCCCTCAATGATTGTGGCCCGATTTATTCTGGGCTTAGCGGTGGGCTGTGCCTCCGTTACAGTACCTATTTATATTTCCGAATTAGCGCGGGCAGATCAGCGTGAACGATTGGCGACGGTCAACGAATTAATGATCGTGACCGGGCAATTCCTGGCGTATTCCGTTAACGCTGCGATTGTAAACCTGTATCCAGAGATGCAGCACAACTGGCGCATTATGCTGGCGATTCCCGCACTGCCGGGTGCGCTTTTGTGGTTCGGGATGTTAATGATGCCTGAATCGCCACGCTTCTTTATTCGCCGTGGCGAAACGGATAAGGCCGTGAAGGTGCTGAAAACATTGCGCCTTCCGGAGGAAGTCGACCGCGAAGTGAAAGAGATTCAGCAGATCGTTAAGGCTGATCAGGTGAAGTTTAATCTGTTCGCTGAGCTAAAAAATCGCTGGGTGATTCAACTGGTTTTGATTGGTTTAATGATTGTGCTGGCCACTCGAGTGACTGGAGTCAACACCATCATGTACTACGCGCCAACCGTCCTGAAAGCAACTGGGCTCGGTGATGCGGCAGCGGTTACCGGCGCGGTGGCAAACGGCATTATCTCCGTATTGGCGACGCTGCTGGGCATGGCGTTGATTGGCAAGCATTCACGCCGAAAAATGTTTTTCACCGGTCAGGCTGGGGTAACCGTTAGCCTGGTGTTAATTGGCCTGGCGTTTAAATTCTTCTTCCACACTGAAACCGTCAACGGAGTGGATACGCTGCATGCCAATTTCGCCAACGCACCTTATGTCATTCTTGGCTTGATGTTGGTATTCCTGGTGTTTATGCAGGGTTGGATTGCGCCAGTATTCTGGCTGATGTTAGCGGAAATCTATCCATTAAGAATGCGTGGTGTCGGCATAAGCTTTGCGGTATTTGGCCTGTGGATCTTCGACTTTATGATCCAATCTATCTTCCCTTATTTGCTTAGCCATTACGGTGGCGGCATGACTTTCGGTTTCTTCGGCGCGACCAACGTCATCATGCTTATTCTGCTAGTGAAATATTTACCAGAAACGCGTGGCCTGACTCTGGAACAGATTGAAAAGAAATTTCGTTTTTAACCTGAGGATGAATAAATGATAGTCAAAATCGGCTTAATTGGTCTGGGCATGATCGGCCGGGACCATCTGAAACGTTTCCACCATGTTATTTCCGGCGCGCAAGTCACTGCTGTTTGCGATATTAACCACACAACAGCCGATGCCGTGGCGAACGAATTTGGTGCCACCGCGTTTTATGATGCAGAAGAGATGATCAATTCCGAATTGGTCGATGCAGTCTTTATCTGCTCTATTGGTCCGGTACACAAAGCGCAAATTTTGGCGGCCTTTAATGCGGGCAAGCCCGTATTCTGCGAAAAACCGCTGACACCAACGGCTGATGAATCGAAAGAAATTATTGATGCAGAGGTCAAAGCGGGTAAGCGCCTTTTACAATTGGGCTTTATGCGCCGTTTTGACCCGGGTTATCAGGCGCTGAAGCAGTCGATTGAGGGGGGCGCGTTGGGCGACATCATGTTGATTCACTGTGCTCACCGCAACCCGTCAGTGCCAGAGAGCTACACGCTCGAGATGGCGGTTAACGACTCCGCCACTCACGAAATCGACATCATTCGCTATTTGCTGAACGAAAATATCACGTCTGTGCGTGTAGACAAGCCGCGTAAGAAAACCCGCCGCGCATTGCCGCACTTGCAGGATCCGCTAATTGTGATCTTCGAAACCGAATCCGGTGTTCGTATTGACGATGAACTGTTTGTGAACTGCCACTACGGCTACGACATCCGCTGTGAAGTGATTGGTGAAAATGCCATTGCCGCCTTGACGGAGCAACAGTTCATCAGTACCCGCTCACTGAACGGCAATGCACAACACATTGCGCAATCTTGCATGGAACGTTTTGCAACGGCTTACGATCGCGAAGTTCAGCATTTTGTTGACAGCGTGCGTGATGGTCGCGAAATGAGCGGCCCTTCCTCCTGGGATGGCTACGTCGTCGCGCTGGTCTGTGATGCCGGTCTGGCTTCGCTGAAAGATGGCGAGAAACATGACGTGGTGATTCCAGAGCAGCCCGCGCTTTATCGCTAATAACCTAACTTCTCGCGAAAAGTGAGGAATGACGATGTTGAAACTGACGGAAGATGCGCTGCATTTTCAATGTTGGGCAGCGAATAAAAACCAAGCCATTGAGATAGCGGCAAAGGCGTTAGAGCAGTCCGGTTATGTAAAACCTGGCTTTATCAATGGCATGTTAGCGCGTGAAAAAAGCGTTTCTACCTATATTGGGGCGGGTATTGCTTTCCCTCATTGTGCGAAAGAGAACCTCGACCAGGTGATTAAAACCGGGTATCAGGTTTTTCAATTTCCAAATGGTGTGAGTTGGGGCGCTGGAAAGGTGGTGTTTGTCGTCGTTGCTGTTGCGGCAACTGAAAATGAACATATTCCACTGTTAGCTGATATTGCCAATTTGCTCGGCGATGAAGTGAAAACCACGTTATTAGCCAATGCAAAAACCAAACAAGAATTTATCGAACAATTTGAGAAAGCGTGATTTACGCACCAGATGAAGGATTAAACAATGAAGCTTGCATTATGTACTGACGTTCTGGCGGATTTACCTTTCGCGGCGATGCTGGATAAAGTTAAAAGCTACGGTATTGAGGGCGTAGAAATGACGGCAGGTGGATGGTCACCCTGTCCGCACGTGAAAACAGAGGAACTTCTGGCCTCGCCAGAAAAACTGGAGAAGTTCAAGCAAGAGCTGGCTGAACGAGAAATGCGCATCGTGGCGTTAAACTGCTCAGGGAACCCGTTGGCACCGGGTGAATTGGGTGAGACACACACGAAAAGTAGCTATCGCGCGGTTGAGTTGGCAGGCAAGTTGGGCGTGAAAAAGATCGTGATGATGAGTGGCCTGCCAGGTGGGGGGCCAGAAGATCGCGTGCCGAACTGGATTACCTCTACCATCTCATGGCCAGATTATATGCCGGGTGTAATCGATTATCAGTGGAATGAGGTGGCCATTCCGTGGTGGAATAAATTTGTCCAGCACGCTAAACAGCATGGCGTAGAACAAATCGCGATTGAAGAGTTCCCATGCCAATTGGTGTACAACCCCTCGACATTGCTGCGCCTGCGTCACGAGGTGGATGACATGATCGGCATGAACCTCGATCCTTCGCACCTGATTGCGATGGGTGCGGACCCGATTGCTGCTGCACGTAAGCTGGAAGGGGCAGTGTTCCACGTCCACGGCAAGGACGCGCGTATTGAGCGTGGTTTGGCCGACGTTGACGGCTTGATGGAGTATCAACCGGTGACGAACACGAAAACCCGGACCTGGAACTACGTTGCTGTCGGTTGCGGTCAGGATCTGAAGTGGTGGAAAGAGTTCTTTTCTGTATTGCGCATGACCGGTTACAACGGCGACGTCTCGCTGGAGATGGAAGACCTTACCATGAGCGTGGAGGCTGGTCTGCAGACTTCCATTGATGCGCTGAACGCAACGCTGAGTCAGTAGGTTTGTATCAAATTAAGGCCGCTGTCTCATAGAGATGGCGGTTTTTTAAGTTCGCTCTTACACTCCAATCCGGTCTCAATCGCATTTTGTTAAAGATTTACTGCGACTTACATCACTCAAAATGATTACATCACCATTTTTCCTGCCCAATCCCACTCATTTTTGATTCGAAAACATCATTACGTATGGATTTTGTTTAGGATCTATTTATTATATTAAAAACCCGTGCGTTTCTAAGGTATCTGATTAACGTTGCGTTGCGTGATTGTTAATCGGCGGGTGTTTTACGTTATATCAATCAATTAGATATTTTTTCCTCCGTTTTGCGGGGATTTTGAGCGTGTCACTAACCAGGGATACACCATGAGTACTTCGCAAGACCTGCCACTCGGCGAGGTCCAGTTGTCACGTCGGAGAGTGTTACTGTCCGGCGCTGTGATCGTGGCTGGCGGCCTGATCACCACGACGATTCCGCGTTTGGCGTTTGCAGACTCGTCGAAAAATTTCATTCCTTTCATGCAGATATCTCGTCTTCTGGTCAATCACAAACTGGATGATACGGTCGGGCAGCGCATGTTGGCGCTGTTGGAACTCGAACAGCCGGAACTCATGACAAATCTCAATCATCTGCTGGCAATTGCCAAAGCTAATAAGGCGCAGATCGTTGAGGATTTCTTCCCGGCGATTCCGGAAGGTGCTTTGCAGCAACTGGCGCACAAAATCATCTTTGGCTGGTACACCGGCTGCCTCGAACCGAAACGTTCGGCAAAAGCGTTCGCTTATGAAAAGGCGCTGACCTGGAACACCACGATGGACACCATCACGATTCCGTCTTACGGCATCAGTGGGCCAAATAACTGGCAGCGCACCAACACACCGGTTCTTCCCGTACCGAAATTCTGACCAATAAAAGAAGATAAAATATGGCAGCTCCTTCTCAGTCACCCGTGGTGATCGTTGGCACCGGCGTGGTCGGTGTGGTGATCGCTGAGCAACTGCTTGATGCCGGCATTCCGGTATTGATGCTGGAAGCCGGCCCGCGCGTTTCGCGTGCCGAAATCGTTGAAAATTATCGCAATCTACCCCTGGCGGCCAAAGGCAACCCGATTGAGTGCTACCCGTCCCGCGATTGGGCTCCGCATCCGGAACCGGCAGGGGCGGGCAAAGGGTATCTGCAATTAAGCGGCGAAGACTCTTATGCGCAAAGCTATGTGCGCTATGCGGGCGGATCGACCTGGCACTGGGCAGGAACATGTTGGCGCTTAACGCCTGCGGATATGCAATTGCATTCTCGCTACGGCGTTGGCCGTGACTGGGCGTTTGATTATGAGACGCTGGAACCTTATTACGCCCGTGCTGAATATAAACTCGGCATTTGTGGACCGGACGATCCGGCACTGCAATGGCCGCCACTGCGTTCGAAACCTTATCCGATGCCCGCGCTGCCGTTTGGACCGGGGGAAGCACGCTTTACCGAAGTGGTGCGCGAGAAGCTGGGGTTGCATAACATCCCTACCGCGCAGGCCCGTAACAGCGGCATGTCCTATGACGATCGCCCGGCATGCTGCGCCAATAACAACTGTGTGCCGGTTTGTCCGGTGGGCGCGAAGTATGATGGTGCGACGGCACTTTCCCGCCTCGAAGCCAAAGGTGCCACCATCCTTGATAACGCGGTGGTGTGGCGTATTGAAACCAATGCCGGCAACAAAATCGAAGCGGTGCACTACTACGATCAGCACAAGCAAACCCATCGCGTCAGCGGCAAGTTGTTCATCATCGCCTGTAACGGACTGGAGACGCCGAAACTGCTGCTGATGTCAGCTGACTCGCGTAATCCAAACGGCATTGCTAACAGCTCCGATCAAGTCGGCCGCAACATGATGGACCATCCACAAATCACCATGACCTTAACGCTGGATGAACCTTATTGGGCGGGCGTAGGACCAGTGGTGAATAGCGGCATTATGGAAACCTCGCAAGGCGATTTCCGTTCTGAGCATGCGGGTGCTTACTTCCGCTTCAACAACTTTGCGCGCAACCGCTTCGTCACTTTTGGCGCACTGGAGAAAGGGCTGGTGGGTAAAGCACTGGATGAAGAAATCCGCCGCATGACCGCCTGCACCGCCGATATCGTGCTGGCGCATGAGATCCTGCCTGATGCCAATAACCGCCTGACGCTGAGCGATAAAAAGGATTGGCTTGGTCTGCCGAAACCGGCCATTCACTACAATGTGGGCGACTATGTTCGCCGTTCGTACCTGAATTACTCCAAACCGATCGCTGACAAGATTGCCGAAGCGATGGGCGCGATCGATAAGAAGTTCTCGAAACAATTCAACCAGAGCAAGCACATCATGGGTGGCACCATCATGGGTAACGACCCGGCTAATTCGGTAGTGGATAATGAGTGTCGCGCTCACGATCACCGCAATCTGTTCCTGCCGGGCGGCGGGGCGATGGCAAGTACCGCCTGCGGTAACAGCACCTTGACGATGGTGGCGCTCGCCTTTAAAGCCGCTGATGCCATCGTTAAACAGGCTCTGGAGGCGTAATCATGTTGAAAATAAAACAGATCGCGCTGGTTCTGGCACTGGCGAGCGGTGCCGCTCATGCCGCTGATGATGCCTTGGTCAAAAAAGGCGAATATTTAGCGGTAGCCTCAGATTGTACTGCCTGTCATACCGCTGAACACGGTAAACCCTTCGCCGGTGGCAAAGCGATTGAATCACCGGTGGGTGAAATCATCGCCACCAACATCACGCCGTCGAAGGTCGCAGGGATTGGCAACTACAGTGAGCAGCAATTTGCTGATGCGCTGCGTAAAGGTGTGCGTGCCGATGGCGCCAATCTTTATCCGGCGATGCCTTACACCGCTTACGCCACCTTAAAGGATGAAGATGTGCATGCGCTGTACGCCTACTTCATGTCAGGCGTGCAGCCGGTGGATAACACGACGGAAGAGACCCATCTGCCGTTCCCGTTGAATCTGCGTTTTTCGATGATGTTCTGGAACGCGCTGTTCCTGAAAGCTCCGGGTTACACAGCGGATGCGTCACACTCTGACAGCTGGAATCGCGGACGCTATCTGGTGGATGGCGCAGCGCACTGTAGCACTTGCCACACCCCTCGTGGTTTTCTGATGCAGGAGAAAGAGGGTGATGCCTTTACTGGTGCGCAGGTCGGCCCGTGGTTCGCGCCCAATATCACCGCCAACGCGGTGAGTGGGATTGGCCAGTGGTCACAGCAGGATCTGATTACTTACCTGAAAACCGGTCGTCTCGCGGGGAAAGCGCAGGCTGCTGGTAGCATGGCGGAGGCGATTACCCACAGCTTCCAGCACTTATCGGATGCCGATTTGGCCGCCATTGCCGAATACATGGGCAGCGTGACGGATAAAGATGCACCTGCGAGCGGCGCTTCGCGCTTCGAACAGGGTAAAGCGGCTCAAAATCTGGTGGCGTTCCGTGGTGATGTATTCAACGCGCCCACCAGCGATGAAGGTGCTCGCCTGTTCTCCGGCAATTGCGCGTCGTGTCACGGCAGCAGCGGCCAGGGAACCAAAGACGCGTTTTATCCGAGCCTATTCCATAATAGTGCTACTGCAGAGCGTAATCCGTCGAACCTGATTGCTACCATTCTTTACGGTGTGCAGCGTCATACCGCCGAAGGTGATGTGTTTATGCCGCCGTTTGGTTCGCAGCCGAACGCACTGAATCAGCTTGATGATCAGCAAGTTGCCACGCTGTCGAACTGGATCTTGCATCACTACGGCAATGTTGACGCAACCGTCTCACCAGATCAGGTGGCGGAAATCCGTCGTGGTGGACCGTCATCACCACTGGTGATGCTGGCGCAGGTCGGGGTAGGCGTCGGTGCGTTGGTGGTAGTTGCACTGCTGATGTGGTGGCTGATGCGCCGCAGACATAAAAAATAGATTCGATTTTATTCTGTCGCCTGTGATGGCAGGCGACGTTTTTACTGGAAGACACTATGAAGCACTACTCACGCCGCCGCGTGTTGAAGATGGTCGGGCTGGTGACGATTGCCAGCGCCGCAGGCCAGCTTTTGCCGTTGCCGCGCCTTAACGCCGCCCAGTCACCGGCCAACGTGGCTGGGCTGGATGATTTTATGCAGGTTTCACAACTGCTGACGCAACAAGAACCCCTGAACGCCACCGTTGGGCGTGCGCTGCTTTTGGCCCTGAGTCAGACGCAGAAAGGTTTTCTCCCTGCGCTGGCACAGTTGAAGGCGTTACTGCAAAACCAGCCAGAACTGCTGCAGCAAGATCACCTGGCGTTTGTCTCGGATGCGGACAGCGAAAAGCTGGCAAAAGCGATACTTGGCGGCTGGTACAACGGTGTGGTCGGCAAAGGCAATCACGCGCTGTATGTCACCTACGTGAACACGCTCGCCAATCTGCTGGTGGATGACAAATTAGTGCCGCCGAGTTTCTCCTACGGCAAATGTGGTAGCTGGGCGCAACAGCCCTGATTCAGAAGAGTAATGTCGTTATGAAAAACAATAATTCCGCCGATGTGGTTGTTATCGGCGCGGGCGTTAACGGCTCGCTGCTGGCGACCCGTCTGGCAAAAGCAGGTAAATCAGTACTGTTACTAGAGTCCGGCCCGAAAGTAGCACGCGATCAGCTGGTTGAGCGTTTCCGTGCATCGGCGTTCAAATCTGACTTTATGTCGCCGTATCCGTTCTCGCCCAAGGCACCGCATCCGCGCTATACACCGGAACCGAATGATTACCTGCATCAGGCCGGGCCGCATCCGTTTGCTGCGCAGTACATTCGAATGTTTGGTGGCACCAGCTGGCACTGGGCGGCGCAGTTGTGGCGCTTTGTTCCCAACGACTTCCGTCAGCACAGCCAGTATGGCGTCGGCAAAGATTGGCCAATTGGCTATGACGACCTGGAAGAGTACTACTATCAGGCGGAAGTGATCGCGGGGGTCGGCGGATCGCCGGACAATGGTTCGCCGCGCAGCAAACCTTATCCGATGGAACGCGTGCCGGCGTCCTGGTTGCAGCAACGCGTGACCGCACGCCTGGCACCCGACTTCACCGTGCTCGATGACAGCACGGGTCGCAACAGCCACAGTTACGATGGCCGTCCGGCCTGCTGCGGCAATAACAACTGCATGCCGCTTTGCCCAATCGACGCCCAGTATCACGGCGGGATTGCCGCACAGCAGGCTGAAAACAGCGGCGTGAAAGTGATCACCGAAGCGGTGGTGTATCAGCTGGAGCACGATGCCAAGGGCAATATCGTGGCAGCCAATTACTATGACTGGAACAAAGTCAGCCATCGTGTCACGGCTGAAACCTTTGTACTGGCCGCCAACGCGATTGAAACCCCAAAACTGCTGCTGATGTCTGTCAGCGATAAATTCCCGAACGGTATCGCCAACGCGCACGATAATGTGGGTCGCAACCTGTGCGATCACCCGGCGATAGGCGTGACTTTTGACGTCGATGAAGAGATTTGGCCAGGGCGTGGCCCGGTGAGTCCTTGTTCGATTGGTCAGTTCCGTGACGGCGATTTCCGCAGCGAACATTCACCGTTCCGTATCGATATCTCTAACGCCTCACAGGTTGCCTCAGTGACTAAAGAAGCGCTGGCGGAAGGGCTGTTTGGCAAGAAGTTGCAGGAAGCGATTCGCTTCCGCGCCGCGCGTCGCCTTAGCATCAAAAATGCGCTTGAGCAGTTACCCGATCCGAACAACCGCGTGACCTTGAGCAGCAACAAGGACGAGCTGGGTTTACCCACGCCATCGCTGTATTGGGACGTGAACGACTATGTCATCAAAGGCACCGAAAAAACGCGTGAATGCTATGACGCGATTGCGGCCAAACTCGGCGCAACCAACATTAAGCACAGCAAAACTGGCAAGTTCTCTAATCGTCAGCACATCACCGGCACGCTCTCTATGGGCCTCGACCCGGCGACCAGTGTGACCGATGCGTGGGGGCGTGCACATGATCATCATAATCTGTTTATGGTTGGCACGGGTGTGATGCCAACGGTGGGCACCTGTAACGTCACGCTCACGGCAATGGCGCTGGCTCTTCGTACCGCCGACAAAATCCTGCAGGAGACGCAACATGGCTAAGCACTGGAAAGCCCTGCTTGCAGCAGGCACGTTGGCGTTGGCTGTTTCACAAGCGCATGCAGCGGATGAGCAACTGATTAAGCGCGGGGAGTATCTGGCGATTGCCGGTGACTGCGGCGCGTGTCACACCGAAGAGGGTAAAGCCCCTTTCAGTGGCGGCCACGCGATTGCCAGCCCGTTGGGCACGATCTTCAGTACCAATATCACCCCCTCTAAAACGGCAGGGATCGGCCAATACAGCGAGCAGCAGTTTGCCGATGCGTTGCGTAAAGGGGTTCGCGGTGATGGCAGTCAACTTTATCCGGCGATGCCGTATACCGCTTACGCGAAGCTCACCGATGAGGATGTCGCTGCATTGTATGCCTACTTTATGCAGGGTGTGCAGCCGGTAGATATTCAGCCTGAGAAAACGGCATTGCCGTTCCCCTTCAATCTGCGTTTCAGCATGGCAGCCTGGAATCTGTTGTTTATGGACAGCAAGCCCTTCCAGCCGGACGAGAAGCAGTCAGAAGAATGGAATCGCGGCGCCTATCTGGTGCAGGGTTTAACCCACTGCAGCACCTGCCACACGCCGCGTAATTTCCTGATGGCGGAGCAGCAGGATAAGAACCTGCAGGGTGCTTCACTGGGTACCTGGTTTGCACCCGATATCACGGCGGCTACGTTGCAGGGAAAACCGCACTGGACGCGTGACATGCTGGCACAGTATCTGGCGACAGGCCATGCCAGCAACGGCGCCACGGCGGGTGGACCGATGCTCGAAGCCATTGATAAAAGCTTCTCGCGCATGACGCCAGCAGATCGTCAGGCTATTGCAACGTATCTGCTGCCGCAGGATAGTGCTGCGGCTGAGCCAGCACCGACGAATCACTGGACGCCAGTGCGAGGCGACGACACGCCACTGGCTGCGGTCAGCGAAGGTGAGCAGATCTATCGCAACAACTGCGCCTCCTGCCATAACCTGACAGGTGAAGGGCTAAACGGTTTGCCAGCGTTGCAGAATCATCCGGTGCTCAACAAGCCTAACGCCGATAATGTGGCGATGGCGGTATTGGATGGCGTATGGCCAGAACACGATCAGGGGATGATTGGTTTTGCCGGTGAGTTGAATGACCATCAGGTGGCTGCCGTCACTAACTATGTGATGCAGGATATCGGTCACAGCAAGGTGCAAATCACTGAGGAGCGTGTGAAATCATTGCGCGCGGGCGGTGACGCGTCACCTTTGATGCTGGTATCGCGGCTTGGCATGGCTGCTGCGGGCATCATTGTAGTGATCGCTCTGATCTGGTTGAGATTTAGAAAAAGGGACAAACGCTGACGGCTTTGTCCTATGACAAATAGCCAGCTGTTGTTAAGATGCGCTTTTGCGTTATCTAACAGGAGCTGGCTATGTTTTCAGGTCTTAGTGCGTTCCCACTGACCCCCGTCAATGCTACAGGCATCGACGAACAATCCTTTCTAAAGATTCTGGCGCGCTTAACTGCCGCTAAGGTCGACACGCTGGGCGTGCTGGGTTCAACCGGCAGCTATGCCTACTTCTCCCGAGAGCAACGCAAGCGCGTGGCGACACTCGCGGTCCAGCATGCAGACGGTATTCCGGTAATGGTCAGCATAGGCGCGATTAGCACTGATGAAGTGTTGCGGCTGGCTGATGATGCGCAGCAGGCAGGCGTAAGAGCTCTGCTATTGCCGGTAGTTTCGTACCAAAAGCTCACCGAAGAAGAAGTGTTTAATTTTTATGCCGAGGTGGTTCAGCACGTCTCGGTGCCCATTTGTGTTTATGACAACCCCGGCACGACGCACACGCAGTTTTCCGACGCGCTCTACGCACGGATAGCCGCGCTTTCCAACATAGCTTCGATAAAAATCCCCGGTGTTCCTGACCAAATGTCAGCGGCTACCCAGCGGGTGAGCGCACTGCGTGCGCAACTGCCTGAACGCATTAGTATCGGCGTCAGCGGCGATGCCTCAGCGGGTAACGGTCTTATGGCCGGATGTGAGGTTTGGTATTCCGTGTGTGGTGGCTTGTTCCCCAACACGGCATTAGCGCTTACCCGAGCCGCTCAGGCAGGGGATTTCACTGCAGTCGCCGAGCAGTCCCAACGGTTAGCCCCGCTTTGGGCGCTGTTCCGTCAGCATGGCGGAAGTATCCGAGTGATGGCGGCTGCAGCGGCTCTCCTGAGCCTGGCGGACGAGAATAATTTGCCACGCCCACTACGGGCATTATCCAGTAAAGATCAACGGGAAGTGCGACAAGTGATTGAATTTCTGAGTCTGTCTTAGGCTAATTAACTATTAGTGCGATCATAATGATCGCACTAATAGTTAAGATAGATATAGTTTACTTGGTTATTATCGCTTCCATCGAAGGCACACAGCCTTCTCATCAAACAAACCAAGGAATATGACCATGAAAACTATCAAAGCAATGTCAATCGCCGCTGTTGCCGCTCTTTCACTGATGTCTGCTGCCAGCTTTGCTCAAACAGTATCTGCCACTTCACTGACTCTGGACGGTGCGGAAGCGAAAATCGCTGCTCAGGCACATCAGCAGAACGCACAATACAAAATCATTGAAGCCAGCGACGGCAATATCGTGCACATGACCGCTGAGTTGTACAAATAATTATCGGATGGTTGCACAGGGAAGTGCCGGAGCAGGCCGCCTTACGGGGCGGCCTTTTTCGTTGAGAGGCGTAATGCAGTGGAGACCGCATCATGAAACAGAATCATGACCAGATTGATCAGCAAGCCAGTGCATTTGTTGAAGCGCTGCGCACGCAGCGTCATGCACATATGCCGGTAATGCGTTTCCATCAGTGGCCGCAGTTTATCTCGACCGTGCGCACCTTGCTTGCGAATAATAATTAGCCTGATCATCATTATCGCACTAATAGTTAATATAGAAACGATAACTAAGGTTATCATTATTTCATCGAAGGCACACAGCCTTCATCAATAACCCAAAGGAATATGACCATGAAAACCATTAAAACACTGACCATCGCCGCTGCTGCCGCTCTTTCACTGATGTCTGCCGCCAGCTTTGCACAGAGCATTTCCGTAGAGTCTTCAACTCTTGACGGTGCAGAAGCAAAAGTTGCCGCAGTGGCACAAGAGCAGGGCGCTCAGTATAAAATCACTGAAGCAAACACCAACAACCGTGTGCACATGACTGCAGAGCTGTACAAATAAGTTTAGTTTCCGCTTCAGCGTTAAGGCCGCCTTCGGGCGGCTTTGCTGTTTCCGAACTAAGTAACCGCCTCTCATACGTTCTACTTAGATGATCTCTAAGGTCATCCAGGCCCCCCTCATATACCTTAAATCTGTAATATTAAGATTTCCCTGACACAGATTTGGCAATGGTGACTATTTACCCTCATTGTATACCCATATAGTATACCTCTAAACGACATCGATTTAGGGGGCTAAATGAGAGGCAAAGTCAGTATCACCGTTGAGAAAGACAACTATAAATATTTGGTTGACTCCGGCGTTAACGTTTCTGCATTAGCGGATGCGGCTTACGCCAAAGAGGCTAAGCGCATTAAAGGGGAACGTTGGAAGGAAGAAAATCGTGAGGGCATGGAAGAACTTGCCGCTTTTAACCAAAAGTTTGGCTCGTTCGCTGATGAGAACAGGAAGTGGTAACTCATGCAATTTGATGTTTATGAATATAAGCGGACCAGTCATTACCAACTTTTTGTCGATGTTCAAAGTAACATCCTTGATACACCGGGATTTAGAATGGCCATCCCGCTTGTTGATGCCTCTTTACTCTCTGAAAAAGTGAGTAAAGAGCTCCTTCCAATCGTTCAACTCAATGGCACTGCTTATCGGCTGAAAACTGACGATGTCGTTAGCGTTTCAAACAGCGTGTTTGGCGATAAAGTCGGAAGTCTTGCAATCTACGAAACTGAAATTAAAGACGCTATTAACATTCTGTTTTGGGGTGTGTAAACCACTCTCAAATCTAACCCGCCCTGGCGGGTTTTATCTTTTTAGCGCGCCACCAGCGTTTCAATTTCTGCCTTCGCCTGCATCAGCGCGGCCAGTAGTTGGGGAAACTGCTCATCGAAGCGCATAGCCGGCACGGCTAAGGCCAGGGCATAGCGTTCACCCGGCCCGGTGTGCAGAGCAACACTGACGCCACAAACGCCGCGCGCATGCTCCTCCCGATCAATCGCATAACCTTGCTGGCGAATTGACTCAATCGCTTTCAGCAAAGGCTGACGATCTTTCAACGTTTGCAGGGTGCGCACCTCATTCAACTGCGGCATTAACCTCGTCAAAAGCTCCTCAGGCTGTTCCGCCAATAGGGCTTTGCCATGTGCGGCGCAGTGGGAAGGAAAGGCTGTGCTGATGGGCGAAACCACGCGCAGCTCCTGATCCGAAGCATATTGGCTGACCAGTACCGTGTGGCTGCCACGCCAGACATACAAGTCCACCGTTTCGCGGGTGCGACGCCCCAGCGTCTCCATCGCCGGTTGCGCCAGCGCAATAATATCGGTGTGCGCTGAGGCGGCAAGTCTGGTCAGTGCTGGCCCCAATTTAATTCCCGCGCTGTCCTGGATCAGCAACTGCTGCGCAATCAGAGAGGTCACCAATCGATGAACCGTGGTTCGCGGTAACGCAGTCGATTTCGCCAGTTCGGATATTGATAATCCAGCGGGGCGATTTTCCAGTGCGCGCAAAAGGGTGGCGGCACGTGCAATCACCTGTGATCCGTTAGCTTCAGTATCTGCGACCATTATTCATCCGTTTCATCGATTTACCCACGCGCCACTCTATCACGTTACCCGCTAGCGATTGACATCACACGCGATTACCCTAACACTCATGTCCGATATGTGGATGATAAACCCATTATGCGGATAGGTGTATTCATGACTGTATTAAAACCTGCAGCGGCAATGACGTTATTGGCGGTGAGTTGCCTGACCATCATGGTGGGCTGCGTTATCGTACCGGGATTGAGTGAGATTGCTGCGCAATTAGGAGTTTCACATCTGGCTAATTGGTTGGTAACGCTGCCAGCATTGGGCGTAGTACTGGCAGGGCCTTTTGCCGGACGAGCGATAGACCGTTATGGCGCTTACCCCATGCTTCTTGTGGGTCTTTTCTGTTACGGCGGATTGGGCGTGGCGGGTGCCTGGTTACCCGGCGCACCCCTGCAGATCATTGATCGTGTCCTATTAGGCTGTTTTACCGCCGTAGTGATGTCGGCTGGAACCAGTTTAATTGCCAGTTTTTATCAGGCTGAAGCACGACTTAAAATGATGGCGCGTCAGGGCATGGCTATCGAACTTGGTGGAGTGGTGTTTTTATTTATTGGCGGGATTCTGGCTTCCTTGAGTTGGCGCTATCCCTATGCACTCTATCTTTTGTCCTGGTTGCTGCTCGCATTGGTGGTCATTTTGTTTCCACGTCCGCAACAGCAAATCGCCACTGAAACCAGGGATGAAGGCGCAACCAACAGCGATCGGGCATTGCGTCCGGTATTGCTGGCGGCCATCTGCTCCATGATGTGTTTCTATACCGCCATCATCATGCTGCCACAACGCTTTGCTGCGTTGGGCGTTAATGCCGATCATATCGGGTATTTTCTGTCAATCGTTTCGCTGGTGGCCGTGTTGGCTGCAGCGTTGATGCCGCATGTGGCACTGCAATTTGGTCCTTATCCAACCCTGATCATGGCGTTCGTTTGTTATATGTTGGCGCACCTGGAGTTTGCTGCTGCACCGGACATGCTGCTGTGCCTGCCGGGCGGCATCCTGTTAGGCATAGGATTTGGCCTGTCAGTGCCTCTGGTCAACCATATGACGGTTGAAACCAGCCAACCGCATGAGCGTGGACGACAACTGGCGCGTTTATCGATGGCAATCTTTGCCGGGCAATTTCTCGCGGCCTTTATGGCTTATATTCCCGGCCAGGTGGCGATGACCTTTATTGCCGCAGCAATACTGGCCGTGATGAATATTGTTGCTTTGCGTAAGTTCGCCGTGGTGAGGAATTAATCTGTCCGAAAAGGGTCGATGCATGTCCTCATCCATCTATGGCTTACCGTTAAGATAGTGCGCAATCTCAATCATTTAGGATCCGCATGAAAACCATCATCAGTAAAAACTTTACTCCAGCCAAATCCTGGGATGCCGTCGATATTGCCAATTTCGACGGTACCAGCGTCAGATTGCATTGGACTGATAAACCTTATCGCTGGCACATCAACGACGGCGAAGAGGTCTTTGTGGTGTTGGATGGTGCAGTAGAAATGCATTACCGCGAGCAGGGCGAAGTACAGAAAGTGATGTTGAATGTCGGTGATATTTTCTTTGCCAGTGTGGGAACCGAGCATGTTGCCCATCCGCAGGGCGCCGCGCGGGTACTGGTGGTTGAGAAAGAGGATTCGGTATGAAACCACACTAACCGTAATCGGTAACGATTTGATCCGTTAGGCGTAACAGGAGATGAGTGAGCAATCAGGCGCAAGCTCGTACGAAAAGTAACCACGGCAGTGCAGCTGGCGTGGTTGGCGGTGGGAGGTGATTTATCCACAGGTTAGCGCGCAGTCTTTTCACCCGAAATGTGGATAACATCCTGATCATTATGACAGTCGATGTGACAGTAACGCTGTGCATGATTAGCTGGATCATCATGATCGCACTAATAGTTAATATGGTAATGGTAACCTAGGGTATTATTATTTCCATCGAAGGCACACAGCCTTCACAAACAACCCAAAGGAATAAAACCATGAAAACTATCAAAACACTGACCATCGCCGCTGCCGCCGCTCTTTCACTGATGTCTGCTGCCAGCTTTGCCCAGAGCATCTCCGTTGAGTCTTCAACTCTTGACGGTGCCGAAGCGAAAGTTGCCGCAGTCGCACAACAGCAGGGCGCTCAGTATAAAATCACTGAAGCGAACACCAACAACCGTGTGCACATGACGGCAGAACTGTACAAATAAGTTCAGTTTCCGCTTCAGCGTTAAGGCCGCCTTCGGGCGGCTTTGCTATTTAAGGCCTAATAAAACGTATTAGCTGATTGCGTTGACAAAACGCTGCGTTATTTGCTGAGGACGGGTTATCGCGCCACCGACCACCACAGAATGCGCGCCCAGTTTTAAACACTGCGCCGCCATCTCAGGTGTTTCCACATTGCCTTCTGCAATCACTGGCGCCTTCACTGCTGTTAATACTTCACGCAGAAAGTGAAAATCATTTGCCGCCAGATACTTTCCGCGCGTTTCCGCCGTGTAGCCATGCAGCGTAGTACCTACGCAGTCGAAGCCGAGTTCATCCGCCAGCAACGCCTCATCAACTGTCGCGATATCTGCCATCAGCAATAACTGCGGATAGCGCTGACGAATCGCCGCCACCAACTGCGGCAACTGCAGTTCGCCAGGCCTCTGATGTTGCGTGGCGTCCAGCGCGATCATCGCTGGATTCGCCGCCATCAATTCATCGACCTCTTTGAGCGTGGCAGTGATATATACATCACTGCCTGAATAATCTCGTTTGATAATGGCGATAATGGGCAAATCCACGGTTTGCATAATCTGCTCTACATCGATCAGACTGTTGGCGCGGATTGCCGACGCGCCACCTTGCTTCGCGGCTAATGCCATACGCGACATGATATAGGCGCTGTGCAGGGGTTCATTTTCCAGTGCCTGACAAGACACCACCAGTTTCCCTTTAATTTGCTCCAGCATGTTTGCTTTCATAGCGCGAGTAACTCCTCAACTTCATTTTTGATAATGGTGACGTGCGGGCCATAGATCACCTGTACGCCGTTGCCACGCTGGATAACCGCGCGAGCGCCCGTGGCCTTCAATGCGGCTTCATTAAGTTTAGAACTGTCGTTTAGTGTGATACGCAAACGTGTGGCGCAGCAGTCAAGTTCGGCAATATTGTCTTTACCGCCCAGCGCTTCAATCACCTGCAAAGGGCGTTCGCCAGCGGCAACTGGCAAGGTATCGATGCTGACATTTTCACGGCCTGGCGTTTTGAAATTGAATCGAGTGATCAGCAGGCGGAAGGTAAAGTAATACAGCAGGAACCATGGCACGCCGACCAGGGGCACATACATCCAGTGGGTTTTCGCTTCACCCTGCAATACACCGAACAGAATGAAATCGATTAAACCGCCGGAGAAGGTCTGTCCAATGGTGATGTGCAGGATGTGGGCGATCATAAAGGCCAGGCCATCGAACAGCGCGTGAATCACATATAACACTGGCGCCACAAACAGGAACGAGAACTCAATCGGTTCGGTGATCCCAGTCAGAAATGAGGTGAGGGCGGCGGATAATAACAAACCGGCCACACGTTTGCGGTTCTCGGGTTTGGCAGTGTGATACATCGCCAGACAAGCCCCGATCAGGCCAAACATCATGGTGATAAAGCGGCCCGACATAAAGCGCGCCGTCCCCAGATAAAACTGCTGCGTATTGGGATCGGCCAACTGAGCGAAGAAAATGCGCTGAGTGCCTTCAACCAGATGACCATTGACCATTTCACTGCCGCCCAAAGCGGTAGTCCAGAAAGGCAGATAGAAGATGTGATGCAGACCAAACGGGCCGAGCATGCGCAACACAAAGCCGTATATGAAAGTGCCGAAATACCCCGTGGCATCGACCAGTCCACCCATACCGAATATCAATTTCTGAAAATGCGGCCAGACGATGGTCATTGCCGCGCCAACGATAATCGCCACAAACGAGCTAATAATCGGGACGAAGCGTGAGCCACCAAAGAAGCCGAGAAATTGTGGCAGGGCAATTTTGTTATAGCGGTTGTGCAGTAACGCGGTGACCAGCCCGATCACAACACCACCAAACACGCCGGTTTCCAGCGTTTGAATGCCCAGCGCCATACCTTGACCCACGGCACTGAGATTACTGCTGGCCAGCACGCCGGTAAGCGTCAAGAGGGCATTGATGGTGGCATTCATCACCAGATAGGCGAGCAGAGATGCCAGTCCTGCTGTGCCCTTGTCGCTTTTCGCGAGACCTACCGCCACGCCCACCGCAAACAGCACCGCAAGGTTGGCGAATACCACCGAACCTGCGCTGGCCATGATGGTGAACACCCCTTGTAGCCAGGCGATATCCAGAAACGGATAGGCTTTAACAGTGTTGGGATTGGATAACGCGCCGCCAATGCCCAATAGCAAGCCGGCGGCAGGTAATACCGCAATCGGCAACATAAAGGATTTTCCAAAACGTTGCGCTTTTTCAAACCAGCCTCCTGAAGAGGCTCCACTGAACATTGACATAAATTTTTATCCCCGAGGTGTTGTTGTGGTAAAAATTATTATCATAATCTACTTCATCGGATGAAAATTACTACCATTAGTGTGATAGCTTTCACTTATAATCAATTCTGCTGGCACAAAGCAGGGCCTTTACGCACACTAAGCGCCATCAATATTGGCTAATGGAGAGGTGTCATGACGGACAATGGAAATATTTTGCTGCATCTGAAGCAGGGCTTGCCGGGCTACAGTCCTGCGCTGCAAAAGCTGGGCGACTTCATCCTGACCGAACCGCAGAGAGTGCTGTATCTCACCATTACCGAATTGGCGAAAGAGACGGACACCAGCGAAGCCAGCGTGACGCGCTTGTGCCGCAACCTGAGTTGCAAAGGCTACACCGAATTTAAGATGGCGCTGGCGCTGGATGTGCAGCAGAGTCAGCCCACGCTGGCAGCAACGGGCGATCCGGTTGATGCGCTGGTGGAAGAGTCGGTGCAGGCGCTGCGCGATACCGGAAAATTTATTGATCGCGAGGTCTTACAGCAGGCAGGTGCGGCGGTGCATCAGGCGCGTTCTATCCAAATCTATGGCGTGGCTGCCAGCGCGATAACCGGCGAATATTTGCATTATCGTCTACTACGGCTGGGCAAACCCGCGCAGCTGTTTGGTGATATGCATCGTGCGGCCATGAATGCTTCGACCCTGAGTGAAGGTGATTTGGTCATCGCGATCTCTGCTTCCGGTTCCACCAAAGATCTGATGCATGTGGTCAATGTGGCGAAGAAGCGCAAAGCTCAGGTGCTGATGCTAAGTAATACGCTGCGCAGCCCGATGGGCAATCTGGCGGATATGTTGCTGGTGGCGGCGCGACCGGAAGGCCCACTTAATGCCGGAACGTTGAGTGGGAAGGTAGGGGCGATGTTGCTGGTTGAGGCGTTAATGGGGGAGCTGATGGCACATGATGCGCATTACGCCACTGCTAGTCAGCAAACGGCCAGTGCCACATTGCCGATGCTGATCTAACCGTAATGTAAGTCGCTCTCAATCCCAACATGACGGAAAAATCGGTGCGCAGCGATGCGCACCCGAGAAGATACATTTACTCACTCGCCAGCGCGGCGACCGGATCCATACGGGCAGCTTTGCGCGCAGGCAAATAACCAAAAATCATGCCGATAATAGTGGAGCAGGCGAAAGCTGCCCCCGCGGATTCCCATGAGTAGATGGCTGTCAGTACACCGCCTGCCATCAGGCTAATCAGCGGACCGATCACCAGTGAGAGTGCCACGCCGAGTGAACCGCCAACCAAACATACCAGCACCGCCTCAATCATAAACTGCTGCATGATATCGCCACGCCGCGCACCCACGGCCATACGCACGCCAATCTCATGCGTTCGTTCGGTGACGGACACCAGCATAATATTCATCACGCCGATGCTGCCGATCATCAGCGCAATCGATGCCACCATCAAAATCAGCAAGGTCAAGGTGGCTGCTGCCCCTTCAATCGCTTTGCGGTACTTATCGCGGTTAAACATCAGGAAGTCTTTGGTGCCATGGCGCGCAGTCAATAGTTGCGTGAGAGATTCCACCGCCGGACCGCTGACCACATCATCTTTAAGCTTAACGCTGATACTTGTGAGCGCTGTTTGCCCACTGATGCGGTACATCATGGTGCTCCAGGGCAGCCACACGCTGAGACGATTGGGCGAAATGCCGTTATCTTCATGCGCCACACCAATGACTCGCACCGGCACAGACCCTAACACGATCATTTTTCCGATGGGGTTTTCATTGGCTGCAAACAGCTTATTGCGCGTATTGGTATCAATGATGATCTCTTGCCGGGCATGGCGTTCATCACTGAAGTTGCTGCCTTCGGTGAGTTTGATGCCCTGAATCTCAAAGTAATCTTTGCCGACGCCCGATACGGATGCTTTTGACGAGTTGGAGAGATAACGGATCGGCTGGGTCGAGAGCAGCTCAGGGCTGACTTTGTCGACAAACTGCTGGCGAGCAATCACATCGGCATCCGCCATCACCAGCGTCAACACCGGATGCGCATCATCTTCGGCGAAATCGCCGCCGGCATACACGGACACCACATTCGTCCCGAGACCGGAAATACTCTCCAGCGTTTTTTCACGCGCACCTTGTCCAAGCGCGACGACAGTGACGACAGCGGCAATACCAAAGATAATACCGGTCATGGTGAGTGCGGTGCGTAAGCGATGCGTATTCATGGCATTTAGCGCCATGCGCATTGACTCGCGCAGGCGATCAACAAATCCGCGCAGCTTGCTCTGACTTCTGCTCACCATTGGCTGATAGCGCGATCGCGTCGCCTCTGTTTTTGGCCCGCTGTCAGCAAAAATTTCACCGTCCTGGATTTCGATGATGCGGTCAGCGTGTTGCGCCACTTTCATATCGTGTGTGACGATAATTACCGTATGACCGTCACGATTCAGGTCATGAAGAATGCGTAACACTTCCTCGCCAGAATGCGAATCCAGCGCGCCGGTCGGTTCATCGGCGAGAATAATCTCGGCTCCATTAATCAACGCTCGCGCAATACTGACGCGCTGCTGCTGGCCACCAGAGAGTTCACCCGGTTTATGGTGTTCACGGCCTTTGAGACCGAGCCGTTCCAGTAATTGAGCAGCACGCGCCCGCCGCGCATGCCCCGGCAAATTGGCATAAATCGCCGGGATTTCGACGTTGCTTAATGCGGTCAGGTCCGGCATTAAGTGGTAGCGCTGAAAAATGAAACCAATATGTTCGCGACGGACTTTCGCCAGCGCGTCCGGAGAGAGTGAAGCGGTATTCTGGCCTGAAATAAAATAGTGACCGCTGTCGGCGGCATCCAGGCAGCCGAGAATATTTAGCAATGTGGATTTGCCTGAGCCGGAAGGGCCAATGATCGCGACCATTTCGCCACTGGCGATCTGCAAATTGATATCTTTCAGCACATGCAAAGATTCTGAACCGTTAACATAGCTGCGCTGAATGTTTTTCAGTTCGATCAAGCTCACATCACCACCTTGTCCGCACCGGCGGCTTGGGTAGCAAGGATGACTTTTTCACCGGCTTTCAAGCCGCTGAGAACCTGAATATCAACGCTGTCTGAAATACCGGTGGTGATAATACGTTTCTCAGGCTGATTCTCCTTGTTCGCCACCTCGACAAAGGTCTTGCCTTCCGCGTCTTTTTTCGTTGCCTGTACCGGAATCAACAGCGCGTCTTTCGCAGTGTCGCGCAGCAGATTAACTTGCGCGGTCATTGAGATGCGCAGGGTGTTATCGGGATTGGTAACATCGAGTAACGCATTGTAATAAATGGCAGCATTGGTACTGCTGGCCGGCGTACTCTCACTGTTGCCCATCAAGGCATCATCTTTCATCACTGATTCGGGTGCCAGTTCAATGCTACGCAGCGTCGCGTTGTAGCGTTTATCGGGATTGGCGAAGGTGGTAAACCAGGCTTGCTGGCCGGGGTGGATGTTGGTGATGTCCGCTTCGGAAACCTGCACTTTAATGGTCATGGTGCCCAGTTGCGCCAGCTTGGCGATGGTCGGCGCGCTCTGCGCGGCGTTAACCGTCTGGCCCTGTTTGGTCACGATGGCGATCACCGTGCCATCCATCGGTGCCATGATGCGGGTATAGCTGAGATCGAGCTGCTTCTTGTCCACCTCAATTTGTGCTTGAATGACGCGCGCTTTTTGCGCCGTCAACTCAGCACGTGCGGTGCTCCACGCTTCTGCCGCTTCGTCAAAATCCTGACGTGACACCAGGTTGGCTTTAATCATTTGCTGCAGGCGTTTGAACTGCGCATCCTGCCTGACCAACGTCGCTTCACGTGTTTCCAGATCGGCTTGCGCGACGCTCAGTGCAGCCTGCGCGTTGCGTAAATCACTGCGCTGTGGCTGGTCGTCAATTTCAGCGATCAGCTCGCCCTTACTGACGTTATCTCCGGCTTTGATATAGAGCTTTTTCACCTGACCTGAAACCTGCGCACCGACATTGACGCGCTCAATAGCGTCCATCTTGCCGGTCGCAGCGATGACGTTTTCGATGTCGCCTTGACGCACCACGGCAGTGACCAGTGGATTCGGTTTTGGTCTTGAACTGCTGTAGGCCCAGACCAGAATAATGATCGCCAAAATAGCGATCGCGACCAAAAGCCGCTTTTTAGAGGTATTCAACATAAGCATCCCTTTAATGAAGCGAGAATAGTAATCACTAAATGCAACAAACAGGAGAAAATTCGTCAGGATTTCTGCATTAAGTTGGGTGCGTTGAGAAAAAAATGAAAATTTTTCGAATAGAAATCGTCGTTGAGTTGTTTACCCCTAAACCACTCACTATTTGGGAAATGCTATGTCCGCTCCGGCCCGCCAAAACTCACGTCAACGCTATGACGCTTTCAGCATGACGCTGCACTGGATCACTGCGTTTAGCGTCATTTTTCTGTTTGCCTCGGCGCACATTTGGGAACAACTGGAAAAGGGCACACCGCTGCGCAAGGGTTTACAGGCTTGGCATATCTCTTTTGGCATTTTGCTGGCTTTGGTGATGATTGTGCGCCCACTGTGGCGTTTCTATTGCCAACGTCAGACGCATTTGGCCGTGGCACCAGCTGAAAGCAACACACCGATGCGCATCATCGCGCATGCCGTTCATGGCTTGTTGTACCTGTTATTATTCACTCAGGTTGTATTGGGTTTTCTGTTTCGTTGGGCGCAACAGGAACCGTTTGATTTCTTTGGCCTGTTCGATATTCCAACCTTTATTCATGTCGATACCGCACTGCGTCACACGCTGGCGGGATTACACAATAACGTTGCCTGGGCGCTGATTAGCCTGGCAGGCGCGCATGCGCTGGCGGCGTTACTCCATCACTACGTTCTGCGTGACAACGTGCTGCGCCGTATGCTGCCGTTGCGCGATTCGATGCCCCTCCGCGAGGATAAATGAATGATGAAGATGATGAATCAGGTTCGCTGGTTTGCCGTGCCAGTATTGCTGATGGTGTTACATGCACCGACTGCATTCGCCATGGGCGATGACGACAGTGACAAGAAAACCCCGGACTGTCCGAAAGGGCAGGTTTATGACAGCAAAACCAAATCCTGCGTGCCGGAAAAAACCAGCATGCTGAGTGATGAGGATAAGACGAATTACGCCTACCACCTGGCGAAAAAAGGCGAGTATCAAGCTGCGCTGACGTTACTGGATACGTTGCACAATCAGAACACCAAAGAGGCATGGAATTATCGCGGCTACGCCACACGTAAACTGGGCCGCACCGACGAAGGGATGCGTTACTATCAGAAATCGATCGCACTAGACCCCAAATATGCCAAAGTGCGTGAATATTTAGGTGAAGCCTGGATGATCAAAGGCCGACCGGATCTGGCTAAAGAGCAGCTCACTATCATCAAATCGCTGTGCGGTGTGAAGTGTGAAGAGTATCAGGATTTGCACGCGGCCATTAATGGTCACCCTGAGTCCTGATGACCGCTGTTGACGGAGGATAGAAACATTACCAGCACTGAAGTCCGTCAACATCTGGCGGCGCATCTGACGCGTATGTGGCGTTACGCGATGGTGTTATCGCGTAATAAAGATGTGGCCGAAGAGTTAGTGCAGTCCACTTGTGTGCGGGCGCTGGAACGCAGCGCCCAGTACACACCGGGCACACGCATCGATCGCTGGCTGTTCACCGTGCTGCACTCCGTGTGGATCAACGAACTGCGCGCGCAGCGGGTACGCATGGGGCAGGGATTCGTCGAGAGTGATGAATTGCTCGCTCCCGACCATCAGCAACACAATGAACAGCGCATGCAATATGCCAAAGTGATGCAACGGGTTGGGCAGTTGCCAGAGGCACAGCGCAACGCGGTATTTTTAGTTTATGTCGAGGGTTTTACCTATCAGGAAGCCGCCGACACGCTGGCCGTACCGATTGGAACCATCATGAGCCGCCTCGCTGCGGCACGCACTACTTTAGCCAGCGCAGTGACAGCGCGGCCTGCGGTACAGGAGAAACGCTTGTGAATGCACCACGATTTACCTCGCCCTATGCCGACGAAGCTATCGTTGCCTGGCTGGATGGTGAAATGCGCGCGGAGGATGCGCAGGCGTTTGAAAACGAACTAAAGCGCAGTGAAACGTTGTCAGCACGGACGGCTGAGCTGATGAAAAGCAATCAACCTTTTGCGGATGCGTTCGCGCCAATGCTGGATGAGGCGCCGCTGGAGCGTATGGAGTCACGACTGGCGTACCTGCTGGACAACACGCCGTCCGCACCGAAAAAAGAGACTGTTCAGGTTAGCCGTCGTGCGTTGATCGCAGCATCAGTCAGTTTTCTGCTGGTGGGCAGTGCCGTCGGTTTTTGGGCCAGACCCGTCGCGAAAGCTGAACAGGATGAGAGCGCGCGAATACGTGAACTGGAAGCACAATATATGTCGCTCTATAGCCCGGAAACGTTGACGGATGTCGACAGTTCGCCACAGGTGTTAGCGCGTTCATTACAACGCACGGCGCGCGACCTCGATCTGCGTCTGACGACTGAGCAATTGACGCTTCCTGAAGCGAGCCTGAAAAGTGTGCGTATGCTGCGCTACGACGATTCACTGATCACTCAAATCGCCTGGAATCACAGCAATTACGGTCCGATGGCCCTGTGTATTTCGCGGGAAGATGCGAGTAAACAGAGTGCATTGGCGCAGGAAAAACGGCACGGTATGAATCTGGTGTGGTGGCATCGCAGCGGATATCAGTACGTGCTGATTGGGCGCAATCCTGCTGATCAGTTAAAACGAGCGGCGCAAGTGTTGAGCGCCGCTCTGGTGTAATTTATCAGTGATCGCTCATTATGCCCCTGGGATGCAGGATACAAATATCGCAGGGGCGTATTGATGGGAAGTTCGCTTAAAGGATGCCCAACTGCTGTTTCAGTTGCGCAATCTCATCGCGCCATTGTGCCTGCAACGCCGGTTTTTGATGTTTGGGCTTACGCTCTCTATCTTCATCCAGCTTGCTTTCCAGATCACACAACGCCAGCAGCAGCGCATCTTCATCGTTGTACGATTCAGACGTCACGGACAGAACATTTACGGTCTCGCTGTCTGACGGTTGTTTGGCACTCAGTTGCTCAATCACCGGTTCAAAGTCATGCCACTCGCTCAGTTGCTGATCCTGAATCAGCCAGAAACGGTTACAGCTGCTGGCGATCAGATTGCGATCGTGCGACACCAGCAACACCGCGCCCTCGAACTGATTGAGGGCGGCTGCCAACTCCTCTTTACCCAGCATATCCAAATGGTTGGTGGGCTCATCCAGCAGCAATAAGGAATAGCGCGCGAGTGTCAGCCCGACAAACAGCAGGCGTGAGCGTTCACCGCCACTCAGCGAGCCCACTAATTGCTGATGACGGAGATAAGGGAACCCCGCACCTATCAGAGCCATCTTTCGCTGGTCGTCACTTAGAGGGGCAAAATGCGCCAGTGCCTCGTTGAGGCTCTCCTCATCAAGCAATTGCGTGAGGCTTTGGTCGTAATAACCTAACTTTGCACGCGGATGAAACAGTGTGGTGGTCTCACGCTGGTATTCCAGCCAGAGTTGGCGCAGCAGCGAAGATTTCCCGCTGCCGTTGCGGCCCACTATGGCGATGCGGTCGCCGCTTTTAACCTGCAGGCTGGGTAACGAAAACAACGCAGGCGCGTTCTCCGCTGGGCGAATGTGCATTTCAGTCAGCGCCAGCACCCGATCGGCATCCAGCGCTTCTCCCAGCAGTTGAAGGCGCCATAAGCTGCCTTCGGTCAATGTGGTTTGTGCCTCTTTCAACCAACTGGCGCGTCTCTCCATTTGCTGCGCTTTACGCGACAGACCTTCGTTGTCGTAGGTACGTCCCCAAATTGCCAGCCGTTTGGCACTTTTTTCGACGCGCTCAATCTCATTCTGTTCTGCCTGATAACGTTGCGCATCGGTTTCATCCTGCTGGGCCAGCGCTTGTCGGGCAGCGGAGCAGGGCAGGCGGAAGAATTGCAGGGTTTGATCGCGCAGGATCCAGCTGCAATTGGTGACCTGATCCAGCAAGGTGCTGTCATGTGACACCAGCACAAAGCTGCCTTTCCAATTTATCAGGAACTGTTCCAGCCAAAGCAGCGTTGGAAGATCCAGATGGTTGCTGGGTTCATCCAGTAACAGCAGATCAGGCTGGAGAATAAGTGCACGCGCCAGCAGTAACCGCATATGTTGACCGCCACTCAACGTGGCTGCCGTTTGGGTATGCTGTTCAGCATCGAACCCCAGCGAAGAGAGTAGCGCTTCCGCTCGCCAGGCTTCACTGACCTGTTGCTGTTCTGGCAGACGCGCAATCACGCTTGTCAGCAGCGTGGCTTGCTGGAGCAGAGGGGGAAGATGTTGCTCAATTCGCGCCAGCAAACAGTGGTTGGCTAACGTAACGCTGCCCTGACTGCTTGCAAGTTCACCGCTGAGGATTTTTAGCAGGGTACTTTTTCCCGTGCCGTTATCACCGAGCAGCCCAATGCGATCACCTTTTTTGAGGCTGAAATTAATGTTGTGAAATAGGGTACCGAAGGCGTTATCAAAGCCGACAGCGTGTGCGGATAGTAATGTGCTCATGTGCTTACTCATAAGTTGCAGGCATGCGAACGCCTGACGTCAAAAACTGCTGACGACAACCCGGTAAGCCGGAGGAAGGGTTGAGAATTTCAGTAGACTTCGCTCAGGCGGATTATCGCAGCACGAATGCAGAGATAGCTGAGCGCGGCCAATTACTATAAAAGTGTGAGTAAATAAACAATTCACACGATGGCATAGTAATCCTCCTTATTTATCAGTAGTGAGTAGGGTGGGTTGATGATAGTCACCTGGGCTGGCATTATCCACAGAATATTCGCGATGTTGTGAAGCCACAGGCCATGCCCGGTCAAAAGATATGATTTTCCAACTTGCGTAGTGCAACGGTATCTCCCCCTGAACAGGTTCCTCAAGCTAGTGACAATTATTCTCGATTAGCTGGAGAAATCAGTACGTCAAATTTCAGATTTTATCTAAAGCTCCATTGAATGGTGATAACAAATACCGAGGGAATAATAAACCCCGATTCAATGCCGAAATAGGGTGTGAAATTATATTGAAAGCCATGATAAATATAGGGTGAGAATCCTATTCCGGTGGCCTTTTTAAAGTCGTGATAGGAACCGTGATCGCCACAATCCTTAAAGGCATCGAAAAAAAACTCACCGGTGTAGCCGTAGATACCTTTAAAGGTCCAGCCATCATCCCAGGTTTTCCAGTCTTTTCTCACCCCTAACGCAAGACAGCGATCGTCAAAGCTGTTTTTCATGGTGCCGATCAGGACGCTATAGGTGGAATCTTCGGACAATTTTCTTTCTACCGAAAAGAAGTTATTCTCAAAATTTTCAGTGTATTGCCCATGATTCCCGGTCAGATGATAAACGTAGGAACCCGTGTTGATGGAATATAGGTTAATTTCGCTCGCTGGGCACTGCAGCGAAATGAGTGTTAATACAATCAGTAAGCCCCATAATAATCTGAGATTTGTTCTGGGGGATTCTTCTGTTATTTCATTCATTTTTTCCTCACCACTGGCAATGCGATAATGAAAAAAGCGAACAGCAACCTGATGGGTTGACTAAACATGTTGATTGATAAGTCAGAATGATCAGAGCTTTGAAATTTCAGATAAAGATATTTTATACTGATGAAATCATAGACGATGACGTATTTTAGCAGCTTTTTTGAAAGGGCAATATTGCGAAGAGAAGCGCATTATAAACATGCCTGGTTATATGATTAATAAATAAGGGATTCGTTCAAATAAATCATTCATGTACACTTTTCACTGAATGATGTGTTCCTCATCCAATAAGGGGTAACCCGTGATAGGTTGCAAGCCTGCAAGTTATTGGTCATAAGCCGATTGAAGATTCTCCACCCCAACGCTGCAGCATAACCAGAATCTCACGCCCGGTTATGCTGAACTACGCAGGGATGGAAAGTAGAATGACTTCATTCCTGAGTGCAGTTTTAACCTTGATCCACCCAGATGAGCCTATCCACATCAAACCCCAGCCTTTGCGCGATAGCCAGGTACTGTTTTTTCACTTGATTCGGAAG
Organism: Pantoea sp. JGM49; assembly: GCF_018257655.1. Taxonomy (NCBI): domain Bacteria; kingdom Pseudomonadati; phylum Pseudomonadota; class Gammaproteobacteria; order Enterobacterales; family Erwiniaceae; genus Pantoea; species Pantoea sp. JGM49. Next base: position 213,103 of record NZ_JAERJM010000008.1, on the reverse strand, counting down.
CTTCGGCTCTCGCGACAAGATCCATAAATAACCCCGATTTGGACCGCTCACTAGCGCGTATTGATAATCATCATCCAATGCGATCACGTTATAGCCGCCATAGAACGGGCCAAAAAAGGAGACTTTAAGCGCTGCGGTATCCGATTTGCCGGTGAAATAGGCCTTGCCCTCACTCTCACTCCACTCTTTTTTCACCGAATCATATCCACGATTCAGCACGTTTATGCCGCCATCGTTGCGTTGAGTATAAGTGGCTGTGACATGATCTTTGCCGCGCTCAAAGCGGTGATCCAGGCGGGCGATTTCGTACCATTTGCCCAAATAGCGGTTGGCATCAAAAGGGCTGATAGGCGTGACACCTTTTGGTGGCGTCGGGGATTTACAGGCAACCAGCGTTAACGATAACGCTGCAAGTGCGGCGATGGGCCATATTTTCATTACTGCTCCTTTATCGATCCTGATCCGTATTAAAGGGTATGTCAGCATGATTATAGGCCAGAAATATCGAGGCGGCCCTTAGGCCACCTGATGCAGGGGATTATTTCTTCTCTTTATCTTCGTCAGCCGGAATCAGTGGCTCATCAATCGCAATAGAGGTGCCTGACTTTAACAACTGAATATCGAGTATCACGTAGGTCATGGTGGTGATAAACAAAGAAATCACGCTGCCAATCACGCCGCTGGTGGTAAAGGTGAAGTAGTTGTACATCACCACCCAGGTCACACAAATAAACAGGGCAAGCGCAACGTTAATGGCTGACTGTGAATAGTTGGTAGTGCGAGCGCCCATCTCATTGATTTGCTTATAGAGGTTGGTGCCAACGTATTTCTCCAGCACAAAAATGCCTTGATCCCAACTGCGCAGGCGTCGCGCGCTGCTGCGGGTGAAGAACAGGAATAACAACGAGACAAACAGACCGGAAAAGGCGATCAGCACGGGGACAGCTTCTAATGCATACACCAAACTTTTGTGGCTGGGTGCTTGTGCGGTGAGATCCAGCGTCAGCGAGGCGCCCAGGACGACATAGAGGAAAATAAACAACGCTAAAAACACCGCATTGCGTTTCCAGTCGAGTTCCGCTTCGTGATTTTTCTGCTGCCGAGCGATGTCGAGGGCGTGTTGTAAACGCGTGTCGCTGGATTGGGTATCCACTTGCCCTATCTCTTCTCCGAGCAAACGGTGAATAAACGGCTGATCGGCCGAATCAATGGTGATGCGCATAACTATCCTGATGGCGTAACTATCGAGGTGCACAGTGTAACGCAATTTCGGCCGCAGGCAGGAATCTGCGAGACAACACGCAGTTTCAGTGCTGCAGTTGCTCATGATTTGCACATCATTTGTACACTTTACTCTGCGGTCACTGTCGGCCGTGTACAGCACGACGGAGGAATAGCCTATGTCGTACGTAGATGGTTTTGTCGTTGCGGTGCCTGAAGTTAATAAAGAGGATTACCGTGCCATGGCGGCCAAAGCAGCGCTGCTGTTTAAGGAGTTTGGTGCCACCCGCATCGTGGAGTGCTGGGCAGATGATGTACCTGAAGGCAAGCTCACGGATTTTTATCGGTCGGTGAAAGCGGAAGAGGGAGAAACAGTGGTGTTCAGCTGGATTGAATATCCCTCACGTGAAGTGCGTGATGCGGCCAATCAGAAAATGATGTCCGATCCGCGGATGAAAGAGATGGGCGAAAACATGCCGTTTGATGGCAAAAGAATGATTTACGGCGGTTTCTCGATTCTACTCGAAGAGTAATGTGCAGGGCGCGTCGGCGCCCTGCACATTTCTGTCGCGGTCAGGCATGCGAGAGGCTACGGCCACTGCTGACACTGTATGACGGTTCGATAACCATCGTGATCTTGATACGTTTTTCCGTTTTGATCCCAATATGGGTTGAACGAATCAATCTGTACAAATCCCGCCAATACCATTTGCTGGCATGTTTGCTGCCACCTATCACGCTCGGGTAAATACAGCACCAACAGATCTTCTGATGAGGGTGAAGGGATGACCGGATGCGAAGTGCATTGTGTGAATTCCAGATGCCAGGGCACATCTGCTTTTCCCAGCATCACGCCATTGAAGCCTTGGTGGTCTTAAAAGGCGCCAATCACATCCAGTCCCAATCCTGATTGATAAAGTTCACGACTGCGCTCCAGTTGTGAAACCGGTCGCGCTACGCGTAGGGTAAGTGTTGCCACAAGTTTAACTCCATGACGATGAGGTTTAGTCCTGTCACTCATACTGTAGCGGCGACAAAAGAGTGATGGCGCAATGCGTGCGCATTGTGTATTGGCGTTGCTAAATCGTCATGAATTAACGCTATTTTTTCTTAATTCTAAACGGGATGGAGAGCATGATGAGCTATGTCAGCGAGATGAGAACCTTAGTTGGACATCGTATGTTGCTGCTTGCGGGAGCGAACGTCATCATCCTTGACGATAAGCAACGTATTTTACTACAACAGCGATTAGACGGAAGCTGGGGGACTACCCGGTGGGTTGATGGAACCGGGTGAAAGCCTCGAACAAACCGCTGTGCGTGAAGTGAAAGAAGAGACGAATATTGATATCGATGAACTTCATTTTTTGAAAGTCTTTTCTGGCAAAGAATTTACTTTTACGCTTAATAATAACGATGAAATCAATGTTGTCACCGCCCTTTACTGGTCAAAAAAATGGCATGGTAGTTTAATAAATGAAAAAAGTGAGGGGTTGTCATTGGCATTCTTCACCACTGATGATATGCCCGATAATATGAGCGAAGAGTATCAGCTCTACCTTCGTTACTTTGTCTCAAAATAAATCGTCATCAGATTGGATTACGTGGCCATACTCAGTACAACAAACGCCACTTCAACAAGGAGTTAACATGCTGGATATCATCCATTTTCCCCTGTTCCTCGTTTCGGTATTTCTGCTGTGTATCACGCCGGGTCCGGACCTCGCTTATGTGGTCGGGCAAAGCGTGGCCAATGGGCGACGCAGCGGCGTGATATCTGCGAGCGGTGTGGCGCTCGGCAGCTGTACGCATGCGTTGGCCAGTGCAATAGGCTTAACGGCGTTAATTACCGCCTCGCCGATGTTATTTACAGCGATTAAATATATCGGGGCTGCTTATCTTATTTATTTAGGTGGCAAGATGGTGTGGGAAACATTTATTGTCAAACCACAGGGATGTCGCTCACAGACTAAGGTGCCACGCTCCAATACACGTAATCTTTTAGTACGCGGTTTTATTACATCTATCACTAATCCCAAAGTGTTATTGTTTTTCATTTCGTTCTTCCCACAATTCGTCGTGGTAGAGGGTAACTATCATGCGAGTTCCTTCCTGCTGTTGGGACTAACATACGCGGTGATTGGGTTGATCACTGATGTGACGTTTGCCCTGCTGGCGGGCGGTGCTGCGAGTGCAGTATCGCGCAACATTACGCTGCAAAAGCTGCTGGATCGTATCGTCGGTATGACATTCATTGGCCTGGGAATTCGCCTGGCCCTGACCCGACGTTAAAAATGCAGAAGATACAGCAAGTCTGATGATTGGCGATAGCGACTTAATCGGGTAACGTGAAGTGTCTTACGTTACCTACAAAATAATGACCGCACGCTAAGTTGCAGGAGAGCTCGTTCATGGCCGTTAATCCCAATATCATCGGCATCGTCAGCGATGAATTCACCAACCCAAATACCGTCACGATGCTGAATGAAATGACGCGCCAGTTAAACGCGCGTGGTTTAGTGACGCTGTTGCTGAATGTCGATTCAGCAGAAAGCTATCAACGTATGTTGCAGAATGCCGCATCTTTGCCGCTGGCGGGGTTGGTATTTCTGACATCCCTGTTTGAGGATGAATTGCATACCGCAGCAAAACTACTGCCTGACGTGGCGACGGTGCATTTAAGCCAGAGCCGTGAAGCAGGTGCTGAGGTCGTGATTGCCGATGGTTTCGATGCGGGTGCCGGGATGGGGTTATTGTTACTGTCTCAAGGACATCAACGCTTTGGCTTTATGCACAGTCAGCAGCAGGCCGATCCCGCGCGTCAAATGGCAGGCCTGGTGTCCAGCCTTGAGGCAGAACATAAAACGCTGAACATTCAGCTGGTGGCCGGGGCTAACGATCGAGAACTGGCTTATCAGACCATGATGGCCTACCTGAAGAAAACCCGTGCAGCCGAGCGCATTAATGCACTGTTCTGCGAAAGCGATGTGCTGGCCTTTGGTGCATTGCAGGCAGTGCGCGATTTTGGCCAAGGCGCACACGTGGCAGTCGTAGGTTTTGATGATGTGGATGAAGCCCGCGCCTCAACCTGGCATCTGACCAGTTGGGCACAGCGTCGTGACTTGCTGGTCAACGAAGCACTGAATCGTTTACTGGAAAACCGTGCTGATACAGGCAACGCCTGGCAGCAAGGTGAGTTGCAGGTGCGTCACTCCCATCACGGAAAATATGTCCCGGGTGAAATGTCGCAGTGTGGTTGTGCGATTCGACACTAATTTTATTGGGTCGCCAGGCCGGCGACCCGCTGCAATCAATTCTCTAAACGCCCGACCAGGCTAGCAGAACCCAGCGCGTGACCTTTCAATTTTGCGACTAACTCAGTGTGACTGAGTCCTGCGGGTAAAGTGCCGTTCGCAAGGTCGGTCGCCACCAGCACAAAATTGTAGTGGTGATAGCCCGCGCCTGCGGGTGGACAAGGGCCATAATAGTTTTGCGTGCCGGGCGTATTGGTGCCATAGCTAAAATTTCCTCCTTTGCTTAACTCACCCTGTTGGAATTTGTTACGCGTAGCATCAATGTTGTACGCCAGCATATGCGTCACCCCCAAGCCTTTGGCGCCAGCCGGATCGGTCAGCAGTAGCACATAACTCTGGGTGCCCACGGGCGGATTGGCCCAGCTAAGCGCGGGCGACAGGTTTTTGCCGCTGCAGGAGAGATTGTTCTTATCATTGCCACCCAATGCTTTCTTCATCACGCCGTTATCGGCGAAGTCTGCTGACTTAAGCGAAAACACCGCCGCATGGGCAAACAGTGGCAAGCTGCTTAAGCAGAGTAGGGTCATTAACTTCTTCATTATTGCTCCTCAACAAGGACGGGTTGTGCGTGCGACAGTCGATCCCACGCGTGAAAATTAGCGCTGGGCTAGCGCCGTTGGCTGACGCGCCGAATAGAGCACAACGATGGCGGAAAACAGGGCAAATGCTGCAGCACACAACAACATGCTGGCAAATCCATCGGCGTAGCTGGTAATGATGAGTGGTTGTAAAGAGACCTGATGAACGGCGTCATACATCGCCAGTGCATGGCGGAAATCGCCGGCGATAACCTGCGCGCTAAAACCGGGTTGAAGGGGCAACTGCGCGTGTAGCATCGCTGATTGTAATTGCCACTGTGTGCTGGCCGCCAGAATCGCGCCCAGCGTGGCAAATCCTAACAAAATGCCGGAAAAACGGGCTGTTGTGCTGATACCCGATGCCATTCCTGCCTGCTGCGGCGGTACGGTTGCCATAATCGCCTTTTGGGTTTCGCCATTGAGCAGCCCACCGCCACTGCCGAGTAGGGCCATACCCGCCAGGGTCAGCAGCAAATGGTGGTGGTACACGGCAGTCGCAATCATCATGTTGCCAAAGGAGACGGTGACCAGGCCAAGAGCCAGTAAAGTGGCGGCATGCAGGCGTTTGCCGAGCCAGCGCGCCACAACAGGAAACAGCAGCATTGCCAAAGCGAAAGGCAGCATACCCGCTCCGGCCATTAAAGGCGTCATTCCCTCAACATTCTGCAATAACAGCGGCAGTAATGAGGTCATAACTTGCGCGGTGGCAGCGTAAGCAAACATCGCTAATACTGCGCCAATAAAGGGGAACGAGCGGAAAAGTTGCAGATTCAACATCGGCCTGCTTTTGCCACTTTCCACACGGATAAATAGGCCAAACCACAACGCGCCGAGACACAATCTGCCCACAACTTCACGGCTCAACCAGCCATGTTGCGGCGCTAATATTAATGCCCAGGTCAAACAGAACATGCCTGCGATAAACAGCGCGATGCCAGGTAAATCGAGTTTACCCGCGTGTTCATGCCTGGATTCCTCAATGTGGCGGGTGACGGCCAGCATCAGCAGGGCACAAATAGGAATATTGACAAAAAATGTCCAGCGCCAGCCAAGCAACGTACTGATCATGCCGCCGGCTAACGGTGCCAGCACCATGGTTAATCCCATCACACCGCCCCAAATCGCCCATGCCCGGTTACGTGCCTGACTATCGCGAAAGCTGTGCGCGATAATTGCCAGTGCTGGCGCCAGCAGAAATGCGGAGCCAATACCCTGAACCGCACGGGCAATATTGAGTGCCAAAACGCTGGTCGCCATGCCACAGGCGAGTGAGGCCAGTGCAAACAGTAAAATGCCGCCGAGAAAGAGTCGGCGTCGGCCAAATTTGTCTGCCAGCGACCCTGCCGGCAAAAGGAGTGAGGAAAAGCTCAGCACGTAAGCGCCAATGACCCATTCCATGTCTGCAAAAGAAGCATGCAGACCTTTAGCGATGGTTGGCAACATAACGCCGACGATATTGGTGTCGATTACCGTCAATGCGCAACCGGTTGAGGCGACGAGTAAAACACGATTCAGATGGCGATGGTCGAGCGCGATGGTAGCAGTGTACATCTTTTCTCCCGCGAGCATGGTAGTGAATGCTTTACAGCTTGAATCCATCACGGAAGTCATTCAATAAACAGTACTGGAGTTATTGTTAGGCAAAACCTAACAACATTTATATTGCTGGCGTTTACGTTTCAGGTAATGATCGACATGTTCATCACACAAGATAAGTAGGAGGTAAAACGTGGAATTACGCCATCTACGCTATTTTCTGGAACTGGCAAAAACGCTGCATTATGGCGTGGCGGCTGAGAATCTTAATATATCCACGCCGACGCTGTCGGTGCAGATTAATCAATTGGAAGAAGAATTAGGTGCGCCATTATTTTATCGCACTCAACGTAAAGTCGAGTTGACGCAGATTGGAGAAATTTTCCAACAGGAGGCGCGTGAGACTCTACAACATGCGGAGCAGGCCAAATCCCGAGTACGTAGTGCCGCTCGCGGCGAACGCGGTTATATCCGCGTGGGCTATGTGGCATCCGCACTATTATCTGGCATTTTAACCCGGTTATTGACGAGCTTTAGTGCCAGCGCACCTGATATCTCAATCAATGCACGTGAATCAGTCATGGATACACTGGCCACTCAGGTCAGTGAACGTACTATTGATGTTGCCTTTGTGCGCGGTCCTGTGCCGTTGCCTGCCGATGTCGGATACATTGAAGTCGAGCAAGATCACTTCGCATTGGCACTGCCGGATAACCACCCGCTGGTTGCGCAGGAACAACCCATCGAACCTGCGCAACTTAAAGGGGAAACCTTTATTTTGCCCGAACAAGTGTCTGGCACCGTGACCTTTGCACAGCGTGGTGGGTTTATTCTTAGTCGTAGCTGGTCGGCGGGCAGTTTAAATGAAGTGCTGGCCAATGTCGCATTAGGTAATGGTGTCGCGGTAATACCGGCTATTCTGGTGACTCAATTAAAATTAACCGGCATCACTTATCGCGAAATACCCGGAGCCGTTATTCCTTCATCCATTTGGTTCTTATATCGTAAACGTGAACGTACTCCCGCAGTGAATAAGCTGGTGCGCATGATTGAACGAAGCACCTGACTATTTTATTTGCAACGTCGCAACGCGATCTTTCAATGCGCGTTCAATCGCCTTGCGGTGATAGGGTGACATTTTGCGCCACTCCTGTGCCTCTTTACGCGTACGGCCGCAGGCACGACACCAGCTATTTTTTCCCTCAAAAATACAGACATCAGTACAAGGCGATTTTACAGACATGGAAATAATTCCTTATTGGGTGAGGCCACTGTAGCCATGGAACATCATATAGACGCCCACGATGGCAATCAGGGCACTAGAGAAGTAAGGTGCACGGCGTGCAATATCGGCGAAACCTTTCCATCGACGGGATACATGCCGAACACTTAGCGCCGCACCTACGCCGACGGTCACCAGCGTAAGTGCCAGGCCGATGCTGAAGCAGACCACCAGCGCCGCACCAAGACTAAACTGCTTCACCTGCAGGCAGAGAAGGAGGACCGTGATCGCTGCGGGGCAGGGAATTAATCCCCCCGTCAGGCCGAAGAGAAGAATTTGCAGATTGCTGATTTCACGGCCATCAAAGCGTCGGCGTATGTCTTCCGCGTGCGCGCGCTCGTGAGCATCCTGATATTCCTGAGAACCTTCCGCGAACCTGGCCAATTCGCCATGATGTCCGTGTTCATGATGATGCCCGTGCCCATGATGATGCTCATGCTCATGATGCTGCTGATGCTTATGATGATGCCCGTGCCCATGATGATGCTCATGCTCATGCTCATGCTCATGATGATGCCGATGCTTATGATGATGCCCATGCTCATGATGATGCTCATGTTCATGATGATGCCCGTGCTCATGATGATTCCCATATTCATGATGATGATCCTGCTTATGGTCATGATCGTGGTGCTGGCGCCACGCTTGTGCTTCAGACCAGGTACGCCAGAACATCCAGGCAGCTGTTGCAATGATAATGAGGCCTGAAATCAGCTGCAGCCAGGGTTCGGCAGCTTCGGCAGTAAACTGCCGACTGATATACATCCCGCCCATCGCAATCAGCCATACCACCGCAGTGTGGGAAAAAGTGGCTGCCAGACCCAGCATCACCGCCTGGCGAACACTGCCACGGATGGCGACGATAAATGCCGCCATCATCGTCTTAGAGTGACCCGGCTCCAGGCCGTGCAACGCCCCAAGCAAGATGGCGCTTGGGATAAACAGCAACGCGCTAGACGTGCCCTGGCTCAGCAGGGCAGCGAAATCATTCATGGTGTGCATCTCGTGTCGTGATAAGTTGAAAGCGGCATTGCAGTGCCGTAAAATCAAAAAATTCAAAGAAAATATACTATACCCCAGTATATATTAAGATCAACAGGAGCCGAGAATGGGCCATACACTCAAGCATCAGAAAAGCCTGTTAACCCGCGTACGTCGTATTAAAGGGCAGGCAGCTTCGCTCGAGACCGCATTGGAATCGGGTGAGGAGTGCCTAAAAGTGTTGCAGCAGGTAGCAGCGGTACGCGGGGCAGTTAATGGTCTAATGGCAGAACTGCTGGAGGGGCATATCAAAGAGCACCTGATGAATGAATCTGCCACCGAAGCGGAGCGCACTCAGGATTTGGAAGAGATTGTCAGCGTTATACGTTCATATCTGAAGTAGGAGCAAACCATGCTGTGGCTCATCGTAAAATACGCCATCACGGCGGGCATGGTGGTGCTGATTTCTGAAGTGGCGAAACGCAGTGACCGTCTCGGAGGGTTGATTGCGGCGCTGCCATTAGTGACGATATTGGTGTTGATCTGGATGAAGCTGGAAGGTCAGAGCCAGGCAAAGATCGCCAGCCACGCCTGGTATACCTTCTGGTACGTGGTGCCAACCCTGCCGATGTTTGTCGCCTTTCCATTTCTCTTTCAGCGCTGGGGATTTTGGCCCACGCTGGTGGCGAGTTGCCTGTTAACTATCGTGATTTTTGTCCTGTGGGCAACGTTGCTAAAGCGCTTTGGCATACAATTGATGTAGTCTGATATTTTATGCCTGCACCCTTTTTCTTTACCCCTTTTTTATCTCGCGCTTGATGAATGAGGAGGGAGAATCCAGCACACAGGTTTATCAAAGTATTTTACTGGGTGCGGGATTCAGCGGGCGCGCGCGGTACTGAGGTCAGGGCGCGATATTGACCGCGCCCAAACATTCAAATGAGCGCGTCAGCCGTAGCCGCCAGTTGGGCAAACGGACCCGATAGCGTTTGGTTATGATGGGCAATGATCTGGGATGCACTCATCTGCCCGTTGTCTGTCGTGCTATGTGCATCGCTGATTAATACCACGCGAAAGCCTAAGTCTGCCGCTGCCCGGCAAGTCGTATCCACGCAATATTCTGTTTTCAAACCACAAATCACCAACTCTTCAATTCCGGCGAGTTGTAGCGAAGCCAGGAGCGTCGTGCCACGGAAACAGTTGGGGTAGCGTTTCACAAACACACCATCCAACTCGGCATCTATCGCCAACTGTGGAATAAGCTGCGTGAGAGGACTGCTCTCGGCAAGAGGTGTTCCCTCAGGCCCGGTATGGCGAGCAGCAAAGATCGGAGCTTTTGCGCCGCGTGCACGGGCAATCAAGGTGTTGATATTGTTCAGCAAAGTTTCTGCGGCAAATGGCTGCTGCGGCGCAAAAAACAAACCGTGTTGCATATCGATAATCAATAGCGCTTTTTTACTTGAGGATGGCATGGTGTGTCTCCTTTCACTGGGTGATGAACGGAGACAATCCCCGTCCATTGGCTGACGGGGTGAGGATTCTGTACGCTTACGTTTTTGCTACAGATACACTCACGCCGCCGATGAATGCGGTGGTGGTTGTCACTGTGGTCAACGTAATGAACCAAGACATCATCGGCTCGCGGCAGATTGGGGAATAAATCTGACGTTAGCACAACATCGTACAAAATCCCTGCGGTTTTTTTTCTGCTGAGAGGAAAAGGCGCTAAAGTAGCAGTCAGTGTGTATCTGCGGAGAGACGACGTTGGTAAAGCCCGTCCACTTGTCACGCGTTCTGCATAGCCCTATGGCGGGTACAGAGGCCATGGCGCTGCAGAGCGAACATACCTTCCCGCGCCATTCCCATGATCACTTCGGGATGGGTGTCATCTCGCAAGGTGCACAGCGCTCATGGAGCCTGCTGGGGCAGATAGAGGCCGGCCCTGGAGATGTGATTATTGTCAATCCGGGAGAAGTGCACGATGGTATGCCGCTTCAGGGCGCGCGTAGCTGGCAGATGGTCTATCTGGAACCTGAACTGTTGTGGCAGGAGTTACGGATGGAGAGGAGTGATGCCGATGCAGTGCTCAAGCCGTTAGTCAGAGACAACTCTCTGAGCCATCGTCTGCTTCAGCTTTTTTTTGCCCTAAATCAGACCAAGGTTGAACCGGGTTTTCTGGAAGAGACGTTATTACAATGCTTAATGCACCTCTGTCATCACCACCTTCTGACCCTGGCTTTCCCGCCCAACATGACACCCACGATACAAAGGGCAAAGCAATATTAAGATGATGCTCCATCACGTCAGACGAGCCTGAGTGAATTGGCAACGTTGTGTGGGCTAAGTCGATTCCAACTTTTGCGCAGTTTTGCTCGTGAAGTTGGAATGACGCCCCATGCCTATCTCATGCAGTTGCGCGTACGTAATGCAAGACAATGGCTGGCAAAAGGGAATAGTGTGGCTGATGCCGCTGTTATGAGTGGTTTTGCCGATCAAAGCCACCTCACGCGTGCATTCTCGCGCCAAATGGGTATCACGCCGGCACGCTATCAAAAAGCCATTCTGCTGTAATCCTCTGCAATTTTGTTCAAGACGCAGGCATTTCGTGAATTGATACTCAGGCGATACATTCGACTGAGGGATTAAAAATGCACGCTGGAATAGAGTTTTATGTCACTACTTTGGTGGTGGTGATGTCACCGGGCCCTGGGGCTATGTTAACTATTGCCAGCGGTCTGAATCGAGGAATGCGTGTCAGTTTTATTACGGCTTTAGGGTGCACGCTCGGTATTGTGCCGCATCTTCTCGCTACATTGCTGGGATTAGCCGTTATTTTTCATACCAGTGACTACGCATTCAACATGTTGAAGCTAATCGGCGTTGGCTACTTGCTCTACATGGCGTGGATGGCGCTACGTGAGCGGACGTCACTGACCACGGAGGTGGAGAGTAAAAAATCCGCATTGCGTATTATTAACCATGCTCTGTTACTCAATCTCTTTAACCCTAAATTATCGCTGTTTTTTCTGGCTTTTTTACCGCAATTTATCGCTTCAGAGAGTTCGACGCCGACACAAGATATGTTAGTACTGAGTGCCATTTTTATGTTGCTGACGCTTTTCATCTTTATGTTGTATGGCGCTTTTGCCGCGCTGATGAGGCGTCGGGTGCTCGAAAAACCGCGCGTGATGCGCTTTATGAACCGAATCTTTGCGTTGAGCTTTGTTTGCCTGGGCATCAAATTGCTCATCAGTTCGCGATAACCCATTTATAAAGGAGAAATCTTGATGGAATTTGACTCTATTGATGCAGTCAGGGAAGAAATTGATAAAGTGGATCAACAAGTTGTGGCACTGATTGCCCGTCGTGGAGAGTGTGTTAAGGCCGCTGCACAGTTTAAACAAGACCGCGCAGCGGTACGCGCTCCCGATCGTGTCCAACAGGTGATTGATAAAGTGAGATGTCAGGCAAAAGCGCAGGGGTTATCTGAGGAAATTATTGAGCAGGTTTACCGTGCGATGATTACGGCCTTTATCGATTATGAGCTGCAACAGCATGGTGAATTGAAAGCGTAGTGAAGCGCCCGACAAAAAAAGGCTGCAATGGGTTAAAATTGCAGCCTTAAGTTATGAAAATTTCATTAACAAGAGGGTGCCTCGAGGCCCCGATTTTAATGCTGTGTGTCTTTGCCCGTATTATCGCGGTTGCGAAAAATGTGTGTGACGTTGTTGGTATCTTTGAGTGCCATGCTGTCCTGAGTGGAGGATTGCATGTTGTTCTTCACTTCTGCCATGGCGCGGCTTAGTGCTTTTTGGCGGCCAGCATCGGGTTCAACGGACGCCATCAAACGAAGCTTATCGAGTAGGGCGCTGTTCGTCACCGGCCCCTTTTTTTTCAGCAGCTGCAGTACGGCATCGCCCATGACGATATCAGTTAATCATTCATCTTTACTTCTGTTCATACACGTTCTCTGGTTACCGCAAAGACCTGCGACAGGTAACAAAGTGGATTCAGTCTAACGTGAAATAACCTATGAGGCGGAAGCCACTTTGTCCGATGTCAGGTCGGTGCGTAAGTTCTCAGGATCATCGCTCGGAGGTAAACATCAGGCCAATTAACTGTTGGTAGTGCAACTCTTCTTCCGGGCTGTTGGCCTGTTCCAGTCGGCAAATCAGCTTGGTGCAGATCGTTTTGCGACTCAGTGAACGGCCTGAACGCAGTATTTCTCCAACGATTTTACCCAGGATTTCCTGCTGAGAAGGCAGGGAAGCCTCATTAAAATAACGCGTAATCGCATCCGACGTTGATAGCAGGTTGCTACCCTGACGCATGGTTCCATCCTCCAGGTTAACTAATGAGCACCAGGCCCACTAAAGTTATACAAAGAACAGCCTGTTGTACAGGAATAAGGTTAACCATCAGGGGAGCTGTTTTTGCAAAAAGTGCTAGTCTATTAATTACAGATGCTTATGTAAAAGCACTCTTTTCAGGGCATTAAACTTGATGTCTGGGCTAATAAGATAGAGATTGAGTTAACCTATGGTACTTAGTACTATAGATATTGCATGTGTGGACAAGGAGCGTCCTTATCGAATCACAGTCAGGAGACACCATGGCAATTTATGTTTTAAAACCATTCGGCAGAAATACCAAAGCTGATGGGATTGACGTCGGCAAGCTATGCATTGCAGCGTTAGAAGTTATCGCGGGTCGATATGAAGCTAATTTAGGCGGTGGGGTATATAAGAAACGTATTCCCTTAACCAAAGGTAAAAGTAGTGGTGCCAGAGCTGTCATTGCTTTCAAAATTGATAAGCACCTCTTCTTTGTAAATGGGTATGCTAAGTCAGCAGTCAAAAGCACAATACGAGAAATGACCGAAACTGAACTGCTACTTTATAAGCAAGTTGCCAAAGAGTTATTCAACCTCACCACTGAACAAGCAAGACGAGCGATTAGGGCGGGGAAAATGCGAGAGGTGCAGTGTGATGGTTAATCACCTTAAAGATCTTCAGGAAATCGCACATGATTTCAATGAAATTGGCGTTGTCTCTGATGATCGTAAAGAAAAAATCGATTCAAGGGTAAGATTGCGCGAGTTGCGAGCGGCACTGCCTGTTCAGCCTATGATGTCGGGCCAGGCTATTAAAGAATTGCGTGAGCGTTTGGGCTTGAGTCAAGCAATGCTGGCGGCTTGCGTTGGAATGTCAGTCGCCACGATTATTAAATGGGAACGAGAAGAAAAAAAACCAAACGGCGCGGCGCTGCGTTTGCTCAATATTATTGATCGTAAAGGTTTGAGTGTTCTTCAGTAATACCAAAGCCCCTGAATCGGGGCTTTAAGTTCCTTATTAATTATTTGAACCCCCAATGTGCTAATTACTATTACATTCCTGTAAAGGTCAGTAATCACCATCTGTTGAACGTGTCAGCGTTTTCCACGCCTCGATCTCTGCATTCAACGCCACAAGTTTATCTTTCACCAGCTTTAATGCATCGCTGCCGAGCAGCAAATGTGCAGGCGGGTTATCGCTCTCAATGATAGCCAGCATCGCGCGCGCTGCTTTCTGTGGATCCCCAAGCTGTTTGCCGCTTTTCGCTTCTCTTGCCTGGCGGATAGGATCAAAGAGAGCGTTATAATCACTGATGCTGCGCGCGCTTCGCACCATTGAGCGGCCTGCCCAGTCAGTACGGAATGAACCGGGGGCAACGGCCGTTACATGAATATTAAATGCGGCGAGTTCTTTGCTAAGAGTTTCTGAGATTCCTTCCAGCGCAAACTTACTCCCACAGTAATAACTAATGCCCGGCATGGTGATAAATCCGCCCATCGACGTGATGTTAAGGATATGCCCGCGACGCCGTTGGCGCATGAAGGGCAATACGGCTTTGATCATCGCCACGGCACCAAATACATTAACGTCAAATTGGTGGCGCATCTCCTCCAGCGAGGACTCCTCCATAATCCCTTCGTGTCCATAACCCGCGTTATTGACCAAAACATCAATTGGACCCTGATCAGCTTCAATGTCGGCTATTAGGTCATCAATAACAGCGAAATGAGTGACATCGAGTTCAAACGCCAGCGCATTTTGCGGATGGAGTTGTTCAAATGCCAATTTAGCTTCTACATTTCGCACCGTCCCGATCACGCGATAACCTTTGGCTAAGGCCTCCAGCGCCAGCGCACGACCGAAACCGCTGCTTACACCAGTAATCAAAAGTGTTTTAGAGGTAGACATCGTTTTTCTCCCTACATGAATGATGCATGCATAATATTCTCTGGAGGTCAGCGCTATAAGGCCGTATCTTCTGCTTTTATTGCCTAATCTTATGAGTGAGGAGGAGTGGTGGTAGATTCAGAGGTACAACAACGTACGGTGGAATTGCTTAAATCGCTCGCGCTGCATGAGGGCTACAACCTGACGGCACTTTCTGATGTGCGTATTTTGCGTTCAGATCGCCCACTAGCACGCACGCCAGTGCTTTACGATCCCGGTATTGTGATTGTCTGCCAGGGCACTAAGCGTGGTTTCTTTGGCGATCAAATCTACCTCTACGATGAGCAACATTATCTGGCGGTTTCTGTGCCGGTTCCCTTTACCATGGAAACCGCAGCGAGCGCAGAACACCCGTTGCTGGCGATCTACATGCATCTTGATTTCAGTGTGGCGACAGCATTGTTGCTGGAACTAGAGCAACAGCAAGTGCCTTTCACGGCGAAAGCGGCGCAGAGCATGATGTCGAGTCCCATGGATCAGCCGCTACGTGATTCAGTGCTACGTTTCCTGACGGCTCTGAGTCATCCTTTGGATGCACAGATCCTCGGCCCCGCACTGGTGCGTGAACTCTATTATCGTGTGTTGACGGGTGCACAAGGTCAGGCACTGCGTGCCGCGCTGACGTTGCAGGGGCAATTCGGCAAGGTGGGTAAAGCGCTGCGTCATATTCATGCCTGCTATGCCCAGACGCTCAATCTGGCGCAGTTGGCGGGTGAAGCAGGCATGAGCGTGCCGACATTCAGCGCGCATTTTAAAACCATCACCCAGCAGTCACCGATGCAATACGTGAAATCGGTACGCTTACATCAGGCGCGAATGCTGATGGTGCGTCAGGAGATGACGGCGGCCTCGGCGAGCCTTGCGGTGGGTTATGAAAGCGCATCCCAATTTAACCGGGAATTCAAACGTCTGTTCGGGCTGCCACCGGCGGAGGAGATCAAGCGCATGCAGCGCAATTTCGCGGTGCCGCCTGCACAGCAGGCTTCTGCATATGTCTCTTCGCATTAGGGCTCACACAGTGGTTTTAAGCACCATTACCGCATAACAACAAATGTCATCAGTCGCATTGGTAAACACACAATCCGTTGGATCGCCCAATTCCAGGCAATCACCGACGTTCATTTCAAACAGATTGTCGCCCTCCTGAAAGCGCAAAGTGCCTTCCAGCACCCAGATCAACTGACGACGTGAAAGGTAGGAAATCGCTGGCATTGGCACGTCAGTGTGCGGAGGGAGCTCTACACTCACGACATCCAACGGGATATCGCCAGGTGAAATATGGCGGCGAATGTAGCCCGTTTCCGGATCCTGCCACACGGGTTGTTGTGCATGGCGCAGCAACGTCCCGGGTTGAACTTCCGTGAGGGCGATGAGCTGCGACATGCTCATAGCAAACGAGCCGGCGAGGCGAGCGAGAGACGTCGCAGTTGGGCTGCTCTCACCCCGTTCTATTTTATGGATCATCGCCCGTGAAACACCGGACTGTTCTGCCAGGTCGGTTAAAGACCAGCCGCGCTTCTCACGTTCGATTTTAATGTTCTGACCAATGCGCGCATTGATGTCATCTTCTTTACTAGACAACTCATCTAACATAATGGATAACTACAATAGTAAACGAAACATCCACTATAGTGACGAGGCGGAAATCATGCAAATACGAGCAGCAGAAGAGGGCGATGCCGGGGCGATCGCGGACATCTACAACGACGCAGTACTCAACACCACCGCGATTTGGAATGAGAATACCGTGGATATTGCTAACCGCATCCAGTGGATGGCTGCAAGCCAGGCCGCAGGGTTTCCGGTATTGGTGGCGATTCAGGAGCAAGCCGTCATTGGCTACGCCTCCTATGGCGACTGGCGTCCCTGGGACGGCTACCGACATACCGTTGAACATTCAGTCTATGTCCATAAAAATGGGCGCGGCCAAGGTGTGGGCGGCATGCTGATGACCGCCTTGATTGAGCGGGCGCGCGAGCAGGGCAAACATATGATGATTGCCGGGATTGAGTCAGAGAACAGCGCTTCAATCGCGCTGCACAAGAAGCTGGGCTTCAATGATGGGGGGAGATTAAATCAGGTAGGCTGCAAATTTGGCCGATGGCTCGATCTGACCTTTTTGCAGCTTCAGCTTGATGCAAGGCCGCAGCCTTAACTTAGTGTTTCTGCAAAACGTATTCACTGGGTAAGCTGTCGATATCCTGCATGATCCGCGATACATGTTTGCGCATGCGATTACGTGCTAAGGCGGCGCCTTTTATCCCATCGAACGTTCAGCCAGTCGCCACGCTTTTGGCGACATTCCCGTCTCGCGTTTAAACGCATGGCTGAAGGCGCTTTCTGAAGTGTAACCCAGCGTCTGCACCACCACGGCCACCTGATCGGACTCCTCACGTAAGGCGCGTTCGGCTAATCGCATGCGCCATTGTGTCAGATAGGCAACCGGTGTCACACCCGCCACAGTTCGAAACTGCTGAGCAAAGGTGGTGCGTGACATGGCGCAGGCTTTTGCCAACTCTCCCAGATGCCAATTTCTTGCCGGATCGCCATGCATCAGTTGCAGCGCAGGCGCAAGACGCGCATCGCCAAGGGCTCGCAGCCAACTGGCGGGGAAAGCATCACAGGTTTGCAGATGAGCACGCAAAATCTGAATAAACAGCAGTTGCGCCAACTGTGACGAGGCCAGTTGCGAACCCGGCTGTGTGGTACGACGCTCTTGTACTAACTGGTCCAGTAACCAACGGAACGAGGCCGCTTGCGGAGAGGCGGCAGGGACATGAATCCATGGCGGCAAAACGTGCGTCAATAAACGGCCACTGGTGGGATTCAGCAGGACATGCCCACCGATATGCGCAAAATCATCCCCTTCACCAATGGGGGCATGAGGTTTTCCGGCACCGAAAAACACACTCATGGCATCAACCGGCTCTACGCCGGGCTCGCTGGACAGCACAAAGGCGCGTTTTGCACTCAGTAAACCAACATCGCCGGTTGAGAACAGAATTGGCCTGGTGCCGTCGTCAAACTGAACCCAGCATTGTCCTTTCAGGACGGCGAAAAACTTAATCTTCTCGGGCGCAGGGAAACGTAACGCCCAGCGCCCGCCCGCGCTAAAGCCTCCCGTCACCAGGGATTCCGCGTGGACGAATTTCAGGATGTCGGAAAAGGGTCGTTTTGCATTTCCGTACTATCACGCAACTTCCACGCACTATCAAGCATTCAAAATCCGGTCATGGCTGTTTACTCTGCTCAGTATCACAACAGCGAGGCATTTTTCATGACTAAAGAAACCGTTTTGGTGACGGGTGGTACCGGTTTTATCGCGCAACATTGCATTATTTCCCTGCTTAAACAGGGATACAGAGTGCGCACGACGGTGCGTTCAGCCCAGCGGGAGAACGAAGTGCGACAACATCTCCAGCAAGGAGGTGTAGAGCCAGGCGAAAACCTGACATTTGTCGTGGCTGATTTAATGGCCGATCAGGGTTGGGATGCGGCCACTCAAGGCTGTACTTATGTGCTGCACGGCGCATCACCTACACCATCCGGTGAGCAGGTCACCGAGGCCGATTGGATCAACCCCGCGATTGAGGGAAATTTGCGCGTTCTGCGGGCCGCGAGGGATGCAGGCGTGAAACGCGTGGTGTTAACGTCGGCATTTGGTGCGGTCGGAGTCGGTCACGCGGCGGACTACCCGCGCCCATTTAAGGAGACGGACTGGACGAACCTGGACAGCGATTTATGGCCGTATCAACGTTCCAAAACCTTATCGGAACGGGCAGCCTGGGCATTTATTGAGAAGGAGGGGCGGGGTTTAGAGCTGTCAGCTATCAATCCCGTGGCTGTACTCGGACCTGTGCTGGGCGCAGACTACTCACACTCAACCCGGATTATCAAAGAGATGTTAGAAGGGCAGCCGGGTTGCCCTGATATCAACAGCTGTTTTGTGGATGTGCGGGATGTCGCCGATTTACACGTCATCGCTATGAAGCACCCAGCAGCCAGGGGGGAGCGATTCCTTGCCAGTTCGGGCCATAGTTTGCGTCTGGTGGAGGTAGCCCATACCTTGAAAACGTCACTGGGTGACGCCGCCCGCTGCGTATCAACGATCGAACTCACGGATGAGAGTGTGCGGGCTGCTGCAGATAAGAATCCAGTGATGATAGGGATGGTGAAATTGTTGGGGGTAGATATGAACGTCACGGCAGAGAAAGCGATGTCTGTGTTGGGCTGGCAGCCGCGCACACCCCAACAGGCAATTATCGCGACGGCCCAGAGCTTGATTGAGCTGGGTTTGGTCTCACACAACTAGCGTCTGCGGGCAGCATGCAGTTATGTACTGACAGATACTGTGGCATTTATTCCCACCTAAACCTCAACACGATGCTATATAAATGATAACGATTATGATCAATTGCTTTATGCTGAGGTCAGGATGCAACCAACAGAACTCACCGCCGACTGTTGTATTGTCGGCGGCGGACCAGCAGGATTAATGCTGGGTTATTTACTGGCGAGATCAGGATTAAGCGTCGTGGTGATTGAAAAACATCCCGACTTCCTGCGCGATTTTCGTGGCGATACCATCCATCCCTCGACGCTGGAGATCATGCGCCATCTCGGGCTGCTGGATGAGCTACTGACCTTACCGCATCAGAGAGCCGAAAAATTACAGGCAGAAGTGGCTGGTCAGGAGATCACGATGGCTGATTTCTCGCGCTTGCCGGTGCAGTGCCGCTTTATTGCCTTTATGCCGCAATGGGATTTCCTCAATTTTCTCGCGAGCAAAGCGGCCGCTTTTCCCGGCTTCACGCTCTTACAATCCACCGCTTTTGATGATTTTATCTATGCAGAGGGTATGGTATCGGGTGTTAAAACGTTACAGGGTAACGCTACGCGCCTCATTCATACCTCGTTGGTGATAGGCGCGGATGGGCGTAACTCGGAGGTACGTGCCAAAGCCGGATTGCAGAGTAAAAGCTTTGGCTCATCCCGTGATGTGCTGTGGTTCCGGTTGGGCAAACAGGGAAGCGATCCCGAATGGGGTATGGGCCACAAAGGGCCAAAGCAGAATTTCATTGTGATTGATCGCGGTGACTACTGGCAATGCGGCTACACCATCCAAAAAGGAGAGTTTGACGCCTTAAAGCTTGCCGGTCTGGAGAAGCTAAAGCAGGCTATGGCTGAAGTGGCGCCCTTCAGCGCTGAGCGCATGGCGGATCTCGACGGTTGGGACAAATTGAAGCTGTTGTCGATTCGCATTGACCGGCTGGATCAGTGGATGAAGCCCGGCGTGCTGTGCATTGGTGATGCAGCACATGCGATGTCGCCGATTGGTGGCGTTGGCGTCAATCTGGCGATTCAGGATGCGGTGGCAGCGGCCAATTGCCTGACTCTTCCACTGAAAAAAGGTCATGTCACACTACGTGACCTGCAGAAAGTGCAACAGCGCCGACAGTTTCCCACCGTTGCCACGCAATTCCTGCAAATTAAAATGAGCAGTAATAAACGTAAGCGCACTACGCCGAGTAAGGTGCCGCAGATGATCAGCCGTTTCCCGTTCTTGCGCCATCTGTTCGGTCGTTTAATTGGTTTAGGCTTTCGAACTGAAAAACCAGAACATCTCAATGAGTAAGTTTGGCTTTCCAATCCTGAAACCTGCTTCCATTTATCCCGATGCCTCCAGCGGCAACAATAGATTCACAGAGCAGACAACAGTGGGTTGTCTGCTAACCCTCATCAAATTGCAGGTGGGTATAAGCGATCTGCTTGTCATTTGTAACATTTCATTAACTTTATGATGGGCTTTTGATAATTTTCTCTAATGGTTTTTTGGCTGAGTTAACCTCTTTGTGCCTTTTATTCATTTGGATGCGCGCCAGAACCTCAATGTTTAATCAACAATTTGTTTATTTTAACCTGTTGATGAGATTAGTTTCTGTCCTCGATTAAATCCTTGATTTGAAATGACTCGCACGCTGTTACATCGCAATACCACAGTTTCACTATGGTTAATGAGCTCTTTTAAGACCATAAGAAACTGAGGAAACAGCAGGTATGAAATTAGAAAACTTATCTCGTCGAACCTTCATGGCATTTGCAGCGGGTGGCACCGTGGCGCTGGCAGCGGGTAAAGTTCATGCCCACGAGGAAACAGTGGCCACTTACCCAGCAAACGATCTCCGCCATCCCCGCGACCCCGGTCCACACGATCCTATCCGTGAGGGGCTCAATCCCGATATTGTCGATCCACCCGCAACAGACAGCGGTACATTACCGAATCTGCGCTTCTCTTTTAGCGATGCGCATGTACGCAAAGGCAGCGGAGGTTGGACGCGGCAGGTGACACAACGCGAATTAGGGATTTCCACTACCATCGCTGGTGTAGATATGCGGCTTGATAATGGCGGCATTCGTGAACTGCACTGGCATAAAGAGGGCGAGTGGGCGTACATGCTCTATGGCAATGCACGTATCACTGCACTGGACACCCAAGGTGGATGGTTTGTGGATGATGTTGGCGTCGGTGACTTGTGGTATTTCCCGCCCGGTGTGCCGCACTCTATCCAGGGGCTCGGTCCCGACGGCTGCGAGTTTTTACTGGCCTTTGATAACGGTAACTTTGATGAGGACAGCACTTTCCTGCTTAGCGACTGGTTTAAACACATTCCGCCTGAAGTGCTCGCCAAAAATTTTGGCGTATCAGCGGACGTTTTCAACACGCTGCCATCACCGGCCGACGAGTATATTTTTGCCGGGAAAGCGCCGGAGGGCGGGGATTCTGCAGCTGTGAAAGGTGGCGTGAAATCTGTGCTGAATTTCTCGCATAAAATGCTGGCGCAAAAACCGATTACCCTGCCGGGTGGCACTGTACGCATTACCGACACCAGTAATTTCCCCATATCAAAAACCGTCGCCGCTGCATTGGTGGAACTTGAGCCCGGCGCTATGCGGGAATTGCATTGGCATCCAAACAACGATGAGTGGCAATACTATCTGGAAGGTGAAGGGCGCATGGGCGTGTTTGCCTCATCGGGGCAGGCTCGGACCTTCGATTTCCGCGCGGGTGATGTTGGCTATGTTCCTTTCGCCATGGGGCATTACATTGAAAATATCGGTGATAAGCCGCTGCGGTTTTTAGAATTATTTAAAAGCGATTACTACGCGGATATTTCATTGAACCAATGGTTAGCCAGTACGCCAGCAGATTTGGTGCGGCAGCATCTGCATCTGGATGATAAATTTATGCAGGCGCTGCAGTTTGCTAAGCATCCGGTGGTGAAATAGCATGGAAAGCGCGTCGCGGGAGCGGCGCGCAATAAGGGTTTAATGCCTTAAACGATAGATATCAGCAAAGTACAGATAGCCTTTTCTGGCGCGCATCTCGTTTAGCCGTGTTTTTTCACTCTCGGTCAGAATGGCGCTGCCCAGCAGTTCATCGACAAAAGCTTCCCGGACATGGACTTCCATATACCAGTCACCGGTGTAGCAATTCTTCCAGGCACCTTTATCGATATCCTTCGCTTTGTACGACGGATTGACATGGAAGAAGAAGAAGAAATTACACACCGCAAAAATCAGAATGCAAACCACATATTCGATGGTGCCGAAAGAGTCGGAGTACAACAGCAGCGCCATGGTAAGAACAAACAGTATCCACATCAGGCTGAATAAACCGGGATAATTTTTGATAAAGGAGATATCAAAGTAGGGGCGGTCATTACGCTGCTCTTCTACGTTGATTCTATCCAGCTCGGTTTGTAGTCGCTCATCCAGTTGATTAATCATGCATTCACCTCAGTGGTTTCCTTATCCATACTGCGCCCGCGCGAGTCTAACAGATAACCACCACGATTTTAGCCTAACCTTGATGGTGATTAGGGGAATTATCTGTGGGGAAGAGAATGGAGTATGAAACCGTATTGGCATTCTGGTTTAACGCGCACCATGAAAGCTATTGGTTCAAACAGAATGACGGGTTTGATGAAGCGATACGAGATGGTTTTTATGATAACTGGGAAGCGGCTCGTCGCGGTGAGCTATCGGCCTGGCGGAAAGACATTCGGGGACGATTGGCAGAAATCATCGTGCTGGATCAATTCTCCCGCAATCTTCACCGGGACAGTGCTCTCGCCTGGCAGCAGGATGGCATGGCGCTATTGCTCGCGCAGGAAGCGGTGAAAACTCCGGGCTATGCGTCACTGAACCTGGATGAAAAAGGCTTTCTCTTGATGCCCTGGATGCATGCCGAGTCTCGTGTTATCCATCAACAAGCCGAAGTGTTGTTCGATGCGCTGAAAGGATCGTCTTACTATCAGAGTGAGTTAGAGCATCGGCAGATTATTGAAGTGTTTGGTCGCTATCCACATCGTAATCAGCGCCTAAATCGCCCATCAACGCCGGCAGAGCAAGCGTTTCTTAATGAGAGGAAACGCTCATTTTATTGACTCAACATCTGCCTCTGCTATTGGGATGGGGCATACATGGACAAAAAAAGCCCGCTAAGCGGGCGGGGTTATTAAACCAAGGAAAAATTCTCGTAGGCAACGCATTGCTGTGTGTTGCGTCACTATATTAGCAACGATAAGTGACCAGTACATAAAATGATCGATGATTAAATTTTGCTGATTTGATAAAGGTTATATTTGTGACGAACGTGTTATTTTGATGTTTACAACTGCACGCAAAATAGGCGTTGAAGCGCCTTTTTCCCGGCTGGTGTGACATTTATCTCTCGATAGCCTGCCGTGCGGCTTAGCCACTGTTTATCAATTAGCAGACTAAGAAGCGCGGCTCCCGCTGCGCCACCGAGATGCATGCGGCGTTCACTCCAGTCGAGGCAGGCACAACAAGGTTTACGTTTACTACGAAGATTTCGCTGCATGCCGATGTTCTCTAACTGCTGCCGGCCTAAGGGGGTAAGTGCACTACCGTCGGCAACAACCCACTCGTTTTCTTGCATAAAACTGTATATCTCAACCGCCAGTTCACCTGCCAAATGATCATAACAGGTGCGGGCATGGCGCAGATGGAGGGGTGTAGCGGAAACCAGTGCTCGCTGTGGCTGCATCGATACCCCCATAAGGGTTTCAAGCAGGTGCGCAATATCGCTGCCCGCCAAACGGAAATAGCGATGGCGGCCCTGAGATAAACACGTGACAAGGCGGGCATCCAGTAGTTTGCCCAGATGTCCGCTGGTGGTGGAAGCGGCGATATCGGCGACGCCGCTTAATTCTGTGGCTGTCCAGGCACGGCCATCCATCAGCGCGCACAAAATGCTGACACGCGAAGGGTCGGCCAGAGCGGCAGCCACAGCAGACATCGCCTGCTGCAAGCCTTGTTCCGCCGTCTCATTGGTGATTATGGGGCTGCTACGGCTTGCCATGCGGCGGTTACCTCTGCTGCACGTTCAGGATTATCGGTAATCAGGATCAACTGGTTGTTGTGGTCACTGTATTGAAGCTGAATGTTAACGCCATTGCGTGCTAGCACGTCAGCAATTTCGCCAAGCTGTCCTGGTCGATCCTGTTTCAGCTTGCGGATCAGCGGCTGTTGTACTGAAACCACCTGAAAACCGGCCGCCATTAGCACTTGTCTGGCTTGCTCCCCTTGCACAACTAAAAAATGCGCGTGACTTTGTTCACCCACCGTGAACACGCCGCCTCCTTCAAGTCCTACACCATGCTTGCCAAGGGTCAAACCTAATGCGGCTAACTCGCCTGGGACATTATTGAGCATCACGTGAATATCAAACATGTTGGCTTGCCTCGTGCGCGTATTCCCGCAGTACAGCGGCGATACGGATGTGGTAGAAAGAAAACAAGCTGTTTCGACCTTCCTGTTGAGCCTTTTGGTGCGAGATATTTCTCTTCCATGCCAGCACGGCCTCTTCGTTTTCCCAGTAGGAGAGGGACAGGATCTTTCCAGGATCGTTGAGGCTTGAAAATCGCTCTACTGAAATAAACCCAGGCAAACGGGTAAGTTGAGATTTCAGTTGTGCGGCGAGTTCAAGATAGCGGGCTTGGTGCTCAGGTTGGGTGCGTGCTTCAAACAGGACAGCAATCATGGTTCAGCTCCATCAGTCAGTGATGGCAGCAGTGTAGCGAGTGGAGATGAAGATGCTTCGGCGAACAACGAAGTATGGCGCAGCGCGAGTTCGCTGCGCCAGCCCACTCATCCCACCCAGCGAGACTGACGGATGACGCGACAAAAATTCATTGGTGAAAAACCAGGCTGCTTATCGGCAATGACATCTGCTTTAATATTGCCGAAGGTGGTATCAGGCTTGTTTTTAATCCCATCGTAGAAAGCCTGAATAATCTCCTCCTTAAATTGGGCTGGGCGTGGATGCTGTTCTACCACGGCTTCACGCTCCGCATCGCTGAAGTGATCATAGTTGATGCCCAATACATCCATTTCCACGCCAGCGGTGACTAACGCAATTTCCGGGGCCATAAATTGCGGAATGCCCGGGGTGGTATGCAGCGCAATCGCGGTCCAGACTTTATCGATATCGGCCTGCTCTACACCATACTGTTGCAAGAAATCGCGCGCCGCATTGGCGCCATCCACCTCAAAGCGTTTGTCGCAGCTGCAGTGTTCGTGCGTCAGGCCAACATCATGGAACATACAGCCGACATAAAGCAGCTCAGCATCCACCTTAAGATCTAAGCGGCGTCCTGCGAGTGCGCCCCAGTAATAGACGCGGCTGGAGTGGTGAAACAGCAAATCGGATTCGGTATCACGGACGAACGTCGTCGCGTCACGGGTCATTGCAGTATCGGGAATAGTGATGCCGTTAATGGAAAATTTCATGGGAGGTTCTCCGCTCGGTTAAGTTGCAACCAGCTTAATGCCGAGGCAGAATGTCTTAAATAAGCTTTTTGCGACCTTTTAAGACATTAAGACTTTTACAGACGGGAATAGCGCATGAATCACCATCTTGCGATTTTAGCGGTGCCGGGGGCGCAATTGCTCGATGTCTCTGGACCGTTGGATGTGTTTGCCGAAGCTAACCGACTGCTCAATCGTGCCGTTTACCAGCTGCAAGTCATGTCACTGGAAGGGGAACATATTCGTTGTTCCTCGGGCGTGCGCCTGATGGCGGATATCACACTGCACGATATCCAGCAAACTGACACGTTTCTGATCGCGGGGGCACCTGAGGCGCGGGATATGCAGCTAACTGCGCAGCAAGCCGCTCGTCTGATTGAGCTATGCCATCACAGCCAGCGCTTTGGCTCGATTTGTACCGGTGCGCTGCTGCTGGCACAAACCGGGTTGCTGAGTGGTAAAAAAGTGACGACCCATTGGGCCTGCGCTGACGCACTGATGGAACAGGTACCGGATGCGCAGGTAGAGGCCGATGCGCTTTATATCGCAGATGGACGATTGCGTACCGCCGCTGGCGTCACGTCGGGGCTCGATCTTGCCCTGAGGTTGGTGGAAGAAGATTTGGGGCGCGAATTGGCCCAGGATATCGCTGCCAATTTGGTGATGTTCTTTCAACGGCCAGTGAATCAAGGGCATTTTGTTCGCAAACAACCACTTTCGCTGGGTGGGCGCAGTGCGTTTCAGGAGATGCAGAGATGGGCTTTGGCCAATCTGGCACAGGTGAGTTCACTCGATGATCTTGCCGCACATATGCAAATTAGCACACGGCATTTAGCGAGGCTTTTCCGTCAGCATATGGATGTACAGGCGGGCAATTGGCTGGAGAATGCGCGAATTGATCAAGCGCGTAAGTTGCTGGAAGCAGGATCAATGCCGCTGAAAGCCATTCCGGCCGCCTGTGGTTACCGCAGTAACGATGTTCTACGACGGGCTTTTGTTAAGGTGACGGGCATGACGCCATCGATGTATCGCAAGATGTTTATGCGCTAGCGGCGCGGCTCTTAGCGCATGCATGAGACGTCAATACTGGCAATATATTGCGTCGCTACGTTTCATGAGTAGAAGAGGCGTTGAGCACCGTAGCGGCGTGATTTATCACGCGTATTCAAAGCCAGGGTGGCACTGGAAGATGCGCAATAAATGTGGCCGCTACGGTTGGTGTGTATTATTTATTCCGGCCAGTTATCCAGAATGCGCTGACGTACTTCTTCCGGATAGCCTTGCGCGAACGAAGCATGCAAATGGCGCTTAGTCTGTAAGGTGTCAAACACGACTTTGGCGCCTTTCCCGGCAACGTATTCTGCCTCGTCGTAGCATTGTGGCAGGCGAATGACACGTTGATTCTCAAACACCGCACGACGGCCTACCGGGTGCACGCGCGTTGACAATGCCCAAACCACTTCACGCAGGTTGGTGGGATCAAAGTCATCATCCACGACATAGACTTTCGGGATAAATACCATCGCATCGGTTTTGAACAGCACTTCACCAATGCGTTGGGCCAACTCTTCACTGCTGACACCCGGCAGTAGTACGCGCCAGTTTTCTGGCATCACCACCAGCAACCAGTGCACGGTGGAATCTTCCGGAATCCAGGTGGTTTTGATCGGCAATTCCGCTTCACGCAGATAAGTCAGTGCATCCGCCGCTAAGCCCATTGCCCACAAGGTGTGCGATTCATCGGTGGGGCGACCGGTGATCGACATCGGCCAGATCGGATCGTCGCGATGGGTAATGGTTTCCACGTGGAAAGTGGGCTGAGCCGAAGAGCCTTCGCCCAGATAGCCGCCGTACTCGCCGTAGGGACCTTCCTGACAATCGCGCTCAATCGAGACATGGCCTTCAATCACAATTTCAGCCGTTGCGGGCACATCAAGATCGAGACTAATGGCTTTCACTACCGGCACTGGCTCTCCCGCCAAAGTGCCGATGTAATCGGCTTCATCCGCGTGGGCTGGGATCGGAATCCCTGACACACATGAGATCGCCGGCGCAGGACCTTGCACGAGTGCATAAGGCATCGGCTCACCGCGTGCTACCCACTGCGTCCAGATCTGACCAATATGCTGACTTGGTACAATCAGACCAACCATGCGCTTGCCATCCACTTTCATCACGCGGGCAATAGACCAGTTGACCCATTTTCCATCCGGGGTTTTCACAATCAGCGTGCCCCAGGTGTTGGCGTAACGACCACCGTCTTTGTCATGAGCGAACGGGATAGGGAAGCGGTCAAGATTTGCCGCATCGCCACGTAAAATATTCTGCTGGCATTCTGCCTGAGCAGACTCAACGCGGACAGGCGGAATACCGGGTTTAAAGCGGGCAGCGGACAGAGCTTCGATAATCTCCGGGCCGCTGGACTCAGGGGCTAAGCCCAGTGACATCGCGACGCGTGCGTAGGGCATATCGCTGCGCGACGATAATGCCGCAGGCGCACCAAACAGACGAAAGCCCGGTGCGACACCGGCAACCTTGTGAAACAGCGGCGCAGGTGACTGGATTTCATAGCTGCGGCGCGTGATGGCGCTGGGTTCGAAATCACCATCCACTTCACGCTGCACGTGCATGATGTCGCCCATTTCATCGAGGGCAGTGATAAAGCGGCGTAAATCGCCGTAATTTTTCATCAGGCTCTCCTTAAGCCAGGGTAGAACGTGGACCCGCCCAGCGATGGGTAATGTCGTTATCAAGGCCGAACTGATCAAGAATGCGAGAAACAGTGTGGTTAATGATGTCGTCAACGGACTGCGGGTTGTTGTAGAAAGCAGGCATTGGCGGGAGCATCAACGCGCCCGCGCGGGTGAGCGCCAGCATGTTTTCCAGGTGAATGGCGTTGAGCGGCGCTTCGCGAGGCACCAGCACCAGCTTGCGTTGCTCCTTGAGCGTCACGTCAGCAGCGCGCGTAATGAGTCCATCGCCATAACCGCTGCGGATACCCGCCAGGGTTTTCATGCTGCACGGCACCACGATCATGCCATCCACGCGAAATGATGCGCTGGAGATGGCCGCAGCCTGATCGTGTTCGCTGTAAGTCCTGGTCGCTAGGGCAGCGACCTCCTGTACACTGTAAGGTGTTTCCATTTGGATGGTGGCGCGCGCCCATTTCGAAATGACTAAATGAGTTTCGACGTCAAGTTCGCGTAATGCCGTGAGAACGCGTACGCCGATTGCTGCACCTGTTGCGCCGGTCATACCTACAACAAGCTTCATAAGTGATCCATTTTGCAGTATAGTTTAAGTTCAAACTGTTTGTGTTCGAACTATAAGTTTGACGATTTAAGGAGTCAAGTGCACCGATGTCACAAAATCCTGACTTAATTCTTGCCGCCCCCTTGTGGCCGCACGGCGATTGTTCGTTAATGCACCTTGTACGGCGTGCCGGACAACACTCGACTTTTTGTTGGTCTCAATCTGTGGATACCGGCCTGTCAGCCGTGCAGTACGCGATTCTGGTGGTATTGGCTGAGGAGTCAGCCTGCGATCAGCAAACGCTGGGTCAGCGTGCCGGGTTTGATAAAGCCACCGGCACCTATGTTATTGATCGAATGAATAAAAGCGGTTTGCTGAATGTAGTGACAGATGTGAACAACCGTCGTCGTAAACTGGTGTCGATGACCGCAGAAGGGGAAGTGATGCTGAATCGTATGATTGAGCAGGCAAAAAGCGCGGAGAAGATGATCACCACCGGCCTCGACAGCCAGGATATCGCCGATCTGAAGCGCTTATTAAGCAAACTGGGTGGATTGCAGGAACCTGAATAACATGCCGCAAACAGCTTTCGCCGAGCAACCTGGCGAACCGAAACCGGATCTCACCATCGGCTTTTTGCTGATGAAAAGTTTTACCCTGGCCTCCGTCGCGGGGCTGGTAGAGTCACTGCGTTTTGCGGCAGACGAATCGTTTACCAGTCGCCAGATCTTTTGTCGCTGGGAATGGATGACTTGTGATAACCAGCCAATCACAGCCAGCTGCGGACTACCGGTTTCGCCTACGGCTGACCTCGATTTCAGCAAGAACTGGGATTACTTTGTGGTGGCGGGAGGCTTACTGGAAGAAACACGCCAGTCGCCACCGTGGCTGTTACAGGCACTTCGCGACTTACATGCGCGTAATATTCCCATCATCACGCTGTGTAGCGGCGCCTTTGTCGCTGGCAACGCAGGCCTGCTGGATGGACGGCATTGCGCCATTCATTTCACCACGCGTGATGAATTTCGCCTGCGATTTCCGAAAGCGATCCCGGTCATCGACAAGACCTACATCAAGGATGGTGGCATTATTTCCTGCCCCGGCGGCACGGCGATCGATCTCGCTGCCGATCTGATCCGCCAGCATTGTGGGCTGGTGCGTTCACAGAAGGTCTTAAAGTATTTGCTGGTGGAAGAGCCCGCTGCACCGGTCAAAAAGACACAGCAAAAGAACACGCTTAACGAGCCGGATGTGTATGAAAACGAGCTGGTGAATAAGGTCATCGAATTTATGAAACATCACCTCGATTCGCCGGTTCCGCTGGCCGATGTAGCCGAATTCGCAGGCGTCACTTTCCGCCAGCTCAATTTGATTTTCACCAAATGCACCGGCTACTCGGCGGCTGTCTACTGGCGGCGTATGCGGCTGGAGCTGGCGCGCAAGTTGATGGCGGACTCCAGCAACAGCATCAATGCGATTGCCACTGCGACAGGATTTGCCGATGCTTCACATTTGATTGCCTGGTTCCGTAAGCAGTATGGCGAAACGCCCAGCTCGTTTCGTAAACGGCGGCGTGTGGTGGAGAGATTGGTTAAGGAGTAGGGCCGAAATGGCCCCTTTTTACTTAGTGCGAATGCTTAGAGAGTTTGCCAGAAACGGATGGCGCTGGGCTTTCTCCCTTCAGTGAGGCCGCATCATCCAGATTGCGCGATGCGGTTTCTGGTGCCAGGAACCACGACACGATCAGGCCGATAAACGTAATGCCTGCAGCAATGTACATGGTGGAACCAATGCCGATGGTTTGCAGTGAGATCGGTACCAGATATGTTCCCACCGCCGCGCCAATGCGCGACATTGAGGTGCCAATGCCGACGGCTCCGGCGCGAATTTCAGTCGGGAAGATCTCATTTGGATAGACCAGCTGCAGCACCTGCGCGCCGCCGATAAACAGGGCGTAAGCACCAAACATCAGCAGGATGATCATTGAAGGGCCATCACGCAAGGCACCGAGTAACAGCAGTGCCAGACCTGACCACAAGAAACTGTGCAACAGCAACTTACGGCGTCCCAGTGAGTTCACCAAACGCGTGCCGATCATGCAGCCCACCACGAACAGCAAGGTAATGGCGATGGAACCGTAAGATGCCCAGTCACCACTGAGATGTAGCGCCTGCAAAACTTTGGGTGCAAAGGCGTAAACGGCGAACACCGGAATAACCGAGCAGGTCCAGAAAATGGTCACAAACGCCATGCGTTTGCCATAGCCAGAATGCAGCAAGCTACCGAATGACAGGTGATTGTTTTCAGGTTGTGGGGGCAGGTTCTTTAGACTAAAGCGGTCGCCATAGACGCGGCGGATAACGGCTTCTGCTTCCTGATGTCGTCCTTTGCTAATCAGCCAGCGCGGTGATTCAGGTGTGCCCATTCTTACAATGAAGAGCAGCGCGCCGATGACTGCCGTGCTCGCCAACGTATAACGCCATGCTTCTACACCGCCAAAATTCAGCAAAGCTTCACCCACCAGATACGCTGTGGCCGCCCCGGCAAACCACAGAATGGTGAGCGAGGCTAGGCAGGGGCCGCGCGACTTCTTCGGCATAAACTCAACCAGAAAAGCGGTAGCAACCGGGTATTCAATACCCACTGCGACGCCCGTCATAAAGCGTAAGGCAAAGAGCGTTTCTCCGCTTTGTACCCAGAACTGCGCCAGCGAACAGACAATAAAGAGGGTGGGGCCGACGAAGTAGATCATGCGGCGACCCAGGCGATCGGTCAGAACGCCACCCATGAAGCCACCAAAGAAAATCCCGATCAGGGCAGAAGCCGCAATCAGACCTTCCCATAATGGGCTGAGACCCAAGGCCGGCGACACTTTCGTCATGGCTATACCAATAATACTGAGCACATAGCCATCGACGAAAGAGCCGCCGCCTGAGCGCACCGTTAATAAGCGGTGGAAACGGCTGATAGGAACATCTTCAACAGACATGTTATTTGACATGTTTTACTCCTGTTTCTTTTCGGCGTGAGGGAACTTCACTACGCCAATGCGACTGAATTAAGCACAATCTGCGATGGGTGCTTAACATCATCAGGACGCCAGATAAATATAAACCTGTAGCGGTGATTAAAATGTTATTCAGAACAGAAATTAAAAAAGAAGTGCATCGATAACGCTAGCGGGATTGTTTCATATATCATTTCCTCCGGTGCAGCATAGTCGGATAAATATAACTGAGAGCTTTGTCATTTTGATGTGGCTTTTTTGCGGGAGGCGACAACGCCTCCCGAAGTGTTATTCAGAAATCTTACTGCTGACACTTTTGGTAACCACGGTACGTGTTGACCACCAGCAGACTAACGACCCAAGACTGACCATCGCCGTTCCTTGCCAAAACGACAGGGTAAGGTGCGAGCTGAGAATAAAGGCCGCTAAAATCGACGAAATGATCGGGATAAAGTAAGACGCGGCGGCTAATACCGTTACATTGCCATGCAAAATGCCGACGTTCCACGCCGCGTAACCGAATCCCATCGCCATCGCCGCCAGCGCCAGTGAAATCCACGTATTAAAAGAGGGTGCAAATTCGGGTTGCGGCGAAATGAGGTATTTAACCCATAATGTTAATGCTGTTAAAACAAAGAACAGCGTAATACCGTTATTACCGTTGGCAATTCTTTTGGTAACCACACAATAAATGGCCCAAATGATTGCGCCGGTAAATGCCAGACCATAGCTTAACGGGTTTTCCATTATATTGTTCGTCATTTCACTGAGCGAAAACCCTTGATCGCCACCCAGTACGCGACATATTCCTGCCACGGCTAAAATCACGCCCGGAATAATCAGCGGGCTGACTTTTTGCCGGTTAACAATCACCGCCAGCACAATCGTCATACTTGGCCATAGATAATTCACCATGCCCACTTCAATCGCTTGCCGTCCGCTATGGGTAAATCCGAGTGAGAGCGAAAGGCAAAGTTCGTAGCAGACAAACAGCACGCTGCCGATAATCACATAACGGCGGGAGAATTTTTTCAGGTTGGGAAATCCCACGCTGAACAGCAGCAATATGGCACTACAGCTGTAGATCAACGCCGCCCCAGCGATCGGACCGAAGCCTTCGCTAACACTTTTGATCAATCCAACAATCGCGCTCCATAACAGGATGGCAATCAAACCTATGAGCGTCGCTTTCTTTTGGGGCATCACCCGCTACCTCTTCTACACAATGTTCACCTGAAATGCCGGTGCAAGCTTACCTGTTAAATTCAGGTTAAAACCAGCATAAAACTATGCCGCCTGACGCACAGTGTAAATACGTCAAAGGGGACGATAGTTGTGGAATGTGATCGTTATCTGAATTCATTTAGAAAATTATTACGTCACTAAAAATAATTTAAATTGTTGATTAATAGTGAATATAAGTTAATTCCTGGTAGGAATGTTCCATCTGATAGTATTTCCTTTGTATTTTTCACGTATACAAAAAACTTATCCCAATTGACCTCTCTTCATGCGATATGCAAATTGTTAACAAACGCAACCATACGGCGTTGCATTTGGTCCTGAATTCACCTGGAGATTTCGTGATGACATTTGAAGGTATTTACACCCCGGCAATTACCCCTTACGCAGCAGATGGCAGCATTGATTTCGCGGCGTTCGCCAACGTCCTCGAATCGCTGATCGAAGCGCGCGTGCACGGCATTATCATCGGTGGATCAACCGGTGAGTATTATGCACAAAGCGCAGAAGAGCGTCTGTCTCTGGTTGAACATGCACGTAAAGTGATTGGCAACCGTCTGCCACTGATTGTGGGTACCGGCGCGATTCGCACTGAAGACGCGGTGGCTTTTGCAACCCACGCTCGTGAGCATAAAGCCGATGCCATTCTGGTGACGTCACCGCCGTATGCGCTGCCAACTGAACTGGAAAACGCCCACCATGCGCTGACCGTCGACAAAGCCGCTCAGTTGCCGATCATGCTGTACAACTATCCGGGCCGTATGGGCATCTCCATGGGAGAAACTTACTTCCGCGAAGTGAGCCGTTCGAAAAATGTGGTGGCGATTAAAGAGAGTTCAGGCGACTTCAACAGTCTGCATCTGCTGGCCTGTCAATTCCCGAACATCGCGCTTTCTTGTGGTTGGGATGATCAGGCGCTGGAATTCTTCGCCTGGGGCGCGCGTAGCTGGGTGTGTGCGGGCTCTAACTTCATTCCACGTGAGCACGTCGCGTTGTACAACGCCTGCGTCGTGGAAAAAGATTTCGATAAAGGACGTAAGATCATGGCTGCGATGATGCCACTGATGAACTTCCTTGATGGCGGCAAATTTGTGCAGTCGATTAAATACGGTTCTGAACTGGCAGGCCTGAAAGCAGGTCCGGTGCGCGCACCGCTGCAGGCACTGGAAGAAGAAGAGAAAGCGCAGTTGCAGGCCGTGATCGACGGTGTGAAACGCAATGTGGCAGCCGTTGCAGTGCTTTAAGGAGTGCGCATGAAACAGGTACAAACGCTGAGCGATGTGGTGAACGTGGCGCGAGAACTGCGGTTCCCGGATCAGGCGTTCATTAACGGACGTTTTACTGCGGCGGTCTCCGGCAAAACACTGGAAACCACCAATCCTGCGACGGGTGAGATTCTGACGCACATCGCTGCTTGTGAAAGCGCGGATGTGAACCTGGCGGTACAGGGCGCACGTAGCGCGTTTGAGTCAGGCAGCTGGAGCCAGCTTCATCCCGGCGAGCGCAAAGCCGTATTACTCAAGCTGGCTGACTTGCTGGAAAACGAAGTCACGCAACTGGCGGTAATGGAAAGTCTCGACAGCGGCAAACCGGTTAGCGAATGCCTGGCAGTGGACGTGCCAGAGACGATTCACGTGATTCGCTGGCATGCGGAAGCCATCGACAAGCTGTACGACCAGACCGCGCCAACCGGCAACGGGGCGATGGCGATGATCGTTCGTGAGCCGATTGGTGTGGTGGGCTGCGTGCTGCCATGGAATTTCCCGCTGCTGATGCTGGCGTGGAAAATCGGCCCAGCGCTGGCTGCTGGCTGCTCGGTGATTGTGAAGCCGGCGGAGCAAACTTCGCTAACGGCATTGCGCGTGGCTGAACTGGCGCATGAAGCGGGTATTCCAGCCGGCGTGCTCAACATCGTCACCGGTACCGGGAAAGAGGTGGGGGAACCCATCGGCATGCATCCTGATATTGATATGGTGAGCTTCACCGGTTCAACGGCGACCGGACGCCGTTTCCTGCACTATTCCGCGGAATCGAATCTGAAGAAGATTGTGCTGGAATGCGGCGGGAAAAACCCGGCGCTGGTGTTCGATGATGCCGAAGATCTGGCCAGCGTTGCCGCCAATGTGCTAAACGGCGCATTCTGGAATATGGGTGAAAACTGTTCTGCAACTTCCCGACTGCTGGTGCAGGAAGGTGTGAAGGATAAACTGCTCGCTCAGATCGCGGAGCAGATCGGTGAATGGCGCATGGGCAATCCGCTGGATCCGGAGAATCGTCTGGGCACCATGATCACCACCGATCATTTCTGCAAAGTCAGTGACTATCTGAAAACCGCGCGCAAAGAAGGATTACGCATCATTCAGGGCGGATTCACCGATCGCGGTATTTACGTGCAGCCGGCCATTGTGGATGGCGTGACGCCGAAAAGCGCACTGTTCCGCGAGGAGATCTTCGGGCCGGTGCTGTGTGTCACCACCTTTAAAACGGAAGCCGAAGCCATTGCACTGGCAAATGACACTGATTACGGTCTGGCGGCATCGGTTTACACTGGCAAACTAAGCCGTGCAATTCGCGTATCGCGTGCAGTGCGTGCGGGAACGGTGACGGTCAACTGTTTCGGTGAAGGTGATGCAACCACGCCATTTGGTGGCTATAAACAGTCTGGTTTTGGTGGACGCGATAAATCGGTGTACGCGCTAGATCAGTACACCGAGCTGAAAACCATCTGGATTGATGTGCCTGCTGAGTAAGCTTAATGCCCGCCACGGATGGCGGGTATACCATGGAAATAGGATAATTCTCTGCAGATGACAACTCGTTTTTTTCATCTGTAACTCCTTGTAATATCATCATTCCCTTTTCTGTGATCCACCGCAGAATGCAAAAAATATCCCATAATTATTTTTGCTGTATACACACTTTTTCTGTAGGTTAAGCAGGAATCGCATGCGGAATGTCATCACAGGAGGTCACTTTGAGATCGGGAAAAGCAGCGTTATACGAAGATTTAAAACGCCTAATTTTGACCATGGAACTGGATCCAGACGAGTTGCTGGATGAAGCCAGCCTGACGGGACAATACGGTTTATCTCGCACGCCTGTGCGTGAAGTTTTCCAGCGACTGGCAGGAGAGGGTTACTTAGAAATCGTCGAAAAACGCGGCGTGCGCGTCATCCCGATGAGCCATTCCACACTGCGCAATTTCTTCCTCGTCGCACCGATGATCTACGCCGCTACCGGTCGCCTGGCGGTACAGAATTTTAAACCTTCCCAGCTGAAATCGCTGAAAGAGACGCAAAAGCGCTTCCGTAAAGCGGTGCAGACGCGTGATGCCGAAGCGCTGGCACTGGAGAACAATCGTTTCCATGAGATCATGGGCGAGATGGCAGCCAATCCCTATTTACAGCCCAGCCTGGGCCGTTTACTGATCGACCATTGCCGCATCGGCCACACCTTTTTCCGCCCGCAAAATGAAGACATGGAACGCCGCCTGCAGCTAGCCGCCGAGCATCATGATGCCTTTATCAGCGCGATCGAAGCGCGAGATGAGCAGAAGGTGGTGGATCTGGTGTTCGAACATTGGGAACTGTCACGCGAAAATATGGAGATCTTTATCGCGCCGCAGGGGTTGAAAGCGGACGATCTGGTGCAGTCACCGGAAGGGAATAAGTTGTAGTTTCAGGGTTGTCGATTTTGACATGATAAGGCGGCTGCAAGCCGCCTTCAGACGGGAGGGGTGAAGCTTACTCGTTGCCCCACTCATTCAAAAAGTTAGCAATCTCATCGATTCGCACCGCTTGAATACCCGCTTCACGGGCCATCTCTTGCTGCGACTCTTCGCTAATCTCTTCGTTATTGCTAAGACGAGTCAGTAACAGCTGGAAGTAGTGCGCCAGTGCATCGAGTTCTGCTTCGCTCACATCGTGTTCAGATTCCGACGCGTATTCTTCAGCAATGTCATAATACTTCAGTGGAATATTGTTATTCATTATCAGCTCCCCTTTAAACTTTGAGCATTTTCACTGCGGCATCAATGTCGATCTCATCTTCAGTAAAGATCAGCGTCGTCCCCTGGAAAGTGGTCACCGCCAGTTTTTTTACTGAGCGCATTTCATCAGGCTTAACGTCTGTCTTGGGTTTGATGTTGTTCATCAGAAGGCCCACCGACAGAACGGTGTTTTCTTTATCAATGCGGGTATCAACCGGCTCTTCTTCACTGTAAACCACGAAGGATTTAATCGATGTGAGCTTCAGACGCTCACCGGCGATAAAGATGTATTTGCTGTCCGGTATCACTTTCACCGAAAAGGCCGATAAACCTTTGTTATTGGTGGTCGGTTCGAACGTCACTGCCGCGTCTTTTTTAATCAGATCAGGGTTGGCGACCTTAATCACATGGAAATAACGGTTGTCTCCGTTTTCATCTTTGATAAATCCAAAACCTTTGTCTTCAAACCAGGTTGTGATCGTTCCGTTCATCGCCATTACCGCCTACTTAATCGTTAATCTAATCAGTTTTTTGCAGCGCGCAGTGTAAAGCACATTGCCTGCGCAGACTACGCCTTTGCTGTAAGTCTGGACGATAAATTTCTGCTGTGCGAGCGTGAGCCTGTGAGAAGAGAGCAAAATTCGTCAGCTCGCTGAAAATTGGTTATCATCCGCACCCACTTCCCAGCCTGGCAGTCCGATGTCCACCATTATCGATACTTTTATAGCTCCGCCGTGTTCTGAAGAGATCTCGATTCTCTATCAGGATGAGCATCTGGTATTGATCGATAAACCCACGGGGCTGCTCAGCCTTTCAGGTAAAAATCCGCAAAATCTGGATTCCGTGCATCACCGGTTGGTGAAGTTATTCCCCGGCTGCACCTTAGTGCATCGCCTCGATTTCGGGACATCAGGATTAATGGTGGTGGCGCGCAACAAAGCGATCAACGCCTTGTTGTGCCAGCAGTTTAGCCAGCGCAGCGTGACTAAAATTTACACGGCGCTATTGTGCGGACATCTCAACCATAATGAAGGGTTGATTGACGCCGCGATAGCAAAAGACCCGGCGCTGTTTCCGTTGATGTCGATTTGTGCCGAGACGGGGAAACCTGCGCGTTCGCGCTATCAGGTAATAGAACGCTTAACTCGTGAAGGGGATAATGGCGTGATATTGCCGGTTACGCGGGTGCAGCTATTGCCAGAGACGGGCCGCACCCATCAATTGCGTATCCATTGCCAGCAATTGGGCCATCCGATTCTTGGCTGTGATCTGTATGGAGGATTGCTGCAGCCGGGTACGGAAAAAACACCTCGGCTGATGCTGCACGCCAGTGAATTGCATTTTGTCCATCCCATTAGCGGGGAGAACATCACTGCGCGTCATGCCAGCCCGTTTTGACACGGGCGGCATTCATTACCACATCAAATCATCCGGCACTTTGAAGTCCGCGTACGGATCGTCTTCATCCTGCTCTTCCTGACTCAATGCACTGTTCAATACAATGCTATCTGCATCACGCTGCGCAATTTTATCAGCCACGCTGGCGGGAATAATCGCGTATTTGCTTTCGCCACTGCTATCCGCCGCCAATCGCGCAATTGCCAGACGGCCGTTGATCAACTGTGTTTGCGTGGTTTTATCCACGGCGATTTTTTTGATTAAGTTGTTATCGGTGAAGTTGAAATCAATCGTCCCTTTGGCAACGGTGATCGCGTTCATTTCGATCAGTTGCTTAACCTGCGCTTTGTACTCTTTGGACAAAGTGGCTTGCTTCTGCTGCTCACTTAGCAGCTTATCACGCTCAATTTGCGCTTTTTTATTCTCTTCCACCGCTTCACGCGCTTCACGTGCCTGCACACGAGACTTCTTGGCAGTGCGCTGCACTTTGGCCATTTTCTTGGTGGAAACTAATCCAGCTTTGAGCATCTGCTCTTGTAAGGTGAGTTTTGTCATCTTCGTCTCTAAAATCCGTTAAAACCTGGCCGGATTATACCTGTAATGCGAAGGCTGATCACGGCGAGGTTTGAGATCCCGATGAATCGACCTATCAGAGCAGGAGTACTGCGATCAAGGCAATCAGAGCGGGAAGGGCCTGCACGTAAAGAATTTTCCGGCTGGCGGTCATCGCGCCGAAGATTCCGGCAATCAACACACAGATGAGGAAAAACAGAGTGACAGGCACACCGTTTTCTCCCAGCCATAACCCCCAGAGTAAACCCGCCGCCAGAAAACCGTTATATAGGCCCTGATTGGCCGCCAGCACTCGGGTTTTGCGCGCAAAGTCGACGCTGAGTTTGAAGGCTTTCCGGCCGGTTTTCGTCTCCCACAGAAACATCTCCAGCACCAGAATGTAGATATGAATCACGGCGACGAGAGCAACAAGGACATTGGCTAACACGGAATTCCTTAATTGAGTTTTCTTTAGATGTATAGAAAGTTTAAGCCAGATTAGCGCCGGTTATTTTTTGCGGAAAAAAAGGCTAGTGATGGCGGTTAAAACCCCAATGAACGGCATCGTTATAGCCCCCGCCCGAAAATTGTGCTGGTCTATGCGTTTTTCTTTACGGATGTCATCAAAGCGAGAAAGTGCTGCCTTTTCATCGGCCGCCCTGACTTCTTCAAACTGTTTTTCGAATCCCTGACGGGTTAACAGAGTTGCTCTCACATTGTCTGACTTTTGCAGCGCCACGATCTGGTTTCTTTTTTTATAAAAACAATATTCAGGCATTCGATATTCCTTATCAAAAGAGGTAACGGCAATTTATCAGCAGGAACGAAAAGGTACCAAGGGGTCAGAGGTTTTTTTCATGAATATGTGACTTGCGTTATTAGGCAAGTAATACCATGCGACGAGGAGGTACATTTGTTATTGAATCCGCGAAGTTCAGCGCAGATGTTTTGACGCATTCCCAGACGTGTCAGAGCAGTCGCTGACCATCTAATCGCACTGTTCGAGGTTAATCAGCATTCACTGCAGCAGCCCTGAAACAGCACGGCGAAATCAGCACACGCCTGGCGAAGGTTTTGCGCTATATTGGCAGCACTAACACCCGAATATCTCTGCGAAACAGGTAACATTGGCAATGGCTTTGATCCCGAAAAACTATGCGCGGCTGGAAAGCGGCTACCGTGAGAAAGCATTAAAAATCTATCCGTGGGTTTGTGGACGCTGCTCACGTGAATTTGTTTACTCCAATCTGCGTGAACTCACCGTGCATCATATCG
Source organism: Pantoea sp. JGM49 (assembly GCF_018257655.1). NCBI lineage: Bacteria > Pseudomonadati > Pseudomonadota > Gammaproteobacteria > Enterobacterales > Erwiniaceae > Pantoea > Pantoea sp. JGM49. Next base: position 172,364 of record NZ_JAERJM010000008.1, on the reverse strand, counting down.
ATCACGATCATACTAACAACCCGGAAGATGGCAGTAACTGGGAGTTGTTGTGTCTTTTTTGTCATGACCATGAGCACTCTAAGTACACCGAAGCTGACATGTACGGCACCAGAGTGGTGGCCGGGGAAGATGCGCAGAACGATGTAGAAGCAGCAACCTATAATCCCTTTGCTGATTTAAAATCGATGTTAAATAAGAAGAAATAATCGGCACTGATCATTGATGCTGCCAGCATGCCGAACAGAGGCTGGCAGCCTTTACCGTTTGATTTACTGGCGTAACTTCTCTAAAAGTTGCTCAGCCCCTTTATCAATTCCTGTCTCTGCTGCACTAAGTGAACCAAAAGTCGCACCCACGTTCATCGCATTTGGATATTGTTCCGCTACGTACGCCAGTAAGAGTTCATTCGATCCCGCATCTTTCACCTCCACGGCGAAATTAACGTAGCCACTCATCAAGCCACGTCCTCCACGTACCGACTGAACGATATTGTAAGGGCCGCCGGCTAAATCAAACTTTGTGAATGTACCAATCACTTGCGGCGTGGTATCGGCGCCGGTCAGCGTCAGTTTTAATTTGAGCGCAGGAGCCGCCCCGGCAGGGGGATTGGTGATGAATTTCTCCGCTAGCACGTCTTCAAACTTCTTACGCATATATTCAGCGAGTTCACGACGCTCATCCACAGACAAGTCATTGAATTGCGCATCATTGCCGCTGTAAATGTCGACCGGTTCAATGCTGATACTGCGATATTTGCTCCAGTCTACGGGAGCGGCATAACGAAAGGGAATGCGATCGCTATCGTCAGACGTATTCGGCGACATGCGTGATGCTGACGCGATACCAGCATATTTCACCGGGCTGGTGGAGGAACAACCGACAGCGGTAAAAGCGGCCGCTAATACAAGGCTACGATACGACGGGCTGAACAAACGACTCATCTTGATACTCTCCGATAGAAGACATAAATGAACTGTACGGTTTAGTTAATATCAGTTAGCATAAATCTGTCAAGAAGAGGTTTCAGGGTGTGACATCGTGATGCGGGGGCTGAGAGGTGAGTGCAAGACGTTCGTTAGTGTCGGGTGAAAGGTTTACCGGAGACCTGGTGGAATGATGGCCGGATTTGCGGCAATTGTATTTTTGCTCATCCGCGCCATCCGCAATCTCGTGGAGTTAATTTATCTATGGCAATCAGGCATAAAACAAAGCCGTTTTTATGCGGTCAGGGTTTGGGGGGCGCGCCGCAAACCCTTATTGATGCTGCTGATTATCGACACCATTGTGGTGGTGGCGCTTATTTTCATTCTGTCAGCCAGAATTCAGATGTTGTGACCAGCACCTCTGAGGAACAACGAAACGGCGTTTTGCACCATAGTCCTCACCTCACTTTTGGTATAATTCGGCAACGTTCGCTGAAGGAATAATTCATCGACTTCAGCTTTTACTAACGCTGAAAATTGTTTGGCGCGTAATGCCGGGCTGCCGCCGATCAATTCCCCGCTGGCGATGTGATGCTCCATTACCGCCGTCAGGGCGTTCATACTCTCACGCACCCCGGACTCATGAAAAAGCGCGCCGATATCGGAATGGCCCGCTTCACCGACCACCATTCTGTACAACTGCAGAGCCTTCCAGTCTGATGTCAGCGCGCCCAGCATACCTTCACCAAAACGCTGTAACTTCTCACTTAACAACAGGGATTGAGTCTCCGGGTGGTTAAGTTCATCAGCCGCACGCATCAGAAAATTTGTACTAAAACATCTGACAACGGCTTCAAACAGGCTCTCTTTAGAAGCGAAGTAATTATAGAGTGTCGCCTTCGAGCAACCGGCCTGCTTTGCAACGCTATCCATTGAAGCTCGCTCATATCCTTGTTCCAGGAACACGGCTGAAGCGGCGTTGATAATGTCAGTTCTCTTTTGTTCGGTTAGCGTGCGCATCACTCTCTCCTTTGTCGGCGATAAATATTAACAAAACCGGCTGGTTCATTAAAGGAAAGAGGATAGTGGATTCGTCGTCTGTAAAATGACGAGTGAAACTTTAATTGCCACGAAGGGATGTGCGCTGCACAAGCAACACGCTGATTAAAACGATGACCAGTCCGACAAAAGCCGTACCGCTCATCACCTGAGATAGCATTATCCAACCCAGCAGCACGGCGGTGATCGGGCTGAGTAATCCGAGCGATGCCACCGCAACGCTGGGCAGGCGGCCAATTCCCCTGAACCACAACCCGTATGCCACAAATGCACCGGCCAAGGAGAGATAGGCATAAGCGGCCCACTGCGGCAGCGTCAGTGTGGGCAGTGGGGCGTCAATCAGCCACGCTGCGGGTAGCAACATTATTCCACCCAGTATCAGCTGCCAGCCGGTGAGGGCCATCACCGGCAAATCCATTTTCCAGCGGCGAGTCAGCCATACGCCTGTGGCCATACAGGTCGCGCCCAACAACGCTGCCACAATGCCGACCGGTTCGAACACTGTTTGCGGAGAGAGTAATAGCAAGGCCATCCCGACAACCCCGGCCAGCGCGGCCCATAAAGTGATTCTCGCTGGCGCCCGATGTTCAACTCCCCATGCCAGTAACATCACCAGCAGCGGTTGTATCGCGCCCAATACGGCAGCAAGCCCGCCAGGCAGCCGATAGGCAGCGACAAACAACAGTGCCTGGAAAACACCGATATTCAGCGCACTAAGAATAATGAGCCGTCCAATATCACGGCTGGCGGGCAGGCGACGAGTGAACAGCAACATTAATACCCCTGCCGGAAGTACCCGAATCAGCGCCGCCGTAAAAGGGCGATCGGGTGGCAGAAATTGTGTTGTGACGATGTAGGTTGATCCCCAGATAGCCGGGGCCAGGGCAGTCAATATCACGTCACGCCAGTACGAAAGAGAGAAAGAGGATTGCATCATTTTGCCTTTATCTTCAATTCAAGATAAAATTAGTGTGTCCACCAATTACCTTGAAGTCAAGATAAATGAATGATCAAACTGAAACCCGATCTGATGCCGTCGATCTCATCCTTCAGCAGTGGCAGCGCGAGCGGCCAGATTTAGACTGCAGCCCGATGGGGCCGATTGGACGTCTCAAGCGTTGCACGGCGCTGATTGAACAGCGACTTGAAGAGGCCTTTGCCGAGTTTGAATTGAGCATGTGGGAGTTTGATATGCTGGCAACACTGCGCCGTGCCGGAGCACCTTATAGTTTAAGTCCTACCGAGTTGTTTTCGACGCTAATGGTCACCTCGGGCACCATGACGCATCGCTTAAAACGCCTTGAATCCAGAGGGCTGATTACCCGACAGGTAAATGCAGAGGATGCGCGAAGCATGCTGGTGCAATTAAGTCAGGACGGACTGGCGTTAATAGACCGTGCGGTAGAAAAACACGTGGATAACGAAAGAAATATTCTGTCTGGGCTCTCTCCTGAAGTGCTGATGGCACTGGATAGCCACCTGTCGGGTTTATTGCGATCGCTTGACGGATCCCACCAGCGCTAATTGCCCCATTCTCACGCGTCAGCGTTGTGACGTCGTAATGAGTATTCCCCTATCAGGACACCAAATTTATTTCAGGTCCGGTGCTGTGGCGTAAGTTGAGCACACCGGATCCCTCTAACACTTTCATGCCAATCCCCGCGCCTGAACCCCCGATTTTTTGCGATCCATAACACAATCGTATCGTGATTATATTGACAAAATTTCATGAGATTCAGTAAAACTTTATACAGCAGGTATACATGATAAATACCCGTGAAATTCATTAAATACTTACGCTTTACACCGCTAAAAAACCCTACGTTGTACGGGCAATCCGCCAGTACAAACAATGAAAACGTGTATTGGAGTAACGGAATTGCAAAAGATCACCTCACTGCCTGCCGATGATTCGATGCCGGGTTGGTTTCATACCAGTGCCGCTCGTACGCCACGCCCGGCGCATATTGGTCAGAAAAAAACACGCTTCGCGATTGTGGGGGCGGGCTTAACGGGCCTGGCGGCTGCGCGACAATTAGCGCTGAATTTCCCCAATGATGAAGTGGTGCTGATTGAGGCGCAGGAAGTGGGATATGGATCGGCAGGACGTAACGCCGGTTTTGCCATCGATGTACCGCATGATATCGGCGCGAAGGATTATATTGGCGACGTTACCATTGCGAATAAAGTCCTCAAGCTGAATACATTAGGGCAAAACTATCTGCGTCAGATTGTGCAGGAACACGGCATCGAATGTCAGATGACCGAATCCGGTAAATATCAGGCATCAGTCGGTGAACAGGGCACGGCGATTCTCGAAGCCTATCGTAGCGGATTGGCAAAGATCGGGCGCGAATCCGAAATGATCCCGGGTAAAGATCTGCCGGATCACATTGGCACTTCTTATTACAAGCAGGCGCTGTTTATTCCCGGCACCATCTTGTTGCAGCCTTCAGCATTGGTAAAAGGTCTGGCGGATAATCTGCCCGCGAACGTCACGCTGTACGAGTACACACCCATCACGTCGATTGACTACGGTGACAAAGTGACGTTGGTGCATGACAAAGGGAGCATCACCGCTGATACGTTGATCCTGGCTAATAACGGTTTTGCGTCGCACTTTGGTTTCCTGCAGCGCCGTTTGCTACCGACTTTCCTTTACGGCAGCCTGTCACGTCAGTTGACTGAAGAAGAGCAGGCACGATTGGGTGGCAAAGCGGTGTGGGGGGTGATTCCGGCGCATCCGTTTGGCAGCACCATTCGTCGTACAGTGGATAATCGTATTCTGGTGCGTAACAGTTTTAGTTTCCACCCGGATGGGCGACCGCGCGAGAAATACCTTAAGCAGTATCTGCAAAACCATCGCAAATCGTTTGAACGCCGTTTCCCAATGCTGCCGCAGGTGGATTTTGAATACACCTGGAGCGGCGCGATTTGCCTGTCGGAAAACCACGAAGGCTTCTTTGGCAAACTGGCACCGAATGTTTATGGTGCGCTGTGCTGTAACGGATTAGGCATAACGCGCGGCACGGCAACCGGCAAATTGATTGCCGATATGATCGCCGGTGAGAAAAACGAACTGATCGATTTCCTCACCCAATCACCGGGTCCAAACCGCACGCCAGCTGAGCCTTTCCTGTCGATTGGCGTGAACTCGGTGTTAAAGTGGGGCCAATACCGCGCGGGCATGGAAGTATAAGAAGGAAATTGCCGCCAGCATTAATGGCGGCTTTTACCCTTGGCTGCCTACCACTTCATCTCGCCAGTATTCACTTTCGCACTCAGCTCCAGTGAACTCTCATCCGGCAAATTCGGATAGGCTTTTTTCATCGCTTCAATCACTTCTGCAGACCCTTTGTGCTGCTGAAGTGCTTTTTCAAAAGTCTGCAGATAATTAAGGGTAAATGTCACCGCACCATCGCCCGCCGGACGAGCGCCAATGTAGTGTCCTGGAATCACTACTTTCGGTTTAAGCTGCTGAATCTCTTTAAGCACGCTGCGCCACTGCTCACGGCTGGCTGGCGTTTGCGTATCTGCGGTCCAGACGTGGATGCCCGCTGCCACGGCGGTGCCACCCAGCACGGCCTTATTGGCTGGGATCCACAGATAAGCGGATTTATCACCCGCATGACGCAGTTCAACACGTTCACCATCCACGCTAAACGAAGTCTGATGGGTGATCTGCGGTACATAAAGTTGGGTAGGCGCACCATCCGGCATTTTCGGGCCCCAATACGCTAATTTGGCGGCTTTAGTAGCTTCGATATGCTCAACCACTGTTGGTGCTGCGACAATTTTCACCTGAGGGAAGGCTTTGACGATGGGCTCGAGGCCAAAATAGAAATCAGGATCGCCTGAGGTAATCAGGATTTGAGTGAGTTTTTTGCCGCTGGCTTTGATCATCTCTACCAGTTTCTCGCCGTCTTTCGGGCTGAACTGTGCATCGACCAGCAGCGCTTCGTGTGGCCCGGTAATCAGCGTTGACGATACCGGAAACACGCCTTGTTCCTGCGGATTGTAAACTGCCAATTGCAATGGGGCAGCAAACGCCGGGCCGGCTGCCAGTGCGAGCACCAACGTCAGTGACTTCATCTTCATCTCATTTTCCTTTCAGTGCCAACATGGCTGGGAAGCACATCATTGTAAGGATTTTTCTGTCTGCTAGAATTCCCGCAAATAGAGATGATCAGTTTCATAAAACGATCAGATGGAGAGCAGATGGACAGAGTCAAAGCCGCTTCAGTATTTAATCGCATTTGCGAACTAGGCAGCCTGAGTGCCGCAGCGCGGGCGCTGGATATCTCACGGCCAATGGTCAGCCGTTATCTGGATGAAATGGAGAAATGGGCAGGCGCACGTTTACTACACCGTTCATCACGTCGCTTGACCATTACCCCGGCCGGGGAAAAAGTGCTGGAGAAAACCCGCATGCTGGCACGGCTGGCCGATGAGATAACCGGACAGGGCGAACCGGGAGAACCGCAGGGCACATTACGCGTCGCCTGTGCGCACTCCACCGCGACCCATATTCTGGGGCCGATGATCCCGGCATTTCTGGCACGCTATCCACTGCTGCGCATTGAGTTAGAAATCAACAACCAGCCGGTGAGTTTAGTGGGAGAACGCATCGATGTGGCGGTGAGGATCACGGAAAATCCTGAACCGGGCGCAATTGCCCGCCGTCTTGGCGAATGTGCTTCGGTGGTGTGCGCATCACCCGATTATTTGCGCAAGCATGGCAATCCTGAAACGCCGCAGGATTTGAGCCAGCATAATTGCCTGCACTATAGCCGCTTTGCCGGGCAGAGTTGGCAGTTCAACGATGCCAATGGCGATGCACTGAGCACAGCCGTGAGCGGAAATTTCAGTGCCGGCATCTCATCGGTATTGTGCGATGCCGCCATCGCCGGATGTGGGCTGGCCATGGTGCCAGAAATGGAGGCGCGCGCCGGGATAGCAAACGGTCAGTTGCAATGTGTACTGCCGGACTTTACGCCAAAAACCCTCGGCATTTATGGATTGTATATGTCGCGCGAACGCCAACCTGCCGCGCTGCGGCTGTTTCTTGATGCGGTGCAGCAACAGCTGGCTTCATAAATGCTTTACGCATAACGTCATACAGTTGTGCTATGTCTTGAGAATCTGACACGCAAGGAGAACTCAAGATGCGCATTCCCGACTACCCTTCGCAACATAACGAACAGTGGGCTCAGGTCGATAATTACTTTGCAAACGCATTGGCAGCCGAGGATGTGGCGCTGAAAGCTGCATTAGCGCATAACGCTGCTCAGGGCTTACCGGTGCACGATGTTTCGGCATTACAGGGCAAATGGCTGGCATTGATGGTGACGATTACAGGTGCAAAGCGCGTACTGGAAATTGGCACATTAGGGGGATACAGCACAATCTGGATGGCTCGGGCTCTACCGGAAAACGGCCAAATTATCACGCTCGAATTCAATCCCCATCACGCTGAAGTGGCCCGTCACAACCTGGCGTTGGCACGTGTTCACGATCGCGCAGAAGTGATAGTGGGCGCTGCATTGGATAGCTTGCCGATGCTGACTGCGACGTTTGACCTGATCTTCATTGATGCCGATAAAGTCAATAATCCTCACTATCTTCACTGGGCATTGAAACTTGCTCGTGTTGGGACCGTGATCATTGCAGACAATGTGGTACGTGGAGGGGCGGTAGTCGCTGCGGATAGTGAGGATCCTAATGTCAGCGGCCTGCGTGAGTTCGTCGATATGATCAACCAGGATAATCGATTGGAAGCCACGGCACTGCAGACGGTTGGCGAAAAAGGCTGGGATGGACTGATCATGGCGGTGGTGAAAAGTTTGTAAGCGCTAAATGGGTGATAGTATCCATCAGCAAATATCACTGAACGTTAATAATGGAGTATTAACTGATGCGCCACTGGGCTACTGACTTTGTTCTCATCTTTGGTTTGATGGGAGGGAGTCACTTTGGCTTGCCAGCACAGACAGCCGGCGCTACGCAACTCGCGGGATTGATACGTGAGCCGCTCTCATTAACCATAACCTTCCCCAACGGGCAACGCGCGGTGCTGGATGCTTATGTCACACGACCAGACAAACCCGGTGTGTTTCCTGTTGCACTGATCACCCACGGCACCGATGGCAGCGAGCAGAGCGATCGCCAGCATCTCACGCCGAACCGTTTCTCAGCTGCCGCCATCACCTTTGCCCGACATGGTTATGCCGCTGTGGTGGTGATGCGACAGGGCTATGGTCAATCCACCGGCCACAACGATTATCAAGGCAACAGCTGCGCCCAGCCGCAACATGCTCTAGCAGGGAAAATGGCACGAGACGATATCCTTGCTGCACTGACGGCGATACGGGTACAGCCCTGGGCGGCAAAACATCAAGCTGTGCTGGTCGGCCAATCATCTGGCGGATTCAGCGTGCTCGCCGCCAGTGCCCTGAATCCACCGGGTGTACAGGCTATCATCAGCTTTTCAGGTGGACGCGGAGCCATGGGTGAGGGCCAGGTTTGTGATAAAACCTCACTGCTGGCGACGCTGAAATCTTATGGTCAAACCGCACGAATCCCAACACTCTGGCTTTACACTGCCAATGATCAGTCGTTTTCACCCCAGCTTGGCGAGGAGATGTTCAAGGCTTACCATCGCGCAGAGGCTAAGGGTAAGCTGATCACTCTGCCGGCTTACGGTAACGATGGGCATGATTTACTGATTTCAGCGCCGGAAGGATTCTGGTGGCGCAGCGTCTCGTCGTTTCTAAGCCAGCAACATTTGCCGAGCCATGGAGTCGTGTCCCTTGCTGAGGCCGAGCTTGCTGCACCGGCAGGATTAACGTCATCAGGTCTACAGGCTTTCAAACACTATCTGTCAGATCGCGGCTATGAGAAAGCGTTCGCGACCAACGGCGAAGGTGTGTGGGGCCGCGCCCACTGGGCTCGCACCCAGCAGGATGCAAACCATGAAGCTCTGGCAAATTGCGAGCAGTATCGTGAGAAGGAAGAAGCGGCGTGCACCATTTACGCCGCTGGAGATCAACGCCCAGCGGCGAAATGACGCGCTAGGCGATGGGCGTGACTTGCATAAAGTGCATGATCGCCACCAGTGTAACGATCGACAGCACCGTGGAGATGAGGATCGCGCCAGAAGTGATTTGCGCATCACGCCGATAATACTCAGCCAGCATAAAGGGCCCGGTGCCGGTGGGCAGTGCCGCCAGCAGAATCGCCATGTTGGTGAGATCCTGCGGCAGGTGAAACAGCCAGACGGCTAAAATCCAGGTCAGCAGCGGCTGCATCACCAGCTTGGCCACCACGACCAGGCCCACCGTGGTGAAACTCATTTTCGCCGCGGTGGGCAATTCGCTGGCTTTGGCTTTTTGTCGGCTGGCTAGAAACACCCCTAAACACACCAGCGCGCAAGGGCTGGCCGCACCGCCGAGCAGTTTCAGGAAGGTTTCAACGCTGCCGGGCATGGTCAAACCCGCGCTGGAGCAAGCTGCCCCCAACAGCGGTGAGATAATCAGCGGGTTCTTTAAAATGGCGCGCAGTACTTTAATCGCCAGTCGATGAAATTCACGTTCACTCTGCAAACCAATCTCGATCATCGCGATGGCAATCGCGAACAGGATACACGCCACCACAATAGTCGCCGTGGTGGTGGGGATCAGGCTGCTTTTACCAAAAATCAGTAACAACAGCGGAAAACCCAGATAACCGGTGTTGGGATAGGCGGCGGCAACGCCATCGACGCTGGCATCGGCAGTGGATTTGCCTTTGAATTTTTGGCAGGCAAAGACGATAACAAATGAGGCGGCGCAGGAGAGGGCAAACGCCCAGAAGAATCCCGGTTGATAAATGGTGTGCCACGGCGTGTGTGCCATGATGTCAAACAGCAGCGCAGGCAGCGCAAGCCATACCACAAATTTATTCAGTTCCGTCGCCGAGGTTGGCCCTAATACACCTAGCATGCGGCAAGCATATCCCGCCACAATTAAGCCGAAAACCGGCAAAAGAATCAGAAACGTCGCTATCATTGTGTCCTCCCAGTAAGCTGAAGGACTCTAGTGCCTTTAGTGATGCAGATCCAATAGCAAATTTGGCCGGGATTGATACGGAAAATGAATCATGCTTGATATGAAGCCGCTGCGGTACTTTATCGCGCTGGCAGAAGTGAAAAATTTCCACCGTGCCGCGGAGCGTCTGCATCTATCACAGCCGTCCTTAAGTCGTCACATCGCTGCACTGGAAAAAGCGGTGGGTACACAGCTGGTGGAACGCAATACGCGCCAGCTAATGCTGACGCCCGCCGGTGAGAGCTTCTACCAGGATGCACGTAAGATCCTCGAATCACTCCAGCAGGCGCAACAACTGGCGCGTGACACCGCCGCGGGCAAATCGGGTTTATTGCGCGTGGGTTTCACTATGTACTCTGCACATAGCGTGATCCCGGAGTATGTGCGATTGATTCGCCATCACTTCCCCAACATTGCTCTGGAGTTGGAAGAGGCGGTCACTGACGACCTGCCGGATAAAGTGCTGGCAGGTGAAGTCGATTTAGCGGTACTGGTGGAAGGAACTGCACGCGTGGGCATGCAGACATTGACCGTGTTAACCGAGCCTTTATGTGTGGCCATGTCGCGCACACATCCTAAAGCGAGAAGTCGGAAATTGCAGATCGAAGATCTGCGCGACGATCCTTTTGTGATGACCTCCGCCAGCGCCGGGAGCCGATTAACCGCGGTAATTATGGATTATTGCCGGGCTCATGGTTTTGAACCGATGGTCAGACTGCAGGTTCGTCTGCAACACACCATGCTTAGCCTGGTCAATGACGCTAGCTATGTGGCATTGGTGCCTTGATCTGTTCAACAACTCAAAATGGATGGCATCGTCTTCAAACCGCTTGCGGATGCGCCGCAGGTTAATCTTGCCGTTGCCTGGAGCAGCGATAACCGCAATCCCTGCCTCAACAGTTTTATAAAACTGCTGATTCAACGACACGCAGCAGTGTTAAACCTACGCCAGCCGCATAATCCTCTGCGGTGCGATAACTACAATGAATTAAATCAATAGGTTAAGATGGGTGGGCCCTGCGAGTCAGTGGCGGTTTCAGCCTGAAATCGCCACAAATTCAGCATTGTGTTGTTCAAAAAATAAGCCAATATTTACTTTATCGTTAAGCCAATTTTAATCTTCACCACGTAGAGTGCCCTCACAGTCACAACCATCAGTAAACGAAGTCAGAATTGCCGAGGCGTAACAGAACTCCTGTTAGTTGCCCGCGTCTATAGACCGTGCTGAGCTGTGTTATCCGCTGGAGAGTACCTTTGCTGCGACTATTATTTCTGTTGATGGGTGGACCGGCGCTAAGAGCGGGTTGGCCTTATCTGACCGGGCTGGGCCTGCTGTGTGCTGGTGCGAGTACCGGGATCCTGATGGATCTGTTGCAACATGGAAGTTTATCGTTCCCCTTGCATGTGTTAGGGGTATTCCTTGCGGTCGAAGGGCTGGCGGAAGCAGTGAGTGCAATCTATTCGCCTGCCGGCATTGCCTGGCCACCTTTGATGAAATCTGCAGGGCTGATGCTGTTTGGCCTGTTGGTATTCATTGCACCGCATGACAGCAGCCTCTGCTTCTCACTGGGTTTTGCCTTGATTTTTCTGCTGGATGGCGGGTTCCGTGTCATTTCATGCAGCCTGATGCGCTGTCGGCGATGGACGCGGAAATTCAGCCTCGGATGCGCGGAAATCCTGTTCAGCCTCCTGATTGCCATCCATTGGCCGCTGGCTCCGCATGTGATCGTGCCGCTGTGTTTTGCACTTCTGCTGGCGGGATGGGGCATCAATCTCTTGTTTATGGGAGCGCAAATTCATGCGCTGCCAGAGAACACCAGTGTCACCGCACTGCCTCTCTTTACCCGCAAAGGACTGCGTGCGCCGCATGGATTGAATTATGAACATCCGCCGCTGCAGGCTGGGCATACCAGTGTGCCGCTCAATGTCTACATCTGGACGCCGTTGGGTTCGGGCGATGTCGCCGGACGTCGTCCATGGTTTGACCGTTGGGTCGCAGCGATTGACCATCGCGGTAAAGTATCTACCGGCCATACATCGTTAGAGATGGGTAATGAACTCTATATCAGCCTCTACCCGGTTGATGACGTTTCACGCAGCTTGCGCGGTTTCCTGCAAACGCTGCGCGCAAAAGAGGAGTTCGACGTTGAGGGTTGTTTGCTGCCATCGCTGGAAAGTGAAATCAAAAGATGGTGCCGCCCTGATAAACGTCTGGTTCTTACGCACTACAATCAGGCAGCCTTGCGCAATTACTGGCGCGCGAATGCAACCGATACCCGCTATAACCTCACATCACGTAACTGTTCGACCAGCGTAATGCAGGCGCTGGACGTTGCTACTGAAGGCTTGTTGGGTGAACGCGGTTTGAAAGGGCTTTGGGTCATCCTCAACCCCGATTTTTGGTTGTTGAGCCTGGTACGCAGCCGCGCAGAAGGCATGACGTGGACGCCAGGACTGGTGATGGATTACTGCATTTTGCTGCGCCGTGTGCTGGAAACTCAACAGCGAACCAGCCGCTATCGCAAAATCATTCATCGTTTAAGAGTCGAACTGCTCGGCGCACGCATGGTCGTGCGCAGTTTGTTACGTTGACCGTTTTTGAACAGCATTCAGGCAAAACCATTCTGTTGCAGAATGGCTCTGGCCGCTGTTGTACTGAGAAAGGCGGCAAGGGGATTAGCAGAGTGGGTGAAAGTCGCCCATCCATATTCTGCCTGAATGTTGAACGGTTCCGGGATGCTCAATACCTGCAAATGCGGATGATTGATTAGACGTGGAGCATAGCTGGCGTAACCAATGAAGAGATCTGCGTGCTGTTGGTCGATTAACCATTGTGCTGCCAGTTCGCCCGTGGGGACAGCCAGGCTATCGATGCCACCCACCAGCTGACGCGCGCGCTGTTTCAACCTTTCACCGCAGCCTGGATAAACCTGTCCGATATTGTCAAACAGCTGCCAGGTGTAATCGCCGGAAGGGTCGCTTAACGGCGTCGATGTTGCCAGCCGCAGGTCGTCACGTTGTAAAAGTGAAAGCCAGGTGTCGTTTTCGGTGACAACGTCACTTCTGGTGGTCAAACATAAGCTGTTAGCGGCAAATTTGCCGGTGTGCATTGCCAGACCGCGCTGTAACAGCGTGGCCGGGTGCTTAAGATTGGCGGAGGCAAACAAATCGCATTGTGCACCTTGTTCAATCCTCAGCCGAAGTAAGCCAGCAGGGCCGAAGTGGGTGTCGGTCGTCGGGCCAGACTGATGATGAAAGGCTGTCATCAGATCCGGCCAAACACCGCGCAGACTACCGGCTGCCAGAATGTGCAGCGTTGTCATGATAGGCGGTCCGATAAAAATGCTGATACCAGCGATCAGCCTGCTGTTGCATATCAATATCACGGAATTTTTCCGGATAGAGTTTCTTCGCCATCCAGAGCTCACCTAAGCCGATAGCTTCTGGCATTGGATAGCCCCAGGCTTTGGCATATTCCGGCATCAGCCAGACCCGATGATGCTTCACCGCGTCAATGGTGCGCCAGCGTGGATTTTGTTGGATCTCATCCACCACTTGAGGATAGCGATCCTGGACAAAAATCACCTGAGGATTGCACGCCACAACTTGCTCCATGCTGACTTGCTTGAAACCCTGAACGGTCGATGCCGCAACGTTGTAGGCGCCCGCGTGCAACATCATCAAACCGGTGTATTTGCCAGAACCATAAGTGGTGAGGTCCGGATTGGCCATGTAAGCACGAACACGCTGTTGCTCAGTTAAACCTTGCAGACGATCGCTCACCAGTTTACGTCCGGCAAACGCCGCGGCAATCAGCTCTTTGGCCTGTTGCTGCTTATTCACCACCTCACCAATCAAGGTAATCCCTTCTTTGATGCCGAGATCGTAAGCTTGATTCTCATTTTGCATGCTGGGGTTAATCTTGCCTTGTTCCCCTGCATCGTCATGGCGTAAGGAAATAGCCAATACCGGAATGCCCAGCGCCGAAATCTGGTTAATCATCTCTTTTGGCGCGTAGTTAGTGACAAAAACCACCTGCGGATGCAGCGCCACCAATTTTTCTAAATCCACATGGGTCAGATCGCCCAGCATGGCTTTCTGTGCCAGTTCAGGCACCAGCTGCGCGTAGCCATCACCCAACTGTTGCTTCCAGTTCGCGAGGATGCCGACGATATTATCGGTCGCGTTGAGTTGCACCAGCAGGTTCAGCGTTTGGTGCTGTAGCACCACCACGCGATCGACCTGATCGGGGATCGTCACCTGACGACCAATTTGGTCGGTCACCACACGGCTGGCGAAGGTGTTCAAAGAGGTAAAGGTGAGTAAGCCCGCCAGAATCAGGCGGTTAAGCGTTGTGTTCATGAGTTATCCCTGCAGCGTAATGCAACGGATTATATAGCGCTAATTGGCAGGTGCCTATGACTGTTTCAGTGATACGCAGTCGTCGGACGACATGGCACAGCGTCATCTGCTACAATATCGGGCCAATTGCAGCGCGATCCGCTGTCAATTTTCACCTGTCAAATCAAAACAAAAGCCATCGGGCGAATCAACCTGCATGGCGGTGGAGTAGTGGTTGTTATGTTGCACGATGTAGGAATTATTAATGTCTGGACGTTTCTGGCGGGTGCGCTGGTGATTATTCTGCTGCCCGGCCCAAACAGTTTATACGTGCTGCGTACCGGGATGAGCCGCGGTGCTAAAGCGGCGTCTAAGGCGATAGCAGGGGTGATGATGGGTGATCTGATTCTGATCTTCCTTGCCTGGGCCGGTGTCGCGACGCTGATTCGCACCAGTCCGCACATTTTTATGGTGGTGAAGTATCTGGGCGCGATGTTCCTGCTCTATTTAGGCGTAAAAATCATTCTGGGTGCATTGCGCAAGCGCGAAGGTAACCAGCCCGCTGAAGCCGTTAAAATAGAAAATTATTTCCTGCGCGCACTGCTGCTGGGCGTGACCAACCCAAAAGCCATTCTGTTCTACGTCTCCTTTTTCATCCAGTTTATTGATCCAGCAGTCACTCACACTGCGCCTGCCTTTGCAGTGCTGGGCTCGATGATTCAACTGATCAGCCTGAGCTATTACCTGATTTTGCTGATGGCGGGCAACGTGATGGTTCGCTTTCTGAAAAATCGCACTCGTCTGGTAAAACTGGGGAATATGCTCACGGGCATGTTGTTCTTTGGTTTTGCTGTGCGCTTAATGAGTGCACAAAGTTAATTTTATCCCCAGCGCTAATATCCAGGAAACAGCAGGAAAACCTGCTGTTTCCGTTTTCGGGTAGCATTTAAATCATCCCCGGCTTTCTACTCCCACCAAAATTTGTTGTGACCCGCCCAGCTTTTTTCTTTTAATTTATTCGACGTTCTTAATGAGCAGGATATTGTTTGCCATAGTGCAGTGCACTATTGGTGTGCACCGTTAAGGCGCAGAAAAGATTAATGACTGCGGACACAAGCGGATATTTAACTGGCACCACTCTTGCATACCCTTGTATATACATGAGTGTATCACTTGTCGCTAACACCCCATAATCATAACAGAAGGAAATAACTATGTTTTCTCTCCATGCTATGAAGAAATCAGTTTCTCATGTTTGCTGCTTAGGTTTATTCACACTCGCGGCACACTCTGTTTATGCAGCGGAAACAGCGCCTATCAAAATGGGGGTTGAACCCTGGTTGGGCTACGGCCAGTGGCACATAGCCTCGGCAAAGGGCCTTTTTGCCAAATCTGGGTTGAACAAGGTTGAAGTGATTAACTTCGCCGAAGATAAAGATATCAATGCGGCGCTGGCGAGTGGTCAGATTGATGCCGCCAATATCGCTACTCACACCGCTATGGGGATGATTTCCGCCGGGCTGCCGGTAAAAATCGTCCTGGTGCTGGATCAGAGCAACACGGCAGACGCCATCCTGGCGAGCAAAGAGGTCGGCAGCGTTAAGGAGCTCAAAGGCAAGCAGGTCGCATATGAAGAGGGCACCACCAGCGATATCCTGCTGCGCAGCGCGCTGGCATCGGCAGGATTATCCTTTAGTGATATTAAACCGGTGCCGATGCCTGCAGCTTCGGCTGGTAGTGCCATCCTGGCTGGAAGAGTACCCGTAGCAGTCACCTACGAGCCCTATCTCAGCGTGGCGAAGAAATCAGACCCCAGTATTAAAATGCTGTATAGCGGATCTTCCGATCCAGGTTTAATCAGTGATGTGCTGGTCGTGCGTGATGATTTTATTAAAAGCCACCCGGATGAAATAAAAGCATTAATTAAGACCTGGGGTGCGGCGCTCGATTTTTATAACGCCAATACCACTGAAGGCCGCGCCATTATTTCTAAAGCGGTGGGGGCTACACCTGAGGATTTAGATACCGCCTTTGATGGGGTTAAATATTTTACCTTGAGTGAAAACAAAGCCTATCTCTCACATGATTTCACCACTAAAACCTTCCCGCATATTTTAAAAGCGGCAACCGAGGCCGGAATTGTGACCCAACCGGTGACGCCTGCTCAAACCATTGATGCAGAGTTTGCCAATCAGCAATAAGCGTTGATAGCGCCTCTCTGCCGCACCTGTCAGCGGAGAGGCATGGAAATCAGGAGGGGGCATGAGTTCAGTTGAGTTGCAGCGGGTTAATCGTCAGGCGAAGAAAAAACGCCGTCGGAGTCACCTTTTAACCATTGGTAGAGAACCCTCACGGGCCCAATTTTTAACTATCGCGATTCTGGTGTTCGTATTCTTGATTCTGGCCTGGTGGCTGGCCACATCCTCAGGAGCAATCAAACCTATTTTTCTGCCGGGCATTGAACGCGTCTGGCATCAGATGGTGACGCTGGCACAGAACGGTACTTTGCAAAGTGATATCGCCAGCAGCCTGTATCGCATGGTGATTGCGTTCGCGATCTCCTCGGCGATGGCCATTTTCATTGGCGTTCTGGCGGGTTGCTACGGTTTGTTTAAAGCCATAGTTGAACCTCTGGTCGATTTTATTCGCTATATGCCGGTGGTGGCGTTTGTCCCTCTCACCATTTTATGGACGGGTACTGACGATATTCAGAAATTCCTCGTGATCTGGATTGGTACCTTCTTTCAGCAGGTGCTGATGATGATCGATGCCATCAAACGCGTGCCACCTGATTTCGTCGGGCTGGGTCGTACCCTTGGCTTATCCGATCGCAAAATCTTACTGCGAATTGTCATCCCCTCTGCTTTACCCGCAATTTGGGATGCATTGCGCATCAGCCTCGGTTGGGCATGGACGTGGTTAGTGCTGGCTGAATTGGTGGCTTCTACCTCAGGTTTAGGCTACCGCATTGTGGTTTCCCAACGCTATTTCCAGACCGACACCATCATCGGCTACATCCTGTTACTGGGGCTGCTGGGCCTGATTACCGACCAAATCATGCGCGCCGCTGAGCGTGTGTTATTCCGCTACAACCGGAGACGTTCCTGATGGCGAGCTTAACAATAAATAAACTGGAGAAGAGTTTCGCTCAGGGGAAATCTCGCCGCCGCGTGCTGCATGGCATCGACCTGACGCTCAATGACAACGAGTTTGTTTCGATTGTTGGGGCTTCCGGCTGCGGCAAAAGCACACTGTTATCTATTGCAGCTGGTCTGGAGGAGTTTGACAGCGGCGATGTGCTGGTAGACGGGCAACCGATTCCCGGCCCTGGGCTGGATCGCGGCGTAGTGTTCCAATCTTACACTTTGCTGCCGTGGCTGACGGCGCGCGGCAATATTGAATTTGCCCTGAAAGCCGCAGGCACACCAGCCAGCCAGTGCCGGGAAATCGCGCAGCAGCATCTGGAACTGGTGAAACTGGGTGATGCCGCCGATCGCTGGCCCAGTGAACTATCGGGAGGGATGAAGCAGCGTGTGGCCATCGCCCGAGCGCTCTCGTATCGCCCCAAAATTCTGTTAATGGATGAGCCTTTTGGCGCGCTGGATGCCATGACGCGTCACCAGATGCAGCAGTTACTGATTGAGATTTGGGAAAAGCATCGCCTGACGGTGATGTTTGTTACGCACGATATTGAAGAAGCCGTCAGGCTGTCGGACCGCATTGTCGTGATGGGCCCAGGAAAAATCGATACCACTTTCGCGGTGAACTTACCGCGCCCCCGTCATGAGGGGATCAATCGCGTACCTGAATTTATCGAGCTGCAGCATAAGGTGCTGAGCCGCATTCACCAACACGAATTCACGCACTGACAATATTGAGGATTAACTATGGCCGTTTCATTTCATGATCTGTCAACGTCTGACGTATTACCTGAGCAGCTATTCAAACGCACCGAATCTGACCTGTCGAGTTTTGCCGAAAAGGTGAAGCCGATTATTGAAGCAGTCAGAACTGAAGGGGATCAGGCGTTAATTCGTTTTGCCCGTGAATTTGATGGCGTGCAGCCAGAAACCTTTGCCATCAAGGCTGACGAACAGGAGTTCGATGCGGCATTCGAACGCGTTGATCCGCAGGTGATCGACGCGATCCGTTTCGCGGTGGAGAATATCCGCGCGTTTCATGAAGCACAGAAGCCCGAGGAGATGTGGTGGAAAGAGATGCGTCCTGGTGCTTTTGCCGGTGATCGCCATGTTCCGATTGATGCCGTAGCCTGCTATGTCCCGCGCGGTAAGGGTTCATTTCCCAGCGTATTGCTAATGACAACCATCCCCGCCATCGTCGCCGGTGTGCCGCTGCCCATTGTGATTACGCCCCCAGGCCCGGATGGCACTGTGGATGATGCAACGCTGGTTGCTGCGCGGTTGGTGGGAATTGAGCACGTGTACAAATGTGGCGGTGCACAAGGTGTGGCGGCAGTGGCGTTTGGCACCGAATCCATTCCGAAATGTTTAAAAATTGTCGGCCCCGGCAGTCCCTGGGTGGTAGCGGCCAAACGTCAGCTTGCGCATTTGATCGATCCCGGTGTGCCTGCGGGTCCTAGCGAAAGCCTAATCTTAGCGGATGATTCGGTGAATGGGGCATTGGCGGCGCTCGATCTGATAATTGAATCCGAACACGGCCCGGATAGCTCGGCTTATCTGGTGACGTCCAGCCGTCGCGTGGCGGAAGAGGCCATCGCCGCGCTACCGGGCTACTGGCAGCAGATCGGTGAAAAAAGGGCAGATTTCTCCCAGCGCGTACTCTGTGGCGACCACGGTGGCGTGATCCTCACCAAAGACTTTGCCACGGCGATTGAATTCGTCAACGCGTACGCCCCGGAACATCTCGAAGTGCTGGCACACGAACCGATGGATGTGATGATGAAAATCCGCAATGCGGGTGAAATTCTGCTGGGAGAGCATTCGCCGATTGTGCTGGGTAACTTCGTGCTCGGGCCTAATGCGGTGTTACCAACCAACGGGGCGGCGAAAACCGCAGGACCGCTCTCGGTGTTTGACTATATGAAGCGTATGTCTATCGCTTATGTCACCAGCCGGGGCTATCAGGAATTGGCTCCTAAAGCCAAACGCTTTGCGGAATATGAAGGGTTCCCCGGCCATGCATTGGCGGTGTCAGATATCCGACAGACCTTACTGAAAGGTGGGCGCGATGAATGATCGCCTGCGTCCTCCACTTGCGGCAGAAGCGCGTCGTTTAACCAAAGAAAACCAGTGGGAACGTGCCAGCGAGAAACTTCAGCAGTTGATCGCAGATGTCACCGGGATCGAGGCGATCAGCCTGCAGATCAACCGCGATCAATACAGCCTGAACTCTTTAAATGGTCGCGTGGTGCTAGCGGATGGGCGCACGCTGTTTTTCAAATTCCATCACGAAGAAGGGGAAGAGCACACCATTGATGAGTATTACCGCGCTGAACTGCTGCGTGAGCATGGCTTCGCTGTCGATGTGCCGGTCTACACCTGCGGTGAACCGGGACGACAAATTCTGCTGTACAGCTTACGCAACGATCAGCGTCTGGCGGATGTGTGCCGTGCAGTGGAATCCACAGCGGACTGGAAGCAATCAGCAGGGATTATTGAGGCTCAGCGTCGCGCCGATAGCGATATTCTCGCTCACACGCTGCCCACGTTGCGTATGGCAACGGCGGCAGAAGTGGCAGCTGAATCTATTCATCAATTGTTCTGGAATCGACTGGTTTCCGAGGGTGATCCGGATGGCTTGGGTGGGCGAGTAGCGCAGTTCTATATTGGGCAGCGCTTCACGCTGGGTGAGGTGCAGCTCGATTGGGAAACTCTGAGCCAGATGCATTGGCAGGTCAACGGCGTGTTATATCCCAAGACTCTTCACCAGCTGTTCCTGGCCGCGGGAGAAGTGTTGAAACCTGCTGCGCTGGCATCTCACGGTGTCGTGGTGGCACATGGTGATGCACACAATGCCAACGTATGGTACGAAAAGCAGCACGGTGAACCTGAACTGGTGAGTTTCGACCCTGCTTTTGCGGGTAGCAATATTCCCGCTTTACTGGCTGAAATTAAAGCCACGTTCCATAACATTTATGCGCATCCGTGCTGGTTGTATGAACCTGACGATGCCGCCGCCCGCTATCAGGTCAATGTGCGGTGCGATGGCAACACGCTGATTGTTGAACATGACTGGCAACTCAGCCCGCTACGCCGCGCATTTCTGACCAGTAAAGGAGAGCTTTACTGGAAGCCTTTGCTTGCAGCCCTGCAGGAGAAAGGCTGGCTGCCCGGCAACTGGCAACAGATTATGCGGCTGGCGTTGTTCTGCTGTCCGACGCTGGTGATGAATTTACGTGCCGGCTCATCCAGTAACCATAATCCGACAAGCTCAGCGATTGGCTTCTCGGTTGCCGTGATGCTGGCGTGCGGCGGAGAGGATGAATTCACCCACTGGATCAACAGCCTGATCACGGAGAACTGAGATGAAAGCGATACGCCTCAAAAGTATTGGTCAGGTCACTGTTGATGAACTCTCCCCACCCGATTTGCCCGCCGGATGGGCCAGGATCAACGTGCACTCAGCAGGAATCTGTGGCTCCGATTTACATAATTTCAAAACTGGAAAGTGGATTGCTCATCTTCCGGTAACACCAGGACATGAGTTGTTCGGCGTCATTAGCGAAATCAACGGCGAGAGCGACCGCTTCCAGCCAGGCATGCGCGTAGTCGCTGATTCGCGCGTGTATTGCGGCCATTGCGCATTTTGCTCGTCTGGCGCGATGAACCTGTGCGAGTCCCTGGGCTTTGTAGGAGAAGTGTTTGACGGTGGTTTTGCTGAACAGGTGGCGTTACCGCTAAGTAGTTTGCTGGCGGTACCCGATGCGATTCCCGATGAGATAGCGGTATTGAGTGAACCGCTAGGCGTGGCGTTGCGAGTGGTGAATCAACTCAATCCCGCAGAAGGTGATGCTGTGTGTGTCACGGGCGGCGGAACCATCGGAGGTTTGACAGCGTTACTTCTGCATCGCTTGAAAAAATGTCAGGTGCAGTTAATCGAACCGAATGCGCAGCGCTATCAATTGATCGCTTCTGTCGTGCCGCTGTCCACGCCCCAAAAATATGCCTTGGGTGTTGAAGCCTCAGGATTTCCTGCCGCACTTTCGCAGCTGATCGCAGGGATAACTTCGGGTGGTCGCATTGCGATGGTCGGAATATTTCACCATACGGACGGCATTGATCTGAATGCTTTAGTGGAGCGGGAGATCACGCTGGTGGGTTGCAGTGTCTTCCAGCATGAACAGCAGGCGGCACTGGATATCATGGCCTTGCTGGCGGACGACTTAACAAGGCTTATCGCGCCACCGGTGCAGCTGGATGATGTGCCTGAAACCTATCAGACGCTGATTGAGGGCAAATCGGCCTTCCTGAAAACGGTAATCAAATTATGAGTGTCATGACGTCATTTTCCTTACAAGGTAAAAACGCATTGGTCACGGGCGGGACACGTGGCATTGGTTATGCGCTGGCACAGGCGTTGGCTCAGGCCGGTGCGCGTGTGACGATCACCGGTCGTGATGCGGTTACACTAAAAGCCGCGGTGGCGCAGTTGCGCGCCTCTGGCGTAGAGGCACAGGGACTGATTCTGGATGTCACTCAGGTTGAAAGCATCCAACAGACGCTAGCCGCTGCGGGGCGGGTGGATATTTTGATTAACAATGCAGGCACCGAACAGATTCGCCCTTCGCTCGAAGTGGATGAAGCGTTGTGGGATACCATTGTTGGCACTAACCTCAAGGGCGCATTTTTTTGTGCTCAGGCGGTGGCGAAAAACATGGTTTCTGCGGCATCCGGCGGTGCGATCATTAATGTGTGCTCGCTGACCACCTGTGTGGGCGTGCCCGGCGCCGTTGCCTATGCCAGCTCCAAGTCAGGATTGGCGGGGATGACGCGCACGCTGAGCGCGGAATGGGCGGCGCATAACATCCGCGTGAATGGCATCGGTCCCGGCTACTTCGAAACGGAAATGACTCAGGTGTTTTATCAGGATGACGCGTGGCGCGACGCGATGCAGAAAAAAATCCCGCTTGGTCGATTTGGTGAATTCGACGATCTGGCCGGCAGTGTGGTTTTTCTTAGCTCGGAGGCTGCCCGATATATCACCGGGCAGATTCTGTATGTCGATGGGGGATATCTGGCCTCTATCTGATCTGCAGCATCTCTGGCCGCAGGTCTGCAAGGGTGTTGCAGCCTAATTGGGCCAGCGTGCGGTCAACTTCCTGAACCAGCGCAGTGATCACCTCGTTCGCCAGTGCTTCGCCACCTGCGGCCACCGCATACAATAAGGGCCGTCCAATCAATACGGCATTAGCCCCGAGGATCAGCGCTTTAATCACGTCGGTGCCGCGGCGGAAACCGCTGTCGATCAGGATGATAAATTCATCACCGACCGCCGCTCGCACACTGGCAAGCACAGACATTGGGCTGGCGGTACAATCCAGTTGTCTGCCGCCGTGATTCGACAGGACAATGCCTTGAGCACCGATTTTTTGCACCATAAGGGCATCATCAACGGTCATGATGCCTTTCACATACAACGCGCCGTCCCACAGTGAGCGAATCCACGCCAGCGTTTCCCAGCTCAGGGTCTGGTCCATTTGCTGAGCGAAGTAAGTGGCACCGCCGGCTCCTTGTTGCTTTTCAGCGGGCAGGTAAGGCTTAAGATTGCCGAAGCCCGGCATACCGTGTGGCACCAGAGTGCGCAGCACCCAGCCCGGTTTCATCGCCACGTTACAGAGTGCCGGGAATGAGAGTTTCATGGGCCGTCGATAGTGCTGCTTATCGCGCTCACGATGACCAAAATGCACCGCATCAACGGACACCACCAAAGCAGTACAGCCTGCGTCTTTGGCGCGACTGATCAAATTCTCAGTTACTTGCTTATCTTTAAGGACGTAAAGTTGAAACCAACGTTCCTGATGACCAGTCGCTTGTATATCCTCAATAGAAGCGGTTGAAACGGTGCTCTGGATATGGCCAATGCCCGCCTGAGCCGCAGCGCGGGCGAGCATGAGATCGGATTGATTTCTCAGCATGCCGTTATAGCCAGTGGGAGCAACAAGAAGTGGGGCAGCCAACTGCGTGCGGCCAAGGGCAACACCGATATTCCGCTGACTGGAATCGCGTAATACTGAGGGTAAAAATCGCCACTGTTGAAAGATAGCCTTATTGTGATTGAGCGTCACTTCCCCCTCTGCGCCACCATCAATATAGTCGAAAGCGAAATGGGGCAGTGTGCGTCTGGCTTTTGCGCGCAGTTGTTCTGGATTGAGCTTCATCTTTATCCCTGTCTGTCATTCGAGGTTACCTACCTGTATAGACAATATGCAAGCAGCATGCCAATGATTTCACTGCTGAGTTTCAGAGAAGCTCAATCCGCGAGTCAGCCCAACCAACCAATCAGTGCCGCAGCGCACAAGCAATAGCCACCGAACAGATGCCAGCGATCATGCTCCAGCCAGCGGGAAAGCCAGCGTAGCGCCAGAAGTCCGGCGACAAAACTTAATATCATGCCCACCAGGCTGGGCAGAAGCACGCCGCTGCTCACTGTGACCGTACCAGCAGAACCTGAACTGAAAGCACGCAGGCCCTCTTTAACGATCACCGCCGGTGTCAGCACCACGGCTAACGCAAAACTAAATTCTTCCGCACGTTTACGGGCCACACCCAATGAAAGACCGGTAGAAATCGTGGCGCCAGAACGAGAAAAACCGCGAAATGGCAGGCATAAACCCTGAACGAAACCAATACCTGCAGCGCTTAAGGGCGAAAGTTCGCCGCGATCTTTTTCTTTCAGGCGTGAAGAGAGGATAATTAATAAGCCTGCGGCAGCGAGACCACTGGCGATTATTTCACTGTTACTAAACAACGACTCTATTTCAAACGTGTCGACGTTCGCGGCGAAGAAATATTTAATCAGCTTCATCAGCGTCAAACCCACTACGCCGGTCACTGCGGTGGCGAGAATAATTAAAAATACATTCTTCTTAAATGCACGGCCCGAACTGAAATAGGTCTCCCGCCAGTTATTCCAGAAGTAAACAATCACCGCGAACATCGTGCCGGTATGCAGCATCACCAGCAACAGTGTCATATCGGGGGCCGCAGGGTCCAGCCCCAGGAGTTTCTCCGTCATAATGACGTGTGCAGAGCTGGAAACCGGCAGTAACTCTGCCAGCCCCTGTATTACGGCCAGAATGGATACATCGAAATAATTCACCCGTTCGCCCTCAGATAAAATAATGGGAAATGAGACCTGACTTAACCTCGCACACCCTGACACATTTCTCATTTTAGCCGTGATAAGTATTATCCTATTCGTGATGTCGTTTATGAAATGTTTACTGAATTAAAAATCGAATAATACGCAGGTTACAACTGCATGACGTGGCGCTGTATTTTCCGATGATGTTTTATCCATCCAGTGACATTTAGCAACGCTGAAAGCAGCCTGCATCGGTGATGACCAAAATGGCGCATTGCTGCGCTATTTTTGTGCTTCCTGTTAAACCGAATGCATTAAAACGAAACATAAGTATTCGATCTTGTATCCAAGTCCGTATCCCATCAGGCGTTATCTCCTCGCCGCTGATTGTTGGCACCTTCTGGCACGCAAACTGCATTAATCCCGTTAAGTGACCAAATCGTGAGATGAATCATGTTTGATGCTTTACTGGATGAGGATGCTACTACATTGGCAGCGTTGATCCGCAATGGCGAAGTGTCTGCCCGCGAATTGACGCAAGCCGCGTTGGATCGTATGGAAAAACGCGAACCACTGATTCGGGCTTTTTGTACGGCATCACCCGAATTGGCGTTACAGCAGGCATCAGTGGTTGATGCGAAGCGTGCACGCGGTGAAGCGCTGGGGGCTTTTGCGGGTGTGCCATTGGCGGTAAAGGATCTCATTTGCACGGCGGGTGTGAAAACCACCTCCGGTTCGGCAGCCTATGCCGATTTCATTCCTGAAGATGACGACATCACCGTCGAGCGCCTGCTGGCTGCTGATGCTGTGCTGCTGGGGAAAACCACTGCGCCCGAGTTTGGTTATAGCGGCGTTGGGCACAATCCGCTGTTTCCTTCACCGCGCAATCCCTGGGATTTGAGCAAAACGCCCGGCGGTTCCAGTGCCGGATCCGGCGCGGCGCTCGCCGCTCGCCTTTGCCCGATGGCATTGGGCAGTGACGGCGGCGGATCGGTACGTATTCCAGCGGCGCACTGCGGCGTTTATGGATTCAAGGCCTCGATGGGGCGGGTGCCGTTATGGCCTGGCTGCCGCGATGAACGCTTTCCCGGCGTCTCTAGCTGGGAATCACTGGAGCATATTGGCCCCATGACACGCACGGTGCGAGACAGCGCACTGATGATGTCAGTGATGGCAGGCCCGGATATGCGCGATCGTCACTCCATTCCCTGCAGCGACGTGAACTGGATTTCTTCTCTGGAAAAACCCTTAAACGGGCTGCGCATTGCGTTTAGTGCCGATTTTGGCTACATCGCCGTCGATAAAGAGGTGCGTGACGTTGTCACTAAGGCCGCTCGACATTTCGCCCGTGAACTGGGGGCGGAATTAGAAGAGGTTGATCCAGGGATTGCCGATGAAGGCGCCACCTTTGCCGCGCTGGTGGCCTTTGAAAGCGATCTCACAGGCATGCGTCAGATGCAAAGCGAACTGGGCTCACGCATGTCACCTCATCTGAGCGCCATGCTGCAACGCGAATGGCGCGCTGAACACTTTACCGACGCCAATACCGCACGCAAGAAGATCTGCAATCAGCTGTGGCGATTTATGCAGCGTTACGACTTGCTGTTGACGCCAACGCTGGCAGTGCCGCCGTTCCCGCTCAATATGCAGGGACCGGAAATCATCGATGGGCGCATGGTGCGCAGCGATCATTGGTTGTCGTTCTGTTATCCCTTCAATTTCACTGGCCAACCGGCGGCCTCAATCCCTGCGGGCTTCACCGCCAGTGGCTTGCCGATTGGTCTGCAAATCGTGGGTCGTCATCTGGACGATGGCCTGGTGCTGGCGGCAAGTGCCGCTTTCGAGCGCATCCAACCGTGGAATCACCTTTATCCTGACTTAATCGGAGTTGCCCATGAGTAACAAATCCTCCCCTGCGCTGGAGCAGGAATTTGAACACGAACCGGTACCTTTAAGTCACCGTCACTCGACGCGGTCGGTATCAGCTGTCTGGTTCGGTTTCCCGATGATCCTTACCAACGCGTTGTTTGGTGGCATTATTACCTGGCATTTGGGTTTCTGGCCCGCGCTGATTGCCATCCTGCTCGGCAATCTGGTGCTGTTCGCTTATGTTGGCGCACTGAGTTGGTTTGCAGGTAACACCGGGATGAACTTCGCCCTGCAGGCAAAGCGTACCTTTGGCACTAAAGGCTATATCCTCGTTTCCGGTTTTCTCTCGACCGTCGTGATTGGCTGGTATGCGTTTCAAACGGGTTTAACTGGTACAGTCATTAACCAAACCTTTGGCTGGAACGCACTCGCGGTGACCGCTATCGCCATGGTGCTGTATACCGGCGTCACCTTCCTCGGCGTGCGTGCGTTGTCGATCCTGGGCATGATTGCCGCACCGTTGTTTGTGGTGCTCGGTTTGGTCGCACTGTGGTTGATTGGGCAGGATCACGATTTCAGCACCATCACTCAGTTCAAAGGCAGTACTGGTGCAGTCGGCGCCATGAGCATGGGAACGGCGGTGACCATGGTGGTGGCAGGATTCGCCGATTCGGGCACCATGACCGCGGATTTTACCCGCTGGTCGAAAGACGGCAAATCAGCGGTTATCGCCGCATTTTCCGCCTTTCCTATGGCGAACGTCATCTCATATCTGTTCGGTGTGGTGATTGTAGCGGTGGGCGCGGCGGTTGATCCGGTCAATAATGGCGGTAATTTCCTGCCAATGCTGATGAACCATGGCACGTTACTCTCCATCATCGCTTTCCTGTTTGTTTTCATTAACCTCGGCTCGGTTTGTACCCATTGTTTGTACAACGGTGCCGTTGGCTTTAGCCATCTGTTCAGCAGCAAGATGCGAGTCTGGACGTTGATCCTCGGTGCCATCGGCGGGGCACTGGCGCTGGCGGGCGTCTGGTCTTACTTCCTCGAGTGGCTGAGTTTGCTCGGCATCGTGGTACCGCCGTTTGGTGCGGTCATGATCGTTGACCTGATCTTCATGGCAAGAATCAGCGAGCAGCGCAAAACCCGTCGTCTGCGCGGTAGCGCTTTTGCCGCCTGGGCGATTGGCAGCTTGTGTGCGGTGATTGCCCACATTGAATTCCCGCAGTTTGGTGAAGCGGTGATTGGCCTGGTGACGGCTGCTGCCAGTTACACTTTGATTGTCAAACTGAAACGTGAAAACGCAGCGAGCCTGATGGAGCAGAAAAATGCCTGAATTCACCATTGATTCAACACCTTATCCCTGGCCCTTTGATGGGCGGTGTACGCCTGCGGATACCGCACTGATCATTATCGATATGCAGACCGATTTTTGTGGCAAGGGCGGCTACGTCGATAGCATGGGGTATGACATCGCACTGACCCGCGCTCCGATAGCGCCTTTGCAGCGCGTGCTGGCACGCATGCGGGAGTTAGGCTTCCCGATCATCCATACGCGTGAAGGCCATCGTCCTGACCTGAGTGATTTGCCGGCCAATAAACGCTGGCGTTCAAAGCGGATGCAGGCGGAAATCGGTGCGCCCGGTCCCTGTGGCCGCATTTTGGTGCGCGGTGAGCCGGGCTGGGAAATTATCCCGGAGCTGGCGCCACTGGCGGGTGAAACCATCATTGATAAGCCAGGCAAAGGCTCTTTTTATGCCACCGATCTTGAACTGATCCTGCGCAGTCGGGGGATGCGTAATCTTATCATCTCAGGTATTACCACCGATGTCTGTGTGCATACCACGCTGCGCGAAGCCAACGATCGCGGCTTCGAATGTCTGGTGCTGTCCGATTGCTGCGCCGCGACCGAGCTAAAACACCACGAAGCGGCACTAAGCATGATTCACTTGCAGGGCGGTATTTTTGGTGCGGTGGCCAGTTCGGAGACGTTACTGGCGGGCCTGGCTCAACCTTCCGCCGCGTTAAGCGTTTAACCATTGCAGATAATGTCCCGGCCACTCAGTCGTTTGTGTGCCGGGCTTACCCAATCCAAAACCATGCCCCCCGCTGGGATAGCGATGCATCTCAACCGGCACATGCTGCTGCTTGCACGCGGCAGCCATGATCAAGGTGTTGTGTGGATCGGAAACAGGATCGTCTTCGGCCTGCACCAGGAAAAACGGCGGTGATTGCGGATTAACATAGGATTGAACCGACCAGGCGGTATCCGCGCTGAGTGATGCGTCTTTCCCGACCAACACTTTATGCGTGGAGGTGTGTTCATAAGGTGGCTCAAGCGTAATGATGGGATAGATCAGCGCGGCACGATCGGCCGTTGCGGGGAGATTGTCCATTGCATCACTGGCCTGATAAGCGTGAAAATCCGCGCGGTTCGCCGCCATTCCCAGCAGGTGCCCGCCAGCCGAAAAGCCCAATACGCTGACATTGTTCTCACGGTGGCGCACGATACGCAGTGCGCGCTGTGCATCCTGAAGTGACACTAACGCGCCATCTTTCCAGCCTTCCTGCGGCAGGCGATAACTCAGCACATAAGCTGTGTAGCCTTGAGCCGCCAGCCACGCGGCAGCGGGCCAGGCTTCTTTGCCCATTTCGATACGCGTATAGCCGCCGCCAGCCGCAATAAGTACAGCGCGTCCCTTCGGCTGAACAGGCTTAAAGACGGTGAGCGTCGGCATGGCAATATTCCGCTGCGCACCTTTGGCACTAAACGTCATCGCCCCTAAAGGTCCACCGCCACCAGGCGGTTGTTTTGGCCACAAGGGCAATACCTGTGCGGGTTTTGCCGAGGAAGCGGCCAGGCTAAAGCCGCAGCGCGCAGCAAAGGGGGAGAGCAGTAAACCGGTAAGAAAGTGGCGACGGAGCATGGCCGATCCAGACTGAATGCAAAAAGGTATTGAATCAGAAGAATCGGCAGAGAGTATGAAGAAGATGTTGTTAAGTATGACCAATCAACTCATTTTCCTCACGCTATGTGATGTAACGTCTCACCTACAGCGTCAAACAAGCGATCCAACTCGGCAGGCTGTGTATTGAACATCGGGCCAAACTGCAGCGTATCGGCACCGAAGCGCACATAAAAACCGGCTTTCCACAGCGCCATGCCCGCTTCAAACGGCCGAATGGTGGCATCGCCGTCGCGCGGAGCAAGCTGGATGGCACCCACCAGACCGCAGTTGCGGATATCGATGACGTTCGGGCAATCACGCAGCGCATGCAGTGCAAGGGCAAAATGCGGTGCCAGCTCGGCGGATTGCGCAATCAGCGCGTCATGTTCCAGTAACTCCAGCGTCGCCAGGCCCGCCGCACAGGCCACCGGATGGGCAGAGTAGGTGTAGCCGTGAGCAAATTCAACCGCGTGTTCTGGCAGTTTTTGCGCCATAAAGGTGTTGTAGATTTCGCTGCTGGCGACCACGCCACCCAGCGGCACCGCGCCATTGGTGATCTGCTTGGCGAAATTGAGAATATCGGGCATGACGCCAAAATACTCAGCGCCGCTCCAGCGGCCCATGCGGCCAAAACCGGTAATGACCTCATCGAAGATCAGTAAAATATCGTGCTGGGTGCAGATTTCACGCAAGCGTTGCAGATAGCCTACCGGTGGGATAATCGCCCCCGCAGAGCCGGAAAGAGGCTCAACAATCAGGGCGGCGATGTTAGATGCATCATGCAGCTCAATTAGTTTCAGCATCTCATTAGCCAACGCCACACCGCCGGTTTCGGCCTGGCCAGCAGTGAAGGGCAGATCGGTTTGCAGCGTGTGTGGAATATGGTCAACGTCCATAAACTGACCGAACATCTTACGATTGCCGCCAATGCCGCCCAGGCTGGTTCCGGCGATATTTACGCCGTGGTAACCTCGCGCGCGTCCGATAAATTTGGTTTTCGCCGGCTGGCCTTTGATGCGCCAGTAAGCGCGCGCCATCTTCACCGCCGTGTCTGCTGATTCCGAGCCCGATCCGGTGAAGAACACATGGTTTAGATTACCCGGCATATGCTGGGCAATCTTGTCTGCCAGCTGAAATGACAGAGGATGGCCGTACTGGAAGCCGGGGGAATAATCGAGCGTACCCAGTTGTTTCGCCACCGCCTGCTGGATTTCACTGCGGCAGTGGCTCGCGCCACAGGTCCATAAACCGGAAAGGCTATCAAAAATCCGCCGTCCTTTATCATCAGCCAGCCAGCGGCCTTGAGCGCCGACAATGATACGGGGATCGCGCTGGAAATTCCGGTTGGCAGTAAACGGCATCCAGTGCGCTTGCAGATTGAGATCGGTAGTGTTGACAGCATCAGACATGATGTTTCTCCAGACAGGTGTATGAAGAGTTTGCATTTAACGGTTAGTTAAGTTAAATCCCTATTAATTCATCTTCAGTTATTGATTTACTCACCTATATGAAAAGCAAATCGCTCGCGCAGGTCACCGACTTTGATCTCAAATTATTGCGCCTGTTTAAAACTGTGAATGAGAGCGGCAGCTTCTCTGCAGCAGAAAGTTTGTTGGGCATGACGCGATCGGCCATTAGCCTGCACATGGGCGATCTTGAAAAGCGACTTGGCATGCGATTGTGTCAACGCGGACGGGCGGGTTTTGCCTTGACCGAAGAAGGGCGTGAGATCCTGCGACACAGCGAAAGTATGATGGCGGCTATCGAGCAGTTTCGCCTGCAGGTTAATCAGATGCATAAGCAGCTGCGCGGGGATTTGAATATCGGGATTATCAATAATCTGGTCACGCAACCACGCATGAAAATTACCCATGCGCTGGAGAAACTGCATGAGATAGGTCCCGATATTCGGCTCAATATCAGCATGATGACGGCCGCAGAGATTGAAAGAGGGCTGATGGATGGTCGCTTGCACGTCGGTGCGCTGCCAGTCACTTCGCCGATTTCCGGCCTGGATTACATGCCGTTATATGATGAGCGGTCGCAGCTTTACTGTAGCAACACCCATGCGTTGTTTTCCCTCGAGCCAGATGAAGCGCAACTGAAGGGATGTGATGCCATCGCACCCGCTTTTCGCATGACGGCAGAAGCGATTGCCATGCACCAGAAACTCAATTGCAATGCCACGGCAACCGACCGCGAAGGCATTGCCTTTTTGATTCTCACCGGCCGCTTTATCGGTTTCTTGCCTGACCACTATGCCGCACAGTGGGTGGAGAAAAAGATGATGCACGCCATCGCACCGGAACGTTTCCACTTCACCAGTAAGATCGCCGTGGTGACACGCAAAGGGCGCAGCCAGAATGCCATTCTTGAACGATTTTTACAGGCGATTGAGTGGGAATGAGTTTTAACAAAAGATGTAAAGCAAACGCGTTACTAGTTACAACATACTTTAAAGCTGCATCAATACGCTAAATGCCGGCAATTGTGCGTCATCAGTCTACAGGAAAGAAGGGAGCGTCAGTCACTGCAGAATATGACGAACCTCCCTGCTTTAAGTTGTAAAAGTGGGTGCATGATGCCGCAAGACGCGATCAACTGGGCTCAGATGACATTAAGCTTGAGTTACAGCGGCTGATTATGGCTTATCTGCAAAGCTAGCTGGAAATGAGCAGGGTGACGAGAGCCACCCTGATAAAAACGGTTAAGCGCGCTTCGGTTCACCACGAACCGGCAGATCGCCAGCGACGAAGTAATCTGCTTCGCTACGCGGCAACGGCTGGCGACCACGAATGTTATCCGCGATCTTTTCACCGATCATGATGGTGGTGGCATTCAGGTTGCCAGTGATGATCAACGGCATAATTGACGCATCTACCACGCGCAACGCCTGCAATCCATGCACACGACCTTCACCATCAACCACCGCCATGCTATCGCTGCCCATTTTGCAGGTGCCGCAGGGGTGATAGGCGGTTTCCGCATGGTTACGCACAAACTCATCCAACTGTTCATCAGTCTGGCAATCGAGGCCCGGACTGATTTCTTTGCCGCGATACTTATCCAGCGCGGGCTGATTGATGATCTGGCGCGTAATACGAATCGCGTCACGAAATTCCTGCCAGTCCTGTTCATGTGCCATGTAGTTGAACAAAATAGCCGGATCACGACGCGGATCGCGCGATTTAATCTGCACATGCCCACGGCTCGGTGAACGCATTGAACCCACGTGACACTGGAAACCGTGCGCTTCAACGGCGTTAGAGCCGTTGTAGTTAATCGCTACTGGCAGGAAGTGATACTGAATGTTCGGCCAGGTAAACTCTTCGCGGCTGCGAATAAAGCCACCGCCTTCAAAATGGTTGCTGGCACCGATGCCAGTGCCGTTAAACAGCCACTCTGCACCGATCTTCGGCTGGTTCCACCATTTCAACGACGGATAGAGTGACACCGGCTCTTTGCACTCGTACTGCAGGTACATTTCGAGGTGATCCTGCAGGTTTTCGCCGACGCCCGGCAGATCATGTACCACCGGAATGTCGAATTTGTTCAGCAGCGCAGCAGCGCCCACGCCAGAACGTTGCAGAATCTGCGGCGAGGCGATGGCACCGGCGCACAGCAAAACTTCACGTCGCGCATGCACCTGATGTGGCGTGTTGCCCGATCCCTGCAAATATTCCACGCCCACCGCGCGCTTGCCTTCAAACAGGATGCGATCGGTGGTGGCATGGGTGACGATCTTCAGGTTTGGACGCTTTTTGGCGGTATCGAGATAGCCACGCGCGGTGCTGGATCGACGACCTTTCGGCGTGACGAAGCGATCCATCGGTCCGAAGCCTTCCTGCTGATAGCCGTTCAAATCTTCCGTGCGCGGATAGCCTGCTTCAACACCGGCTTCAATCATCGCGGCAAACAGCGGATTGTTATCGGGTTTACAGGTGGTGATGCTGACCGGGCCTTCACCGCCGTGATAGTCATTGGCGCCAATATCGCGGGTTTCTGACTTGCGATAGTAGGGCAGGCAGTTCAGGTAGCTCCAGCTTTCCAGCCCAGGCTGCTGCGCCCAGTTATCGAGATCCATCGCGTTGCCGCGGATATAACACATACCATTGATCAGCGATGATCCGCCCAGACCTTTACCGCGTCCGCACTCCATGCGGCGGTTATTCATATGCGGTTCTGGCTCGGTTTCATACGCCCAGTTATAGCGTTTTCCCTGTAGCGGATAAGCCAGCGCGGCTGGCATCTGCGTGCGGAAATCGAAGCGGTAGTCAGGGCCACCCGCTTCTAAAAGCAGCACATTCACGCTGCTGTCTTCGGTCAGTCTTGTTGCCAAAACGTTCCCTGCGGATCCGGCTCCGATAATGATGTAATCAAATTCCATTAGTCGCTCCTCAGGTTAAAGCTCAATTAAAATACGGACTGAAAACGGGATAACTCGACCTGCACCGACTTCACCTGGGTGTAGTTTTGCAAGGTCATCAGGCCATTCTCACGGCCAATACCAGAGTGCTTGTAGCCGCCCACCGGCATTTCGGCGGCAGATTCGCCCCAGGTGTTGATCCAGCAGATACCCGCTTCGATCTGGTGAATCACGCGGTGTGCGCGGTTCAGGTCTTGCGTCACTACGCCCGCAGCCAGACCGAAATCGGTGGCATTGGCGCGACGTACCACTTCTTCTTCGCTTTCGTAAGTCAGAATCGACATCACCGGCCCGAAGATTTCTTCACGCACAATGGTCATCTCATCACGGCAGTCGGTGAATACGGTCGGTTCAACCCAGGCTCCGTCATCGAAATCGGCGCCGCTCAGACGTTTGCCGCCGCACAGCAGACGCGCGCCTTCGTTGATACCGGATTCGATATAACGCATCACGTTGTCACGATGGGGGAAGCTCACCAGCGGGCCGAAATTGGTGTCAGGATCGTTGAGGTCACCCGCTTTGATGCGTGCAACACGTTCAGCGATTTTCGCTTCAACGCGGCCTGGAATTTTGCCGGGATAAACACGCGCGTACCGTTGGTGCAGACCTGGCCTGAGCTGTAGAAGTTGGCCATCATGGCGATGTCAGCGGCCAGATCGAGATCGGCGTCATCAAAGATAATCAGCGGCGATTTGCCACCCAATTCCATAGTGACTTCTTTCAAGGTGGAGCCCGCAGCATTCGCCATCACTTTTTTGCCGCTGGCCACGCCGCCGGTAAAGGAGACTTTATCGATGCCCGGATGGTCAGTCAGCAGTTGACCAGTGACCGCGCCACGACCGTTCAGCACATTGAATACGCCGGCAGGCACGCCCGCTTCGGTGTAAATTTCTGCCAGCTTCAGTGCTGTCAGTGGAGTGACTTCACTCGGTTTGAAGATCATCGCGTTACCCGCTGCCAGTGCAGGGGCAGATTTCCATAAGGCGATCTGAATCGGGTAGTTCCACGCACCAATACCAGCGACCACGCCGAGCGGTTCACGACGGGTATAAACAAACGCCGTGTCGCGCAGTGGGATCTGCTGGCCTTCCAGCGTCGGGATCAGACCGGCGTAATATTCCAGCACGTCAGCACCGGTCACGATGTCAACATATTGGGTTTCGCTCAGCGGCTTACCGGTGTCGAGGGTTTCCAGCGCGGCCAACTCGTCGTTGCGCTCACGCAGAATATCGACGGCACGGCGCAGAATGCGTGAGCGCTCCATGGCGGTCATCGCGGCCCAGACTTTCTGGCCTTTTTGCGCGGCAGCGACAGCACGATCAACATCGGCCTGTTCCGCCTCATGTACTTCGGCCAGTACTTCGCCATTGGCCGGGTTGATGGTCTGGAATGTATTACCTGCGCTCGCCGCAATGAACTGACCATCGATATACAGCTGCTGTTCGGTGAATCGGGACATGATTTCTCCTTCCTCAGTGATTCAGTGCGCCAGCAAGTTGCTGACGGATAAATTGGGTGGTGAGCGTTTTCGCGACATCGATATTGAAGGGCAGACCGCTTAGCGCAGCTCGCAGCCAAAGGCCATCGATTAGCGATGCCAATCCGTGAGCCGCCAGTCGCGCCTGTTCACGCGGCAATTCACGGTGAAACTCGGCGGCGAGAGTTGAAAACAGGCGTCGACTACTGACCCGTTCCAGACGACCCAACTGCGGCTGATGCATGCTGCTGGCCCAGAAATCCAGCCAGGCTTTCATTGCCGCGCTGTGCACCTGCGTGTCATCGAAGTTACCTTCGACAATCGCCAACAAGCGTGCTTCGGTCTTCGCGCCCGCCAACGGTTTCAGGCGGGCAGCCACGGCATCACGTAACTGACGAGTGATATCGCGCATAGTGGCTTCCAGCAAACCGTTCTTGTCCTTGAAGTAGTGGCTGATGATGCCGGTCGAAACCCCCGCACGGCGGGCAATCTGCGCAATAGTTGCGTCATTAATTCCTACCTCGTTAATCGTATCGAGGGTTGCATCAATCAGCTGCCGACGACGAATCGGCTGCATTCCCACCTTTGGCATGACTCCAGCTCCACCACAATGTCAGAGGACTATTTAAACTTTTTTTGATTGCACGTTCAATATAAAAAAGAATTTTGTTAGGATACTGTGCTTCGATTGTTACAAAAGCGCAGCGGTGAACCGGGCTATGCGGCTCATCGTCAGAAGAAAGCACTACAGGGAGGGATAACAGGGGTACTGATAACAACAAGGCCTGGCAGACAGGTCTCGCTAATCCATTGAGTCATTACAGGAAATTAACCAGAGGTCATCGATGATTAATCCACCTGCCAGTGAAAAAGACAGAATCAATCCTGTGGTGTTCTACACCTCAGCCGGACTGATTCTGACATTTTCACTTGTCACTATTTTTTACAGCGAGCTGGCTGCCAGCTTGATTCAGACTGCGGTTAACTGGGTTACCGCTACGTTTGGCTGGTACTACATGCTGGCCGCGACGCTGTATATCGTTTTCGTTATCTACATGGCCTGTTCACGTTACGGCGCCATCAAGCTCGGGCCAGAGCAATCCAAACCAGAATTCAGCTTATTAAGCTGGTCAGCGATGCTGTTTGCGGCCGGTATCGGTATCGATCTGATGTTCTTCTCAGTGGCCGAACCGGTCACGCAGTACATGCAACCGCCTGAGGGCGCCGGACAAACCATGGAAGCCGCCCGACAAGCCATGGTGTGGACGTTGTTCCACTACGGCGTAACTGGCTGGTCAATGTACGCGTTGATGGGGATCGCGCTGGGGTACTTTAGCTACCGCTACAATTTGCCGCTCACCATCCGTTCTGCGCTGTATCCAATCTTTGGCAAACGTATTAACGGGCCGATTGGCCATACCGTGGATATTGCAGCGGTAGTGGGGACCATCTTCGGCATCGCCACCACCTTAGGGATCGGCGTGGTTCAGCTCAATTATGGCCTGAACGTGTTGTTCGATATTCCGGAAGGCTTTACCGCGCAGGCGGCGTTGATTGTGCTGTCGGTGATTATCGCCACCATTTCAGTGACCTCTGGCGTGGATAAAGGCATCCGTATTCTGTCGGAACTCAACGTTGCGCTGGCATTGGGGCTGATTCTGTTTGTGCTGTTCATGGGCAAAACCGACTTCCTGCTGAATGCGCTGGTGCTCAATGTCGGTGATTACATCAACCGCTTTATGGGCATGACGCTGAACACCTTTGCGTTTGATCAGCCAAGAGAGTGGATGAACAGCTGGACGTTGTTCTTCTGGGCATGGTGGGTCGCCTGGTCCCCGTTTGTTGGCTTGTTCCTGGCGCGTATTTCACGTGGTCGCACTATCCGTGAGTTCGTGCTCGGTACGCTGATTATTCCGTTCACCTTCACGCTGTTGTGGCTGTCGGTCTTTGGTAACGCCGCGCTGTATGAAATTATCCACGGTGATGCCGGCTTTGCTCAGGAAGTGATGGCGCATGCAGAACGTGGCTTCTACAGCCTGCTGGCGCAGTATCCGGCGTTTAAGTTCAGCGCTTCGGTCGCCACCATTACCGGCATGCTGTTCTACGTCACCTCAGCGGATTCCGGTTCACTAGTGTTGGGTAACTTCACTTCGAAGCTGAAAGACATCAACAGTGATGCACCGAACTGGCTGCGTATCTTCTGGTCAGTGGCGATTGGTGTTCTGACCATGGGTATGTTGATGACCAACGGTATTTCTGCGCTGCAGAATGCCACGGTGATCATGGGACTGCCGTTCAGCTTTGTGATCTTCTTTGTCATGGCCGGTTTGTATAAGTCTCTCAAAGTGGAAGACCATCGCCGCGCCAGCGCCAGTCGTGAAACGGCACCGTACATTCCGGCCAGCAACGATCGCCTGAGCTGGAAGAAACGTCTGTCGCGTCTGATGAACTATCCAGGCACACGCTACACCCAGCAAATGATGGAGAACGTCTTGTTCCCGGCAATGCAGGATGTAGCGAAAGAACTGGAGTTACGCGGCGGTCGGGTTTCACTGGACCGCGTGGAGCCGGAAGAGGGCCATCCGTTAGGTTATCTGGATTTGCGCGTGCTGCTGGGTGAAGAGCAAGACTTCGTGTATCAGATCTGGCCGCAGCAGTATTCGGTGCCGGGCTTTACCTATCGAGCGCGCAGTGGTAAATCGACCTATTACCGTCTGGAGACATTCCTGCTGGAAGGTAGCCAGGGCAACGATTTGATGGACTACAACAAGGAGCAGGTGATTATCGATATTCTCGATCAGTACGAACGTCACCTGAACTTTATCCATCTGCATCGCGAAGCACCGGGCAGCAACATTACTTTCCCAAGCGTGTAACCCTACGGACAGCGGCAGCCCTGCCGCTGTCCGTGCACTTTCCCTGGAGCAAGCTACACTTTCAGCCTGCTCTAAGGGAGACTGAAATGAAATTGGGTTTTGCGTGTAAGTACTTCGATGCACAGGCTAAGCAGCCGTTTCCGTTTAAAATCACCACGCGTACGCGTTTCCTGAGTCTTGATCGCGAAGAACAAGCGCGTTTACTGTCGCAGTTGGCAACCAACAACCTCGAAAACCAATTCCTCACGCTGCAACAACTGGCGAAACTGCCGGATGCGATGCGCATGATGCGGATTGGCAGCGACCTGTTGCCGCTGTATACCGTACCAGAGGCCACCGCCATCTACAGCGAACTGATGCCCGACTTACAGCCGCTGCTGGGCCGCTGTGGCGAATTTGCCCGCGCTCACAACATTCGTCTCTCATTCCATCCTGGACAATATTCCGTACTCGCTTCGGATAATGAAGGGGTAGTTGATCGGGCAATTGAGGATGTGGAGTACCATGCGCTGTGTGCCGTGTTAATGGGGTATGGTCGCCAGTTTCAGGATTTCAAAATCAATATCCATATGAACGGCAAAAAAGGCATCGAGGGGTTTCGCGCGGCGTTTCAGCGTCTCTCTCCTGAAGCACGCAATATGCTGACGGTTGAAAATGATGAAATCTCCTGTTCGCTGGATGATGTATTACAGGCGCGCGATCTCTGTCCGGTGGTGCTGGATATTCACCATCACTGGGTGAAAGAGAATCAATTTATCAAAGCGCATGATGCGCGTATCCCGTTAATTATCGAATCGTGGCGCGGTGTGCGTCCGGTATTACACTATTCGATTGCTCAGGAAGGTTTAATCCCCGAACATGGCTTCCCGGATCAGCGCGATTTAACGGTGGCAAAAACCAAACTGCGTGCACATTCTGACTACTACTTTAATCAGGATTTAAATGACTGGGCGCTGTCATTTAAAGATTTCGACATTATGTGTGAAGTGAAAATGAAGAATCTGGCGGTCGAGCGCTTGTACCGTTATGCGCTCGACCAGGGCGAGATTAAGGCGAGGTAATCACAATCGCCACACGGCGATTCTGCGCGCGGCCTTGTGCACTGTTATTGCTGGCAATGGGGGCGCTCATGCCCAGACCTCGGGTGGTGATGTTGGTTCGCGGTACATCCGCACCCAACGCCCATTGTGTTGCCACAGCATCAGCACGTTTCAGTGACAACTGCTGGTTATAATCCGCCTTGCCGTAATTATCCGTATGACCGTCAATGCGGACATGCTGAATGCCCGTCGCTGAGAGATTTTTCGCCATATTGGCGATGTTGGCTTTACTGGTCGCGGTGAGTTCAGACTCATTTACCCCAAACAGGATTTTGTCCGATAAACCTAATCCCCAGCCTTCCATGTTTTCAGTAAAGCCCGCGCTTTGCATCGCTGCAATCTGTGCGGCGGTGAAACGACCTTTTGACTGACATCCCGCGCAAACCAGAATACACAGCAGCAGAAAGAGTTTGATTTTCATACCCGTACCTTACTTATCCCTTTGTTTTTGTACATATGCATATCTGCACGTTCCAGAATTGATTGCACCGTATCGCCATGCTGCGACCAGGCGTAACCAATAGTGACCGAGGTGGTGATCGGTGTGCCTTCCGCGATCATAATCTTCTGCGCAATGGCTTCCCTGATCTCCTCTGTCAGCTGCAGCAGCTGTTTCTCAGTCGCGCGGCTGGTTATTAACATCGCAAACTCATCACCGCCGAGGCGCGCGACCATATCCTGTTTATAGGCCAGTGCAAGCAGGCGGGAACCGATGGCTTTCAGCACCTCATCGCCCGCCGCATGTCCCCAGTTATCATTGATGCTCTTGAATCGATCGCCATCCAGGAACAGCAACACAAAGCGCTCATGAGCGAATTGGCCATCAAGCAATCGGGTTAACTGCGTGACAAAGGCGGCGCGGTTGGCCAGTCCGGTGAGCGGATCTTCCAACGCTTTCGCCGCTAACGACCGGTTATCACGCAGTAACGAAGCCTGTAATGATTGCATCTCTGCGAGCAACGAGTTGAGATCGTCCGAAAACAGCTGAAACTCTTTGGTCGGGCTTTCGGGAATACGCAGCGAAAAATCACCCGAGCTGATGACGTAATGAATCGAGCTGGTGATATTGCGTAGCGTCTGCAAAATGCCCCGATGCAAGAATGCGCTCAGCATAAAGGCGACGATCAGCACACACAGCATACCGCTGGATAAAATCATCACTGAGTAACGGATAAAATCCGTCGCCCCTTTGACCGTACCCGCCAGCGTCAACGTCCCGACGACATTTTCCGCATGATTAATATTGACGCTCAGCGGGCGCGCGTAGATCCATTCGCGTAAGAAGTTCTCATACCAGCCATCCTGCTGCTGTTGATCTTGCCAGTTAACCAGCACCGTTTGGTCGTCCGTTACCAGTTTCGCCGTAGCAAACATGCCTTCATTGCCCAACATGGCAATTTTTTTGTGGGCGTCATAACTGTCTTCAAAGACGGTAGCAGCGGTCAGGCTGTTGCTCAGCGTTGCGGCAATCAGCTCCAGGTTGCGCTTCTCATAACGCTTGATGAAAAGTAACGAAGTGGAGGTCAGCAGCAACCAGCACAGCAACAAGATAACGGCGGAGTTGATGATGCTGATCTTGCGCAGCCTGATGCGGATAGATGATTTTTCATTTTTGATTTTTTCAAATTTCATCTTATTGGCTTCCTTTGCGCGACAGCAATAACACATCCGGACTCACGCGAACGCCACTGCGAGCCAGTGAATCAAGGTTTACGGCAAACATCGGATGATCGGCATTAAAAATAAGACAGAAAGCGGCTCCAATGGCGCAATCGGTATTATTTTCAGCCAGAGAGAGAACGGCGTGGCCTTTCTCCAGGCTGAGCAATTCGGTCTGTTGCTGCGGCGACTGATCGCCGAAATAGAGGGCATCACAGCGATTGCTGGCTAACTCGGTTTCACTGTTGAGGTAGACCACGCTAAAGGGCAGCGCTGTCGCGGTGGCGCTGGCAGGAAAATTGACGTGGCGCGCAGAATTGAACACACACAACTGTGGGGCGTCGTGCAACGCTGGCCAGCGGGTGAAGCTAATGATGCCGCTGACAATACGATTGGCTTTGTCATCTTTCGTCGCGGGGTTTTGCGCCGCAGCGGCAGGCAGGGATAGCGGCAATATCAACAGTGCCAGCGAACCGATGCAGATCAGCGCGGCTTTAAGCTGAGCCAAAAGCAGAAATAAAACTTCACGAGGGTGAAGACGAGGTTCAAAACGTAACATGACGCTATTCCGCTGGATTCAACCCGCAAATAGTACCATCGGCATTTATAAAAGAGTACAGGTGTTCAATAGCGTAAAACGCGGACTATTTACTCTGGCAGGATAATCAGATCCAATCATTAATAGAGAAATTGAAGCAGTATTTATATAAACATGCCGGGCGAACTAACATCGCCCGGCAGTGAATCGCAAAGATTATTCACTTAAATCGCGGCCATTGCTGGCAATCACTTTTTTATACCACCAGAAAGATTTTTTGCGGGTGCGCGCCAGTGAGCCATTACCCTGGTCATCACGATCGACGTAAACAAAGCCATAGCGTTTGCTCATTTCGCCCGTTGAGGCTGCGACCAGATCAATGCATCCCCAGGTGGTGTAGCCCATCACCGGGATGCCATCGGCTATCGCTTCGCCCATTGCCTGAATGTGCTGCTTCAGGTAGCTGATACGGTAATCGTCATGAATCTCGCCGTTGGCATCGATTTCATCGCGCGCCCCCAAGCCGTTTTCCACCAAAAATAGCGGCTTTTGATAGCGGTCGTACATCATGTTCATGGTGATGCGCAGGCCTAAGGGATCGATGCCCCAGCCCCATGCGCTCCGGGGAATGTGCGGGTTGGTCAGCGATTTCACCACGTTCGCCGCACTGCTGTTTTTCTCGTTCATATCGGCTGAGGCACAGCGCGACGCGTAGTAGCTGAAGGAGACAAAATCCACGGTATGACGCAGGAGTTCTGCATCACCGTCCTGCCACTCAATCTCAATGCCTTTCTCGCGGAACACGCGTGCTGCGTAGGAAGGATAGGCACCGCGCGCCTGCACATCGATAAAGAACAGGTTCTCGCGATCTTTTTCCATCGCCGCCCAGACATCTTCAGGGTTACATGACCACGGATAGAAATTGCCGCCCGCCAGCATGCAGCCGACCTGATTTTCGGGGTCAATCTCGTGTGCAATTTTCGTCACCAGCGCACTGGCGACCAGTTCATGATGCGCCGCCTGGTATTTAACCTGTTCTCGATTATCCTCTGATCCGAAGACCAGGCCAGCGCCAGAGAACGGGCTGTGCAGCAGAATGTTGATCTCGTTAAACGTCAGCCAATATTTCACCAGCCCGTTGAAAGCGTCAAAGCAGGTGCGGGCGTAGCGGGCGAAGAATTCAATCATCTTGCGGTTGCGCCATGAACCGTACTCGGTAACCAAATGCATCGGTACGTCAAAATGGCATAACGTCACCAGCGGCGTGATGCCATATTTTTGGCACTCTTCGAACAGGCTGCGATAGAAAGCGATACCTTCAGGATTTGGCGTTAACTCATCACCTTTCGGGTAGATGCGGCTCCAGGCGATGGACGTGCGAAACACCGTGAAGCCCATTTCCGCCATCAAGGCGATGTCATCTTTATAGCGACGATAAAAATCGATGGCATCGTGGCTCGGATAGTATTCATCATCACGCAAGGTGAAGCGCGGTTCCAGCCCGAGTTTGACCGGCATACGGTGTTCGCCATGCGGGATCATATCCACCGTGGTTAAGCCTTTACCGCCCGCCAGATAGCTCCCCTCCGACTGATTAGCGGCTAACGCGCCGCCCCATAAAAATCCCTCTGGAAATGTCACTTCAGACATAAAAAACCTCAGTTAATCAATTCACATTGACGGCTTTAACAGGATCCACAACCGGTTTAGGCTGC
Source organism: Pantoea sp. JGM49 (assembly GCF_018257655.1). Classification (NCBI taxonomy): domain Bacteria; kingdom Pseudomonadati; phylum Pseudomonadota; class Gammaproteobacteria; order Enterobacterales; family Erwiniaceae; genus Pantoea; species Pantoea sp. JGM49. Next base: position 129,065 of record NZ_JAERJM010000008.1, on the reverse strand, counting down.
GCTGTTTCACTCACCGGAATATCTTCAAAGCCAAGAATCAGGGTCAGAACAAATGAAAGCACCACCGACAACACCATCACGCCACCCACCCACACAATGCTCATCGGGTTGGCCGGATCAAAAAACTGTACGCTGGTAAACAAGCCGGGTGAGGCCATGGAGTGGCTGGCGAGCCCGCCGATGCCGGCTACCGCGCCACAGATAAATCCGCTGATCAGGCTGGCGATCAGTGGTCGTTTGAGTCGCACCGCAACACCATACAGCGCGGGTTCCGAGATCCCAGCCACGATCGCTGAAGCCGCTGCGGCAAAAGCGGTCTGACGCAATTCCGGATTCTTGGTTTTGAAGGCTACGGCCAGCGATGACCCGCCGAGTGACAGATTGGCGCCGATTTCAGAGGGCATTACCATGCCTTCTTTGCCGGTTTCCGCAATAGTCTGAATGATGGTCGGAGTGAACACGCGGTGCATGCCGGTCATCACCAGCAGTGGCCATAACGCCCCCATAATCGCTACGGATAACCAGCCGAGATAGCTATGGATGGTGTAAACCAGCGCAGAAATACCGCTACCAATCCAGATGCCGAGTGGGCCAATCAGCAGAATGGCAATCGGTGCGGCGATCAGCACAATCAACATCGGTTTGAGGAAGTTTTTGGTGACCGCAGGGGTAAAGCGATCCACCCAGTATTCGATGTGCGACAGGATCCAGGTCATCACCAGCGCCGGGATCACGGTGTAAGTGTATTTCACCGCCGTCACCCGGATATAGGCGAACTCCACGGCCTGGCCTTGTGCCGCTTTGGCCATCAAATCAATAAAGTTGGGATGCACCAGTACGCCGGCAATCGCAATCGCCAATGACATATTGGTTTTAAATTTCAGTGCCGCCGAGGCCGCCACCATTACCGGCAGGAAGAAAAAGGCGCCGTCACCGATGACATTCAGGATCACCAGCGTAGACGAACCTTTATCCAGTGCACCGCTCATCTCCAGCACCATTGCCAGCAGCTTGACCATCGATCCCCCGATGATCGCCGGGATCAGCGGCGACATGGTGCCCACCAGCGCATCAAGAATGCCCGCGCCAATGCTACGCAGGGTGATTTTGCGTTTCACTGGGGCGCTGTTGTCGCTATTCGGTGTGCCGAGTTTAAGCACTTCCTGATACGCGAGATTAACGTTATTGCCAATGATCACCTGGCATTGGGTATCGGTATGCACCACGCCCATCACGCCCGGAATCGCTTTTAACGTGGCGTTATCGATCAGGGCAGTGTCGCGAAGTACGAAACGCAGGCGCGTCATGCAGTGCGTAACGGCTTCGATATTGTTTAAGTCGCCGAGCGAAGCCACGATGGCACGGGAAACGTCAGCATAATTTTTAGCCATGGATTGTAGGTCTCTGATTTTTTTGAGTAGGGGTACGTTTGCCCGCATATCTATTGCGAGTCATGAGAAACCGGTTTCACAAAATCATGAATATGAAATCATTACTAGGCAAGGAGTTTAAAATTTGATGTTTAAAAGTGTGATAGTGATCGATAACGAAGGGAGAGGCACGCGAACATCACAGTAAAAAAATCTCCGCATAATTCGCGACTTAGGTACACTTCAGCGATACAGGCGTAAATCAGAGAGAAAAATGGCAACCATAGTTGAGGTGGCGAAGGTCGCAGGCGTATCGAAAGCCACGGTGTCACGTGTGCTGTCCGGCAACGGTTATGTCAGCGAAGAGAAGCGGGAATTGGTATTTAAGGCCATCGCGGCAACCGGCTTTCGCCCCAATTTACTGGCGCGAAATCTGGCAACCAAGTCGAGCCAGACCATTGGTTTGGTGATCACCAATACCCTCTATTCCGGCAGCTATTTTACTGAGCTCATGCTGCATTCCGCCCGACTGATGGAGCAGCAGGGGCGACAACTGCTGTTGGTGGATGGCAAACACAGCGCAGAAGAGGAGCGTGCTGCGATTCAATTTTTGCTCGATTTACGCTGTGACGGCGTCATCATCTATCCGCGCTTTCTCACCATTGAAGAAATGGACGCTATCATCGATCAGCACTCGCATCCGATTCTGGTGATCAACCGTCGTCTGCGGCAACACGACAGCTACTGTATTTACGCCGATCAACAACGCACCAGCGCCGACGCCGTTGAAGCGTTAATCAAACTGGGGCATCGTGACATTGCCTTTATTACCGGCTCGCTCGATTCGCCCACCGGCCGTGAGCGCCTGGCGGGCTACCAATCGGCGCTGGCAAAACACCAGATTCCGGTTCAGCAAGCGTTGATTATTGAAGGGAAGTGGCAGGCGCAAAACGGCGTATCGGCGGTAGAAACGTTGTTAAAACAGGGCATTCCGTTTAGCGCACTGGTGGCCAGTAATGATGATATGGCGGTAGGAGCGTTAAAAGCGTTGGCATCGCACAACATTACGGTTCCTGCTCAGGTCTCCGTGCTGGGATTTGATGATATTCCGCTGGCCCCCTTCACCGTTCCATCGCTCTCTAGCGTGAAAATGCCGGTGACGGAGATGATTCAGGAAACACTTGCAAGGCTGATATCGATGCTCGACGGGGGCGAAATGCGCAATCGCCAGCGCTTCTCGGGTGAAGTGATGATGCGAGAATCCGTCGGGCCTGGGCCTTATGCCAGTGAAAACGTTGTTTGAATGACCCAAGTTGGTGTCGCAATCATTAACGCCACTACTTGAAATCCTTTATCAAGCCTCAATGCCTTTGCTAATCATTGGTATATTAACCATCCAAAATCAGAGGCGTTAAAAAGGGGGCGGTTGTATTTAGTGCATTCAATCGCATTCTATTTTGAATTGGAAAGTCCAAATTAAAGTGAGGTTTAATTGTATATTCTGTTAGTTAAATGCATTCGGTGTATAATTTAATCAGAATAAGTCTTATTGTGAGTAAATAATTGTCAGTGCTAAGTTGAATTTACACATCCGGACATCTTTCCTGAGGGAATTATGCACGCACGCATCAAGCATCTTGACGGAATGCGCGGTCTTGCCATCTTAATGGTGATTGGTTACCACGCGTATGCACGTTGGCCAGAACTCTTGCCCTATGTAAACCTCACACAACATATTCCAGTTTTTTCATTTGGCTGGCTTGGCGTAGAGTTATTCTTCATGATTTCCGGCTTTGTCATATTTATGACGCTGGATAAGTCTGATAGCTATATCAGCTTCCTGAAAAAACGCTGGCTGCGACTGTTTCCGGCAATGCTGATTGCCAGTTTGTTACTCTATGCTGTGGGTGGGTTTTTCCCGGAATGGACAGCTATGACACCCTATGTCAGGAATCTGCTACCTGGACTGATCTTCACTAATCCTGAAACGTTGACACAAATAACCGGTATTGAATTTAAATCGATGGCGGGTTCATTTTGGTCGCTGTACGTTGAAGCGGTATTCTATCTGATTATTGGTGCCATCTATTTTACACTGGGACGGAAATATTGCTTGCCGGGCTTGCTGGTGCCCATGTTACTGCTGTCCGCCTCCTCGGTATTAAAATCTTTAGGTCATCCCATTTTCATTGATGTTATTGCTAAGTTTGGTTTTATTCACTACGCGTGGTTTATGATCGGCTGCCTGGTATATGAAAGAATGCATGGCCGTGACAAAGGCTTTCATTATGCGGTTGTGGTTGTCGCGATGCTCATTGACTTCAGCTACTACGTTAAAAATGCGGGTGCCCTAACGGTCATTCCCTTACTGCTGGTCATGCTTTTCTTTATTGCCAGTTTTTATTCAAAACAACTGGAACGTTTGTTATCCGTTCGATTTTTCACTGCGATAGGTTTTGCCAGTTACGCCTACTATCTGATACATGAAAACCTCATGATTGCCATATTGATAAAAATGAATGTGCAGATCAAAAGTGAAACAGTCATGCTGCTCATGCCGATTGTGGTCGCCGCAGGGCTCTATTATTTGGCCTGGTTTATCACCAAATATCTCGAACCGGCGTTGAGAAATATGTTGAAGGGAAAACGGACACCTGCAGCAGAGGCGGGTTGATATCACGGTGCGGAATTCATTCCGCACCCGATGCTTCACGTTACAAACCAAACCCATAACGCAGCGCAGTATACGCCACCATGCCAGCCAGCACGGTGGCAAACAAACCGCGCGTCACGATGCCGGTGATCGCCGCAATCAGCGCTGCCAGTAACGATAAACTCAAACCTGAAGCGGTTAACGCCGGCTTTTCGATCAACTCGGCCGTGACAATGGCCGCCATAATGCCCGCCGGGATAAAGCTCAGCCACTGTTGCGCCAGCGGGGCGAGTCGGAAGCGGGAAAGCAGCAGAATCGGGCCAACGCGCATCACCGCTGTGATCAGCGCGGCAACCACAATGGTCATCAGGACATTACGCTCCATGTTATTTCCCCTCCTTGTATTTCATGCGTAACAGCAGCGTGGCCAGACTGGCGGCCATTGAGGCGGCGATTATCACCACTACGCTGAGATCCAGATGTCCCGCAGAAAAATAGGTCACCAGCACCGCAACCACAATCGCCAGCGTCTCCAGCCATTTGCGGCGGCTGGCAAACCACGTCATTAGAATCAGCCCGATAAACATCGATACCAGACTAAAACTCAATCCGGCCATCAGCGATTCAGGGACGGCAGATGCGGCATAAGCGCCAATCACACAGGCAATAATCCAGTTCAGCCAGGCGGGCAGGTTAAGACCAAACATCCAGGCAAAGGCGATTTTGCCGTGCTGGCTGCCGTGCTGTACCGCGACGCCGAAGGTCTCATCGGTGAGCAGCAGGCCGCTGACGACTTTCTGCCAGCCACTTTGGCCACGGAAGAACACGCTAATCGCTGAACTCATCAGCAAGTAGCGCAGATTAACCAGCATCACACTCAGCACCACCGAGGTCATTTCCGCGCCTGCTGCCCATAGCGAATAAAATAAGAACTGCGCCGAACCGGTGTAGAGCAGCGTCGCCAGCAGCGCGGTTTGCAATACGGAGAAACCGGCCAGCGTGCCAATGGCACCCGCAGCAAAACCGATGCTCAGGTAACCGGGCACGGTAGGTAAACAGGCGATAAAACCCGCGCGAAAACTCAGTGGATCGCTGTGTTTCGGCAGGGTGTGACTATTCAACGACATGACAATTTTCCAAAACCTTCTCAACAGATGCACCAATTTTAAGCCACAATGCGCAAGGCTATAGTAAAATCCTGCTCCCGGAGTACATCAGCGAAGGATTTGTGATGCAGGAAAAACGTGATGACATCAAATTGTGGCGTGACCGTGGTATGCACGGCGGTATGGAAATCCTGCGTGCACGCTGCTACGAGCACAGTTATCCGCCACACTTCCACGACGAGTTCGTGATCGCGGCGTTTGCCCGAGGGGCACAACGTACCCGCATTTGCCGTCAACAGGGGATTGCCGCCGCTGGCACGGTGATGGTGATTCTGCCGGGGGAGGTGCACACCGGTGAAGCGGTCCAGCGTGAGGAAGGCTGGGATTACTGCGCGTTTTATCCTTCCGCCACACTGGTCAATGAAATTGCGGAGTCACAGATCGGCGGCAAAGGTGAACTCAATTTTGGTGCGGAAGGGATGCGTTACGATCCGCAGCTGGCGCAGCAGATGTTGCAGGCTTCCGCCGTGATGCAAGAAAGTCCGGACGCAGTGGAAAAAGAGTGTGCGCTGTTTCAGGTGCTGAGCGCGTTAATCCGTCAACACGGCGAACGCACGTTAAAAGGCGGTGAGCGGCATGCGTTACGCGCCGATATTCGGCAGGCAATCGATTTTCTGCACAGCGATTACCATCAGCCGCTGGCGGTCAGTGAAATCGCCGCCGTCGCCGGGCTAAGCGAATACCATTTTATGCGCACCTTCCAGAAGCTGACTGGCTTGTCGGTACATCAATACCTCACGCAGATTCGCCTGATGCGGGCAAAACGACTGCTGTCACAAGGCTTCGATGCCGCGCACACCGCCAGTGAAGTGGGCTTCTTCGACCAGAGCCACTTCATCAAGAAATTCCGCGCCCATTTTGGCGTTACACCGGGTGCATTTGCGGCGGCATCGCAATGATGGAGCGAGGATCTTGCCATGACTTCCCGTAACAAACCCAATGAACAGGCGACGCCGCTGTCGGTCGGTTTCGTCCTGCTGAACCGCTTTACGCTGCTGCCGTTTGCGGCTTTTGTGGATTGCCTGCGTCTCGCCGCCGATGAAGGCGATCGCAGCCGTCAGCTGCGCTGTAGCTGGACGTTCATGTCCAGCTCTGGCAGTGAAGCGACTTCAAGCTGTGGCGCGGTGATCTCTCCCTGTGAAGCCCTCAAGAACCCGGAACATTTTGACTACATCGTGGTAATTGGCGGGGTGCAGGATGACAAGGACAAAACCGATCATCGCGCGCTGGATTATATTCGCCTTGCCGCGCAGTTTGGCACGCCATTGGTCGGTTTATGTACCGGTGTTTTTGCATTGATTCAGGCTGGCGTGATGAAAGGCCAATCATCAGCCAAAAAGTTGAAGTGGTGAGTCATGCCGATTCTCTGCCACAGAAGGGGAGTTTAGGTTTGCCCAACTGCAAAATCAAAGGAATAGAAACATGACGAACGCCCTGTGTCAGGCGCTTCAGCTGCAATACCCGCTTATTCAGGCACCGATGGCGGGCGTCTCCACCCCTGAAATGGCCGCCGCCGTCACCAATGCCGGTGCGCTAGGTTCTATCGGTGTGGGGGCCTCCACTCCCGAACAGGCAGCTGTGATGATCGCGCAAACGCAGGCGCTAACCCGAGGCTCCATCAACGTTAATTTCTTCTGCCATGCGCCAGGGGTACGCGACGTTGAACGCGAGCAGGCGTGGATTAATCGCTTTGCGCCGTTGTTTGCGCGTTATGAAGCCGAGTTACCTTCGACTCTCTCGGAGATCTATCAAACCTTCCTGAATAATGACGCGATGCTCAACGTGATTGAGCAGGCGGCGCCGGCAGCAGTGAGCTTTCATTTTGGCATCCCTTCTGCGGCAGTGATTCAACGACTCAAGGAGCGTGGGATCGTGTTGCTGGCCACCGCGACCAGTGTGGCAGAAGCATTGACCATCGCGCGCAGCGGCATTGATTTCATCGTGGCGCAGGGGATTGAAGCAGGCGGGCATCGCGGGCATTTTGATCCTCAGGCTTTCGACCATCAAATGTCGACCTTCACCCTGGTGCAGGCGATCCGTCAGCAAACTGCGCATCCGGTGATTGCCGCGGGTGGCATCATGGAGGGTTCAGGTATCGCTGCCATGTTGCAACTGGGCGCAACCGGTGTGCAGTTGGGTACCGCCTTTGTGTTATGCCCGGAATCGGCGGCAAACGCGGCTTATCGCGCGGCAATGAAACAGGCCAGTGCAACCGGCACCGAACTTACCGCTGCGATTTCTGGACGTCAGGCGCGCTGTTTACGCAATGATTTCTGCGATTTTAGTCGTGACTTCGCCACCAGTGATGTACCGGATTATCCGTTGACCTATTCGCTGGGCAAAGCGCTGGCCGCAGCGGCTGCGGCGAAACAGCACCACGGCTTTGGCGCGCAGTGGGCTGGGCAGGGTGCAGCACTGGCGCGGGAAATGCCTGCGGGTGAGCTGGTCAGGTCGTTAATGCGTGCATAGCCTGCTGTCACTCTCTGTATCTGACCGCGTAATGGCGGTCAGATTTTCGCAAATCAGCTGAACTATTTGGTTAACGATATTAATGTCACCTGATTCGGCAGGTTGAAAGGTGTAGTGCGGAAACGATGCATTGCCAGTTTTAATGTCACATTTTTAAAATTTAGAGACGTTTTAAAGCGACAAAATTTCTCAAATTGATAACCCCGTCATTATTAATCCTTCATCCGCAATTCCTGAGTACGCCAACAACTTTCTTTTATCGGAAACACCCACAAAATGAAATTTAAGTGTTCAACGATATGTCCACAATCTGTCCATCATTTAGTATTTAAGCCGGGATCGAAACCTTTTATAAAGCTATTCATGGAATGGCGCAGGGTCTTCAATAATGACAACACTGAACAAGAGACAAAGCGGAATTATCGATTATCTTGCGGCTGAAAATGATTGGGTAGCCGCTAATCGTGTTGCGGAATCATTTGCGATCTCAGTGAGCACCTTACGTCGTGATATTGAAGTGATTAATACGTCTCTTGGTGATCAGAATAGCCACATTAAAAGCAAGCCAGGCCTTGGGCTGCGTTATGATGGCGGTTCACCTTTTAATCGTGTCTATGTCAGTGTGACAGGAATAGAGGGTGAGATTTTTACGACCAAGCGTTTAGTAGGCATTGCGACGGATTTATTAACGCAGTCGCCTCAGCCGATTTCCATCAGTGCGTTGGCCGAAAAGTATTACGTGAGTCGCTCTTCCATTGTCGAAGATCTGAAGAAAGTCGAGCTTTGGGTGGCTGGTTTTGCTTTGAGGATGGTGAAAGACCACTCCGGCACGCATCTCTGCGGTGACGACCTGAATATTCGGATGGCGTTAAAAGAGATTATTACTAATAGTGTATTCAGCCACTATAAAATGGTAGATAGCCGCATTGACCGCTTTTCTCGCACAAAATTAGTGGATCAGTTTGGGAAAGTGAATGTCGAAAATTGTACCTCTTTAATTGGCTTTATTGAAAGCGAACTCTCAATAGCCATCAGTGAGCCTTACTACACTAATTTGTTCTCTCATCTGTTGGTCACTATTCAGCGCGTCTCTGGTTTAGCGGAGCAACCCACGATCACAAGCTTTCATCGACACAGTTGTAAAGAGTGGATGATCGCAGAGAAAGCCGTGTCATGGCTGGAACAAGAGTACAATTTACGCCTGCCAGAAATCGAAGTCAGTTATATCTATCAATATATTATTTCATCCGGCCATCATGTATTAAAGGCTGATGCAGGAAATTCATTACCGCAACACAGTGAAGCAGATGAATATGCTAGCAGATTTATCGCTGCCTGCTCGCAGGAGCTCGGTCTCAATCTTAGCCTGGACGCAAAACTACGCCGTGATTTGGCTCAGCATATTAAGCCGATGCTCAACCGTCTCACGTATGGCATCGCTATTCATAATCCTCTATTAGAGGACATCAAATCGGAGTTTGGCCGTGCGTTTGAATCTGTCAGATATGCCACGGAACAACTCAGCGTGAATTTTGATTATCCGGCCACATCTGACGATGAAGCCGCTTACCTTACGCTCTATATTCAGGCTGCGTTAGAGAAATTCAGTACCTGTAAGAAAATCATTATTGTTTGTTCCAGCGGCGTCGGCACATCTCAGCTTTTAGCCAGCCGTATTAATCGTGCATTCCCTGAGTGGGAAATCGTCGATATTGTGCCTGGGAGTCAGTTGAGTGCCACGTTAGGCATAAAAAACTGCGATCTTATTGTTTCAACCATCAAATTAGAAGACGTTGAGTTACCCATTGCCTATGTCTCAGCGCTTTTTTCAAAAAAAGATATTGCAAGGGTTTCTGAAAAGATAATTTTCACTGAAATTATAAAGGAGAGTGATGATGCTCGATAAGGTGGTAGTCTCAGATATTCTTAGCCGCTCCTGTGTTGTTACCGATTTTGTGGCAGGTAATAAGGTAGAGGTGATCGAGTATCTCTCTCAATTGTTATTTTCAGAAAATATCATTAGCGATAAAGCCCTCTTTATTCGCGATGTTCTGGCACGTGAAGAACTTGGCCCAACCGGCTTTGATAATCAGGTTGCCATCCCCCACGGTAAGTCATCAGCCGTGCGTGAAACGCGAATGGCGGTGGCCCAATTACGCCATCCTGTTGATTGGGAAACAGAAGATGAGGTCGCCGTCCGGCTGGTCATTCTGTTTGCCGTCAGAAATGCGGATAGCGGTATCGGGCATATTAAAGTATTAGCCAGTGTGTCAGTCGCACTTGGTGATGATGAAATTGTTGAGCAACTTATGCAGGCAGAGGGCAATGAAGCGTTGTACCGCTTAATTGTCAACAATACCGGATTATAAACTTTTCTATCTGGAGTTTTCTCATGAGACTCATTGCGATTACCGCCTGTCCAACAGGCGTAGCACACACCTATATCGCCGAAGCGAATCTAAAAAAGAGCGCGGCTAAAATGGGTATCGATATATTAGTGGAAACCCATGGAGCAGTGGAGAGTGAATACCATTTCACTGACGAGGATATTAATAATGCCGATGCGGTACTGATTGCAGCGGATAAAATGATTGATACCGGAAGGTTCAAAGGTAAGCGTATATTCAAAGTTCCGGTGGCACGTGCGGCCAAGGATGCCACTGGCTTGTTGAATAATATTCTGAACGGTGCACTAAAACCTGAATTAGCCGGTGAGACCTCCTCAATCAGGATTGATGATGCGCCCAATTTCTCAGGTGGAAAGTCATTAGCCTCTCAACTTTATATCCATCTGATCACCGGCGTGAATCTGATGATCCCCTTTGTGGTGGCTGGCGGAATATTGATTGCACTCAGTTTCTCATTCGGCATCACGGCCGCTACGCCGGGTGACGCGAATTTCAGCCCCATCGCCAAAATGTTATCCGATGTCGGAGGCGGCGCGGCTTTCGCGCTGATGCTGCCGATATTGTCCCTCGGGATCAGCAAATCCATCAGCGGTAACCTCGGTATTGTATCTGGCGCGGTAGGCGGCATGTTAGCGGTGCATACCGGCGCTGGTTTTTTAGGTGCCTTGTTTGCAGGGTTCCTCGCCGGGTATATCACGTTATTTGTCGTAAAATATATTCAATTGCCAAAAGCCCTGGCCGGGCTCAAACCTATTCTGATCGTACCATTATTGACGGTGCTGCTGACCGGAGCACTGATGATTCTGGTTATTGGTCAGCCTATCAAATTGCTGCTAGAGGCATTAACCACCTTCTTGCAAACCATGGGAAATATGAATGCTGCGGTGATGGGCTTAATGATTGGCATCATGGTGGCATTTGATATGGGGGGACCGTTAAATAAAACCGTCTGCATGTTTGCTATCGGATTAATGTCGACCGGAATCTATGAACCGATTGCGGCCTGCATGGCCGCGGGCATGGTACCTCCAATCGGTATTGCGCTGGCGACCACGTTATTCAAACGTAAATTTACCGCGCAAGAGCGTGAAACCGGAAAAGTCACCTATGTATTAGGACTCTCATTTATCACCGAAGGCGCCATTCCCTACGCTGTTTCTGATCCTCTGCGTGTGATTCCCGCTATCTGTGCGGGTTCTGGCTTGGCCGGGGCACTTTCAATGGGACTCGGCTGTGCTTCTCGCGCACCGCACGGTGGGGTGTTCGTGCTGTTTATCCCCAATGTGATTACACATGTACTGGCTTATATCTTCGCGATTGCTGCCGGTGCGTTATTCACGGCAGTGATCCTGCGTGTCATTAAAAAAGATGTTAATCAGACCCAGACTGAAGGAGTGAAAGATGTTAATCAACATGAAGAATCTTTTGAGCGTGGCTAAAAATAATAAGTTTGGCGTAGGCGCTTTTAATATCGCTTCAGCAGAATTCGCGCGCCTGGTGATTGAGGTTGCAGAAGAGTTACGTTCCCCCGTGATTCTTGAAGTGCATCCGGTTGAGCATGATTTCTGTGGTGATGCCTTTATTGTTTATTTACGCGAATTAGCCGCCAAAGCCAGCGTGCCGGTGGTTATTCATCAGGATCATGGTCAGTCACTGGAACACAATATCAAAGCGATTCAGACCGGTTATACCTCGGTGATGATTGATGCCTCTTTGCTGGCATTTGAAGACAACATCGCCCTGACGCGAAAAATGACGGAAATAGCGCATGCAGCAGGGGTTTCTGTCGAAGCGGAGTTGGGCACCATTGGTGTTGCTGAAGGCAGTTCAGAAGGGGGGCACAGTGAGATCCTCTATACCGATCCTGACCAGGCCGCGCGATTCGTCAAAGAAACAGGCGTTGATACCCTTGCAGTCGCTATTGGCACCTCACATGGCCTTTATCCTGTGGGCAAACAGCCGAAACTGGATATCCCACGACTCAAAGAGATCGCTGCACGGGTGGATATTCCCCTGGTATTACATGGCGGGTCGGGCAATAAAGACAGTGAAGTGGCAGAAGCTATTCAGCACGGTGTAGGAAAAATTAATATCTCAAGCGATATGAAGAAAGCATTCTTTGTGGCGCTCGAAGATGAGATTAAACGCGGCAGTCATGAACCCAGTGAATTGTTCCTGAAACCGATGGCGGCAGCGAGAGAAGTTGTCGCTCACAAAATGCGCTTATTCTCTTCGGCGGGTAAAGCAGAGCTTTACGCTTGAGCGATGGTAGTCAGTGAAGGGTAATGCATCACTCTTCACTTTATTCACTAAGGCCGTAGCGAAAGGTACGGCCCCCTCAAATTATTGATGGCAGATGCCTGCCTGCATAACGAAATAAACGGGTTAGGATTTACTTAACCAACACCTCGGTTAATGCTGTTTTGTCTGCTGCGCGTCGCGCGGTATACCTTGCGGGACATCCATTCATCTCCGCAGGCAGACATGAGCACACATACACGCATCCGCAAATTCAACACCAAAGAAACGTACCCTAACCAAAACCTCGACAACGATCTTTGCCAGGCTGTGCGTGCCGGGAATACCGTTTACGTACGCGGTCAGATTGGCACTGACTTCGAGGGCAATCTGATTGGGCTTGGCGATCCGGCTGCACAGGCCGATCAGGCGATGAAAAACGTCAAGCAGCTGCTGGAAGAGGCGGGCAGCGACCTGTCACACATCGTCAAAACCACCACCTATATTATTGACCCGCGTTATCGTGAGCCGGTTTATCAGGTCGTGGGTAAATGGCTGAAGGGTGTGTATCCGATCTCAACCGGACTGGTGATTTCAGGGCTGGGTCAGCCGCAGTGGCTGATGGAAATTGATGTAATCGCGGTTATCCCGGACGACTGGCAGCCACAAGCAGGAGCCTGATCATGACGTTATCAATTGTAGGACGCTGTGCCGAGACCGGTCAGATGGGTATCGCCATTAGCTCATCCAGTATTGCCGTCGGCGCGCGCTGCCCTTGGTTACGCACCCAGGTGGGCGCCGTTTCCACACAGAACATCACCTTACCGGCGCTGGGCCCGCGCATTCTTGACCAGTTGCAGCAGGGAAAATCTGCTCAGGCCGCCTTAGCCGCCGGGCTGGCGTCTGACGAATATCATCAATATCGCCAGGTCACCGTGCTGGCGGCTGATGGGCAAAGTGCCTGCTTCAGCGGAGAAAAAACCTTAGGAGTGAACCACGCGCTGAGTGGTGTGGATTGCGTGGCGGCAGGTAATTTACTCGCCAATCCCGAGGTAATCGTCGCGATGGTAAACGCCTTTGAGCGGAGCGAGGGGCACCTCGCCGATCGCCTGATCTGTGCCATGCAGGCAGGTATGAAGGCGGGAGGTGAGGCCGGGCCAGTACATTCGGCTGCGCTGTCGATAATAGCTGAACCAGTCTGGCCTATTGTTGATCTGCGCGTTGACTGGACCGAGGCCGATCCCATCGAGGAGCTCAACACCCTGTGGCAGGCTTATCAGCCTCAGATGCAGGATTACGTGATCCGCGCATTGGATCCCACCAAAGCCCCCAGCTATGGCGTACCCGGCGACGAGTGATGCAAGGAGCTTCTATGGTGACCAGCCGTACGTTACTGGCTCAGTTGGTGGCCTTTGATACCACCAGCCGTGAGTCCAATCTGGCGCTGATCGATTTTGTCTGGCGCTATCTGACCGATCTGGGTGTGAACTGCGAACTGATTCATAACGCTGAGCGCAGCAAAGCCAATCTGTATGCGAGGCTCGGTCCCGCAGGCAAGGGCGGCGTGATGCTCTCAGGGCACAGCGATGTGGTGCCTGTAGATGGGCAAGCGTGGAGCGTTCCGCCTTTTGCGCTGACCGAGCATGACGGCAAACTCTACGGGCGCGGCACCGCGGATATGAAGGGATTTATCGCCTGTATGCTGTCGGCCGTACCGCATTTTCTGGCACAACCTCTCACTCAGCCGCTGCATCTGGCGATCTCTTATGACGAAGAAGTGGGTTGCCTCGGCGTCAGAACCTTGCTGGATGCGTTAGCGCAGCGCCCGGAAAAGCCGGACATTTGCCTCATCGGCGAACCCACCGAGCTGCAACCGGTTTTAGGCCACAAAGGCAAACTGGGCATGCGATGTGAAGTGCAGGGCGCGGCGTGCCACTCTGCTTATGCGCCACAAGGCGTGAATGCTATCGAGTACGCAGCGAAATTGATTCATCGACTAACCGAGATGGGTGAGCGACTGGCTGCTGCGGAAAATCAGGATGCGCGTTTTGATCCGCCTTATACCACCGTGCAAACCGGCGTGATTCAGGGCGGGCGGGCGCTGAATATTGTGCCTGCAGAATGTAGTTTTGATTTTGAAGTTCGCACCTTACCCAAAGATGATGCGCAACAGGTAGCCGACGAACTGGAGCGTTACGCACAGCGCGACCTGTTGCCCCTTATGCAGGCCGTCAATCGCGACACGTCGATTCGTTTCACATCTATCAGTGGTTATCCCGGTTTATATACTGACGCGGAGAGTCCCGCAGCGCGTTTGATTGCGCACCTGACCGGTACCGACAGCTTTAGCACGGTGGCCTTTGGCACCGAGGGCGGCTTGTTCCATCAGGCTGGTATCCCAAGTGTTATCTGCGGTCCTGGCAGTATGGCGCAAGGGCACAAACCCGATGAGTTTATCAGCCTGGAACAGCTGACCGCCTGCGATGCCATGTTGCGGCGGTTAGCGGAGTGGATGTGTCTATAAAGTGACACTGTCACTCATTGCGCAAGCTTATTGAGCCGCACCCTTCAGTTATCTCGTTCTTGTTTTCATCAATCACACACCAGGCTGAAGGGCGCGGTTATCAGGCCGCGCCCAGCCAATTTGCCTGCTTTAACTTTTCCAAACACCAGCTTCAGGAAGCACTAACCGCATGATGCACGCATTCACCGTATGCTGGTGGTAAGCAAAGATAGCCCGTTTCTGGAGAGTCCATGGTCAGTGCAGAAGTCACCCCGTTCCCGCAGCCCGACGTGCTGCATCCTGTAGCCCACAAAGCCAACGTTGCCGTGCAACTGGATGGCGTACTTAAACGCTTTGGCGATGCCATAGCGCTACACAAAATTTCGTTAACCATCGAAGAGGGTGAGTTTATTACGCTGCTCGGCCCATCAGGCTGTGGCAAAACCACACTGCTAAACCTGATGGCAGGCTTTGCCGAAGCAGATGGCGGCGAGATCTTTATTGATGGCGATCTGGTCACCGAGATCCCTCCTTACCAGCGTGAAATCGGTATCGTCTTCCAGAACTACGCACTGTTCCCGCATATGACCGTGGAGAAGAATGTTGGTTATGGTTTGCGTATGCGCGGTGTACCCAAGGCGGAGATCGCTGAGCGTGTAGAACAGGCATTAGCGCTGGTTAAACTGGCGGGCTACGGTCAGCGTAAGCCGCGTGAACTTTCTGGTGGGCAGCAGCAGCGTGTTGCCCTGGCGCGCGCTCTGGTGATTCGCCCGAAAGTGCTGCTGCTGGATGAGCCGTTTTCCGCACTCGATAAAAATCTGCGTTTATCGATGCAGGTCGAGTTAAAAGCTATTCAGCGCAAACTCGGCGTCACCACGGTATTTGTCACCCACGATCAGGGCGAAGCGCTGAGCATGAGTGACCGGGTAGTGGTGATGTCTGCTGGACACGTTCGCCAGATTGGTACCCCGGATGACATCTATCGCCGTCCGCAGGATCCTTTTGTCGCGGGATTTGTCGGCGATGTGAATATCTTGCCAGGCCACTACGCTGGCCGCGACAGCACCGCCGTTATAGAGCTAGGTGGCAATAAACTGCGTCTTCCGTCAGAGCGAGTAAATGCCCATGTGGGCGAACGTCTTGATGTCTACATGCGCCCAGAAAACCTGCAACTGGCACCGTTGAGCCCCCACTCCCTGTTCAGTGCCACGGTGATTACCCATGTTTTCCAGGGTGATCATGTGGATGTACATCTTGATGCGCCAGCACTGGGCAGCGCGGCATTATTTGCGCGCCAATCGGGACTCGAATCCCTGACGCGCTGGCCGGTAGGCAGTGTGGTGGGCGTGAGCGTTGATGATGAAGGTGTTTGTGCGTTTAGCGCGACGAAGCAAGGATAATCGATGTTACCTGAAATGATGAACGCCGTAATAGCACGCCAGCCCGGCGGTCCTGAAGTACTGGCATCAGTCAGCCGTCCTGTGCCGCAACCGGCGGCTGGAGAAGTGTTGATTCGCGTCAGCTGTGCGGGCGTTAATCGCCCGGATATTATGCAGCGTAACGGTATGCCGCTACCGCCAGGCATCACCGATATTCTCGGGCTGGAAGTCTCAGGCACCGTGGTCGCACTCGGCGCGGGTGTCGAATACCCGAGAATCGGGAGCGCCGTGATGGCGTTACTCAACGGTGGCGGATACGCCGACTATTGTGTCGCGCGTGCCGAACTCTGCCTGATCGTCCCGCATACCTTGCCGCTGAATCATGCCGCTGGCGTGCCGGAAGCCGCATTTACCGTCTGGCATAACCTGTTTGAGCTGGGCCGTCTGCAACCGGGGGAAACGGTATTGATCCATGGTGCTGCCAGCGGCGTCGGGACCTTTGCGATTCAATGCGCTCAGGCTTGCGGAGCAAAGGTATTCGCCACCGCAGGCGGTGCCGATAAAATCGCCGCGCTACAGCAACTCGGGGTTTGTCGTGCCATTGACCGACATCACGAAGACTTTGTTTCCGTTATTGAGGATGAAACCCAGGGCCGCGGTGTGGATGTGGTGCTGGATAACGTAGGCGGCGATTACGTGGTGCGTAACCTCAGCGCTCTGGCACCAGGCGGACGCCACGTGAGTTTGTCGTTTATGCAGGGGGCGAAAGTTGAGCTCGACTTACAGCTGGTGATGCGCAAAGGGTTAAGCCTGACGTCATCCACGTTGCGTCCCAAAAGCGCCGCAGAGAAAGCACGGCTGGCGCAAAACATCAGCAAACACCTGTTGCCACTGATGGCGAGCGGAAAAATTTCCCCGATCATTCATACGACATTACCGCTGGCACAGGCCGCCGACGCCCATCGCATTCTTGAAGCCAACGCCAACATCGGCAAAGTGCTGTTAAAGGTGGCGCCATGATGCAGCTCTTTTACGCCAGCACCTCGGCGTATGTGCGTAAAGTCATGGTCTGTGCACAGGTGTTGGGGTTAGCTGACGCGATCGCGTGGCTGGATTCGGCGGCACATCCTGTCGAACGGGATGAACGGATCGCGGCGTTTAATCCTCTGGCGAAAGTGCCCGCATTGCGAACCCATCATGGACTTTGTCTGTATGACAGCCGCGTCATTTGTGAATATCTGAACACGCTGTCACAAGGCACGCTGTTCCCCGCAACCGGGGATGCACGCTGGCAAAGCCTGACACGACAGGCATTAGGCGATGGCTTAATCGATGCCGCTTTATTGGCCCGCTACGAATTTAGCGCGCGTCCGGAAGAGAAACAGTGGCAAAACTGGGCCGATGCGCAGTTAAAAAAAGTCACCGCCGCTCTGGCAGAAATCGAACGACAGGTTTCGCAATTCAGCCCGCAGCCTGATGATATTGGTTTGATTGCAATTGGCTGTGCACTGGGCTATCTCGATTTTCGTTTCGCAACGCTTAACTGGCGTGATAGCTATCCGCTGACTGCCGCATGGTTCGCCCGTTTTGATGCTCATCCGGCAATGGCCGCAACGCGTCCGCACGTTTAATCAGGAGTTTTCATGTCACAGCAAATCTATTTTCTGAATGGACCCAATGCCAATTTGTACGGCCTGGATAAAAACGGCACCTACGGAAGCGAGAGTTTTGTCAGCATCGGCGAACGTTGCCAGCGCCGCGCAGCATCACATGGCGTGGTATTGCACTTTCGTCAAAGTAACCATGAGGGCGTCCTGGTCGACTGGATTCAGGAAGCGCGACAAAACGCCGCCGGGCTGATTATCAATGCCGCCGGTTTGACCTACAGCTCAGTGCCAATTCTGGATGCATTGCTGATGTTTGATGGCCCGATCATCGAAGCGCACATGAGCAATATCTGGAAGCGTGAGCCGTTCCGCCATCACTCCATGGTATCCAAAGCGGCAACCGGTGTGATAGCTGGACTCGGCGTGTTGGGCTACGAACTGGCCATTGATGCGGTGGTCACCCTCATCAAGGCGGATGTGGCATGACAACCCTGGTGTTTTACAGCGAGTTTGACAGTTACTCCGAGTGGTCAGCACTGCTGGCCCCACATCTGCCCGGTGTCACAATTTGCCGAGCTGAGGAGGTTCTGGACGCCAATGACGTGCACTTCGCGCTGGCGTGGAAACCGCCGCACGGTTTTTTTGCCCCGTACCGCAATCTTAAGCTGTTGGTGAATCTCGGTGCGGGTGTTGATTCGCTGGTAGGACGCGATGACCTGCCGGATATCCCGATTATCCGCCTGTCCGATCCTGATATGGCCAGGATGATGGCTGGCTATGTGCTGTTCGCGGTGCTGCGCTGTGCGCGCGACATCCCGGCATTTGAACGGGCGCAACGCGAGCGGCGCTGGCACTACCTTCATCCTCGGGTGCCATCAAGCGTACGGGTTGGCGTGATGGGTTTGGGAGAGTTGGGGGCTTTTGCCGCGCAGGAATTAGCACGGCAGGGGTTTGCTGTGCGTGGCTGGTCACGCTCACAAAAAAACATTGCCGGTATTGAATGCAGCAGCGGGCTGGCATCGCTGGATGATTTCCTCAGTCAGAGCGACATTTTGGTCGTGATGTTGCCATTAACGCCGAGTACCACCGGTTTGCTCAGCCAACAACGGCTGGCGCAACTGCCAAAGGGGGCGGCCTTTATCAATGTGTCACGCGGCGCGATTGTAGATCAGGCTGCGCTGACCTGCGCGCTACAATTGGGAGATATTGCCGAAGCTACGCTGGATGTGTTTGACCGCGAACCGTTGCCGCCGGAAGATCCGCTGTGGCGTATGGAGAATGTGTTAATCACCCCCCATCTGGCCTCGGTCGCCATTCCCGCCAGCGCAGCGTTACAGGTTGCTGAAAATATTCAGCGCGCCGCGCGCGGGGAAGCGGTATCCAATCAGGTGTTCCCGGAACGCGGATACTAAGCGGGTTCAGGCCACGCGCACCACTTGCGGGTCGAAATAGCTCGGGGCTGCCATGCCCGGAATGTATTGATCGGAGATGAACATCTGGCAACGTTCGGCAAAGGCGTTCACCACCATGGATTGCTGGGTGTTAGCCATGGTGGCATAGCCGAGTTGCATCGGCTTGTTCACGCCTGCCAGACGCACGCGGATCAGCCGTTTGCCATCCTGTGACAGGTGCGCTTTCGGGCGCACGTTGGCAATGCCAAATCCGACGCCGTTGGCCACCATGGCGCGCACCACTTCCATATTGCTCGAGCGCATCACCACATTCGGCGCCACACCCGCTTCACTGAACAGGCCGAGGAAATATTCGCGGCTCCATGGCATATCCAGCAACACCATCGGCATCGTTGCCAGGTCCTGAATGGTTACCGCCGATTGTGTCGCCAATGGATGATGTTCGCCCACCATCACATACGGCGGCAACTGCGCCAGGGATTTAAACGCCACGTCATTGGCCGGCACTAAATCATAAGTGAGGGCGATGTCGATATCTGCCGAGCGTAATTGCTTCAGCAATTGCTCGTGGTTGCCTTCGACGAGGGTGATACGCACGCCAGGAAATGCGCGACCAAAGCCAAACACCAGTTCCGGCGTCAGCATCGGTGCCAGCGTATCCAGACAGCCCACACGCAGAGGACCACGCACGTTGTTGAGTGACTCAGAGGCGATGGTATAGAGATTGTTCATCTGATCCAGAATCAGCTTGGCCTCTTTTAACACTTGATGACCAATAGCCGTCAGGGAGACGCCCTGCGCATGGTGACGCACAAACAGCTGCACCCCCAGCTCAGATTCAATATGTGTAATAGCTGCGGAAATCGACGGTGATGAAACGTGAATACGTTCCGAGGCACCAATAATGCTTCCGGCCTCACCGGACGCGACAAAGTATTCCAGCTGACGCTGGGTGATGCGACTGAGCATGCAGATTCTCCTGGGATCGCCGACGCGATCATGTCGCGCCAGTCATTGTAATAGTCCCGATGACCCTGCATTAATCATGCCAGAGGACGGTTAACAGCATAATCGCCTGACCGCTCCATCACGCCCATTCGCTTCTGCCTCATCACTGGTTAAGAAAATCCGTTGTAAAGCAGCGTCCTTTTTAGCCTCAGAAATTCTGATGCAAGGGCGAGGAAAAGGCTGTTTTACCGAATCACCTCGCGACGGCATTATCCCAGCAACACCAGAAGAGTCCGATAGCACTGTTTTGGTGCATCGCGTTTCACATTGCTGTTACAGCCATTTCATTCATTGGGGACGAGAATATGTTGCGTAAGATTTTTGCCTTAACGTTGCTGACGACGAGTGTATTAACTGCAGGTAATGCAATGGCCGCCGACAAGCTGATTGTCAGCACCTGGGGCGGCAGCTTTAAAGACCTGATTGATGAAACCATCGCCAAAGAGTTCACCAAAGAAACCGGCGTCGAGGTGCAGTTTGTCACCGGCGGCACCATTGATCGTTTGAACAAAGCCAAGCTGGCGGGTGGCACACCGGAGACGGATGTGACCTTTACCACCGCGCACGTCGGCTATCTGTATGCCAACAGCGGCCTGTTTGAAAAGCTCGATATGAGCAAAATTCCTAACGCGGTGAATCTGGTTGAGCAGGCGAAGGTCAGCCCGTATCACCTCGGCGTGTGGGGCTATGTCTATACCATCGGCTATCGCCCGGATCTGGTACCGAAAGGTGAAACCTTCACCAGCTGGAATGACCTGTGGAAACCAGAGCTGAAGGGCACGCTGGCCCTGCCAGATTGGGACCCAAGCCATATCATTGCCGTTTCCGCCAAACTCTCCGGGGCTGATGCCGCACACTGGCAGCAGGGCGAAGCGAAGATGAAAGCGCTGATTCCGAACATCAAATCCTTCTATACCGATGACGCCAACAGCCAGCAGTTGATCTCCACCGGTGAAACACCAGTACAGGTGATGCTGTCGATGAATGCCTACAGCATGATGGCCGAAGGGGTGAACATCAAACTGGCGATACCGAAAGAGGGTGCCATTTTGGGTGTGGACACCGTGGGCATCAACAAAGGGACCAAACACGCCGATCTGGCCTACAAGTTTATGAATATCGCGCTGAAACCGGAAATTCAGGAGCAGGTGGCGAAGATCTATCGTGGCAGCCCAACGGTGACCAACGCGCATATCGATCCTGAACTGGCGAAATTGCCTGGCATGTTGACCACGCCAGCGCAGTGGAATGCCACCATCAACACCGATCCACAACTGCGTGCCGAGAAAACAGCCGAATGGCGCCAGTGGTTCTCTGAAAACATCATGTCTCACTGATTGGTTCATCACGGGCGGCCACCAGGCCGCCCACAAGCAACACTTTATTCAGGCAGCAACGTCTATGACGAGAAAACCGACATTCTTACCCTGGTTCATTATTCCCGCCACACTGACAGCACTCGGACTGGTTGTGGCCATGTTCGCGGTGATGCAGTTTAGCGTGCGGGCTTATATTCCCGGTTCGCTCGACGTGGGCGGATTTACCCTGGCTAACTTTAACGGACTGCTGAAAAGCATTTACGCCGATGCTTTTATTAACACGGTGATGTTAAGTGCCAAAACTGCCATCTTTGGCCTGCTGATGAGTTACCCATTAGCCTATGCGCTGGTGCGCACGCGCACCACCTGGATCAAATCGACGATTCTGATTATCGCGATTACGCCGCTGTTTCTCGGTGAAGTGGTGCGTACCTACTCGTGGATTATCGTGTTGGGAAACAGTGGCTTCCTGAACAGCCTGCTGCTGGCACTCGGCATCATCTCAAAACCGATTCAGTTTATGTTCACCCAGAGCGGCGTGGTGGTAGCACTGGTGCACGTCACCATGCCGATCATGGTGCTGATGCTGGCCACGGCGCTGTCGCATATCAACCCTGACTATGAAAAAGCGGCAACCAGTCTCGGTGCCGGACCCGTTCGTACCTTATTGACGGTGACGATTCCACTATCGATCCCAGGTATCGTGGCCAGTCTGACCACGGCATTTGCCTGGACCTTTAGTGCTTTCGCCACGCCGCAGTTGATTGGTGGCGGACGCGTAAGCACCGTGGCAACCATGGTGTATCAGCTTGGTTTCTCGTCAATGAACTTCCCGTTTGCCGCCGCGCTGAGTATTGCCGGCTTGATTCTGACCATCCTGCTGCTGATGACATTGAAACGCCTGACCCGCTTCCTGCACGCTATGGGAGAACATTAATATGACCCGTTCGATGAACGATAAACTGGTGACGCTGGCCGGACGTTTGCTGGTGGCCGCCATCCTCATTTTTGTCATGCTGCCCACCGTTGTGGTGTTTATCTCTTCGTTCAGCAGCACTGCGGTCCTGTTTTTCCCGCCCAAAGGCTGGTCGCTGCGCTGGTTCGAGCGTGCGGTGAATTACGATGATTTTCGTCACGGCTTTTATTCCGGACTGATCGTCACCGCGTGGGCATCTTCGCTGGCAGTGATCATTGGTGCAACGCTGGCGATTGCCATTGAGCGCTATTCCTTTCCGTGTAAGCGCGTGCTGGAAGGCATTTTACTGTCGCCACTGTTTATCCCGCATTTCACTATCGGTTTAGGCCTGCTGATGCTGGTCTCACAGCTGGGCCTCGGGCGCGGCTATCCGCTGGTGATTTTCTGCCATATTGTGCTGGTGCTGCCATTTGTATTGCGCAGCGTCTACGTTTCGCTCAAGAACCTCGAACAGCGTATTGAAATGGCGGCAGCCAGTCTGGGTGCTTCGCCACTGCGGGTGGTGTGGACCATTACGGTGCCGTTGATTTTACCGGGCCTGTTTGGTGGCTGGATGTTTGCTGCGATTCTCTCTTTTAATGAATTTACCGCGTCGCTGTTTATTACCACCCAGGCAACACAGACCTTGCCGGTCGCCATGTACAACTATGTGCGTGAATTTGCCGATCCAACGCTGGCCGCGCTGTCAGTGATTTATATTGCGGTAACGGCAGCCATGCTGATTATTGCGAATAAGTTTTTGGGCCTTGGGAAGATATTAAACGTTGAAGCCCGCCACTAATCATGAATCTGTGCGCTTTGGTTTTACCGAAGCGCTGAATTAAAAAAGCTTGCTTAGCGTTAACACGAACAATGATTACGATGATGAATAACCCATCGCGTTAAAATCTATTTAGGGATTCCACATGTCAGTAGAAAAAATTAATACCGTAATTGTCGGTGCAGGTCAGGCGGGCATTGCAATGAGTGAACATCTTTCATTGATGGGTGTCCCGCATATTGTATTTGAGCGTAACCGCATTGCAGAGCGCTGGCGTTCAGAGCGTTGGGATTCACTGGTCGCCAATGGCCCCGCCTGGCACGATCGTTTTCCTTCAATGAAATTCGATAATATTTCTCAGGAAGCTTTTCCTCCTAAAGAGCGCATGGCTCAATATTTCGAAGATTATGCCAAAATGCTCAATGCGCCGGTGCGCACTGGCGTTGAAGTGCATCAGGTTGAACGTCTGCCGGGACGTAGCGGCTTCAAAGTGCTGACCTCTATTGGAGAATTTGAAGCAGATAATGTGGTGGCGGCAACAGGGCCGTTCCAGAAGCCTTCATTCCCGCAAATCGTGCCGGACAGTGCCAACCTGCATCAAATTCATTCCTCTTCCTATAAGAACCCGCAGCAGTTGCCAGAAGGCGGCGTGCTGGTGGTGGGCGCGGGCGCGTCAGGCTCACAAATCGCGGAAGAGCTGGGTAAAACGGGCCGCAAAGTCTATCTGTCGGTCGGCGAACATTATCGTCCACCACGCTCTTATCGTGACCGAGATTACTGCTGGTGGCTGGGTGCTTTAGGCTTGTGGGATGAAGTGAAAATCAAGCCGAAAAAACAGCACGTTGCCTTTGCCGTGAGCGGCTATGAAGGCGGTAAAACGGTTGATTTTCGTCGTCTGGCTCATATGGGCATTACCCTGGTGGGTATTACTCAGCAATGGGATAACGGCGTGTTGAGCTTTGCTGATGGCCTGGCTGAGAATATTGCAGAAGGTGATAAAGCTTATTTCGACGTACTACGTGATGCCGATGCTTATATCGAGCGTAATGGTCTGGATCTGCCGCTGGAGCCACAGGCCTGGGCATTATTATCCGATCCAGACTGCCTGATTAATCCTTTAACGAAATTAAACCTGGCCGAGGCCGGTATCACTTCTATTATCTGGGCGACAGGGTTTAAATTTGATTTTAGCTGGTTGCGTGTGGATGCATTTGATGAGAAAGGCGTGCCTTTCCATAAGCGTGGTATTTCAGCGGAGCGGCGTATTTATTTCCTTGGTTTACCGAATCTGGTGAATCGCGCCTCCTCCTTTATTTATGGCGTGTGGCACGATGCAAAATATATTGCCGATCATATCGTGCTACAGAATGCCTATACCGACTACGAGAAATCGTAAGTTATCTGTGTGTGTATTTGCGTGATCGCAGGCGGCTAAATGTTATTTTATTTGGCCGCTTTTTTTATCAGGTGGAAAAGTGACCATTACCTGTATTGAAGAATTGCGGCAACTGGCGCGAAAACGTGTGCCAAAGATGTTTTATGACTATGTCGATGCAGGTTCCTGGACGGAATATAGCTATCGCGCCAACGAAGCTGATCTACGCCGCATCGAATTTCGTCAGCGTGTCGCGGTGGATATTGCGGAACGCAGCACGGCAAGCCGAATGATGGGGCACGATGTCGCGATGCCGGTGGCGATTGCCCCCACCGGACTGACCGGCATGATCCATCCCGATGGTGAAATTCATGCGGCACGCGCAGCCAAAAAATTTGGTATTCCCTTTACGCTCTCTTCCATGAGCATCTGTTCGCTGGAAGCTGTATCTCAGGCCACGCAGGGGCATCCATTTTGGTTCCAGCTCTATGTATTGCGTGACCGGCAGTTTGTGGCAAATCTGATCGATCGCGCTAAAGCGGCCAACTGCAGCGCGTTGGTGGTGACCATGGACTTGCAGGTCTTTGGTCAGCGCCATAAAGACATTAAGAATGGCCTCTCCACGCCGCCCAAAATGACGCTGCGCAATGTGCTCAATATTGCCACTAAACCGCGCTGGTGCTGGCAGATGCTGAATACGAAGCATCGTAATTTTGGCAATATTATCGGGCATGTAAGCGGTGTGGATAACATTGACTCGATGGTGGAGTGGACGGCACAACAGTATGATCCGCGGCTCTCCTGGAAAGATATCGAATGGATTAAACGGCACTGGGGCGGCAAGTTGATTGTGAAGGGCATAATGGATGCCACTGACGCGCAACTGGCGATCGAAGCGGGTGCCGATGCGTTGATTGTTTCCAACCACGGTGGGCGTCAGCTGGACGGCGTGTCTTCGTCAATTACACTGCTGCCGGAAATTGTGGCGGCGGTCGGCGATCGAATAGAAGTGCATTTTGATGGCGGCATTCGTTCCGGGCAGGATGTATTAAAAGCCATAGCGTTAGGCGCCAAAGGCACCTACATCGGGCGTAGTATGCTGTATGGATTGGGGGCGCTAGGTGAAGAAGGGGTGACCACAGCGCTAAGCATCATCCGTAACGAGTTTGATCTGTCGATGGCGTTTTGTGGCAAAACCAGTGTAGCGGCCATTGATGGCGGGATTTTACGCGTGCGCTGAAAGACGGGGAAATAGCGGGAGGCTAGTCATCCTCCCGCCGCGTCATTAAAACACTTCATCCAGCAATTGATACAGGCGTTTGAAGGCACGCTGCGTCACTTCCGGATGATACTGCGATACGCCAGCATTATCGGCTTTTGGATCGGTGAAGGAGTGCACCGCACCGGCAAAGCTCACCAGCTGCCAGTCAACGCCTTTGCTGTTCATCTCATTGGCGAAGGCGGCTAGCTGCTCGCGCGGCACAAGAGGATCGGCCGCGCCGTCCAGTACCAGCAGTGAAGCCTGGATAGTATGACTGTCATAAGCGCCCTGGGTATCCAGCGTGCCGTGGAAAGAGGCGGCCGCTTTGATGTCCGCGCCGCTACGTGCCAGTTCAAGCGCACAATGGCCGCCGAAGCAGAAACCGATAGCCGCAACCTTATCCGCGTTGACGGGGGCGGTGGTTTGGGTGCGCAATGCGCTGAGGGCTGCCTGCATGCGCGCCACTTCGGCGGGGGTGTCTTTCACTGCCATCATCATCGCACCCGCTTCTTCGCCGTTAGTGGGGCGTTGACCCTGACCGTACAGGTCAGCTACCAGCACCACATAGCCGTGGGCGGCAATGGCTTTGGCTTGTTCAGCAACATCAGTGGTGGCCCCCATCCAATTGGGCGCAATAACAATGCCCGGTTGAGCAGTGTTATTATCAGCCTGGTAAACTAAATAACCTTCAAATGTCTCGTTGTCCACGGTGTAAGAAAGGAATGAAGACTGGATGTTGCTCATTAATTAAGCTCGCTTATTTTTATTAGCAGATGAAGCCACGACGTTACCGACTATTTTGAATTTAGCAATTGCATGCTGGGCTCACCGCACCAAATGTTTAATGTCATATTTAACATTTCACTTCAGCATTAAATTTCTGCCATTTTTGGCTGGGCTTTTCCTCCGCCAAGCGTGCTAAGAAAACTGAGCAGGGTGAATACCGTCATAATGCTCACCATAATCCAGGGCGTACCGTTGTTAAGCCCTGCCAGCAGCAGTGAGGAAACAATCCCACTACCGTATTGCAATGAACCTATTAGCGCGGAGGCTGAACCGGTGGCATTCGGCACGGCATCCAGCGCGGCCGCGGTGGCTGAAGCTGCAATAATCCCGTTCATTGAGAAGAAAATGAAGATACAGATGACCAATCCCGCCAATGCTGCCGGATGCGTTTTCAGTACAAAACACATTACGAAAGTCATCAGTGCGGCGATAAAAGAGGCGGATTTCAGCAGCGTCTCAAGCCGTACCTTTTGCACTAAACGTTTATTAACGGTGCTGACCGTCACCAGTCCAAGGATATTAATGGCGAACAGCCAACCATAATGTTGCGGATCGATGCCGAAATAGCTGATATACACCGCAGGCGAACCGACAATAAAGGCGTAAGCAGCAACGTAATAAAAAGTCACGCATAAGGTAAAACGCATAAAGTTTTTATTTTGCAGCAGGGTGCGATAATTACCCATTATTTGCCGAGGTGACGCCGTTACCCGTTTTTCTGCCGGCAGTGTTTCAGGAAGCCAGAGCAGTGATATGAACATCAATGCGCCGACTACCGCCAGAAACCAGAAAATCACCGGTCATTGCGAGTAACGAATGATTTGCCCACCCATTAATGGCCCCGCGATAGGGGCAATCGCCATAACAATGATCAGCGTCGATAGCATCTGCGCAGCACGCGTGCGGCTGAAAAGGTCGCGGATCATGGCACGCGCCAGCATCGGGCCGGTGCAGGCGCCAGCGGCCTGAATGACACGCCAGAAGACAATCTGAGGCATGTCGCTGGAGAGTGCGCATCCCGCTGAGCCGACAGCAAAGATAATCATCCCGATATATAGCGGTGTTTTTCGGCCGAGTTGATCGCTAATCGGGCCCCAGATTAGCTGTGCGATGGCAAAGCCAATCAGGAATCCGGTGACCGTCAGTTCCGAATCGCCGTGTAACGCGGCTGACATCGCGGGCATCGCCGGAAGATAGATGTCGGTTGAGAGCGAGGTAAATGCCATCAGCGCGCTAAGAATAATAATAAAAGCGATGCCGGTTTTCATATCCGGAGGATGCGTTGCAGTTTTGATATCCATAGTGTCTTTTTATAAGAAAAGGATGGGGCCTGTGCGGTGCCAGGGCTTGAATACAGTGATGGAAAAGGGATTGCGGGGTAGCTTAACAAAGGCGGAAGGGATTGATTAGGTGCGCCAGTCTACTAGCACCTATGAGCAAAATTCATTAATGGGAGGGTTAATAAGACGAGGGCGCATCACCGCCAGAGCAGTGATGCGCTTTAACGCGATTAAGGCTGTTGTGCTGCCAGTTGCAGCAGCAGCGCTTTCGCCACATCTTCTGAGCTGGCCGGATTTTGCCCGGTGATCAACTGACCGTCTTGTACGACAAACGGTGCCCAGTCCGTGCCTTTTTGATAATGCGCGCCCAGTTTGATGAACTCATCCTCAATCAGGAAAGGCACCACGTCGGTCAGCTCAACGGCTGCTTCTTCGCTATTGGTAAAGCCGGTGACCTGCTTAC
Organism: Pantoea sp. JGM49; assembly: GCF_018257655.1. Taxonomy (NCBI): domain Bacteria; kingdom Pseudomonadati; phylum Pseudomonadota; class Gammaproteobacteria; order Enterobacterales; family Erwiniaceae; genus Pantoea; species Pantoea sp. JGM49. Next base: position 100,632 of record NZ_JAERJM010000008.1, on the reverse strand, counting down.
CCTGAATTAACGGGGCGCCGCTCGCAGCTTTCACATGGCGCAATGCGCCAGGTGCATGGCAGACAAAACCCATCGGCTTACCCGCACGATCGAAAGATTCGATCAACTGGATGGAGTCTGCTGACTCCGCCAGATCCCACAGTGGACCGTGGCCGCCAGGATAAAAGACCGTATCGAAATCCTGCTGATCAATGCTTGCCAACTTCACGGTATTGGCCAGCGCCTGCTGTGCCGCCGCATCAGATTTGAAACGTTCGGTCATAGCAGTCTGAAATTCAGGTAAATCACTTTTTGGATCCAGCGGCGGTTGTCCACCCGCCGGAGAAGCCAACACCACTTCGGAACCCGCATCTTTAAACACGAAGTAGGGTGCGGCGAACTCTTCCAGCCAGAACCCGGTTTTTTTGCCGGTGTTGCCCAACGCGTCATGTGATGTTAGAACCATCAAAATTTTCATTGTCTGTCCTCGATTAATGTTGGTTATTCAGTAATGCAGTCAATGCTGCGCTTTTGTCCTGATAGGGCGCACGCAGCCGTAAATTTGTGGTGCCCGCCTCATCCTGGATCACAATCGGCTTGGCGTGACTGAAACGACGGAATCCGTGAATCCCGTGATACGCGCCGATACCGGATGCGCCCACGCCACCAAATGGCAGGCTGTCGAGAGAAGCATGGGTCATGACATCATTTATCACCAGTGCGCCAGAAGTGGTGTGCTGAGCCATCAGCTTTTGACGCTGTTTATCATGGACAAAATAGTAAGCGGCCAGTGGACGTGGATGCGCATTGATATAGCGAATCGCTTCCTCTACCTCTCCGCTGTAGCTTTTGACTGGCAGCAGCGGGCCAAAAATCTCTTCCTGCATGACTGCCATCTCTTCGGAGACATTGAGGATCAAATGCGGCGCGATTTTGCGGCTTTGCGCATCAAAGTCCGGCTCACCCGCAGGGGCCAGGCTAACGATCCGGGCACCTTTAGCTCGGGCATCTTCGATCAGACCGATCAATCGCTGATAATGACGAGCACTGATTATGGCGGTGTAATCCACGTTGCTTTGCAGCGTTGGGTACGTCTGATGCATGAACTGCTGTGACGCGGTGATAAATTCCGCTTCAGCGGCATACGGAAGTAATAGGTAATCCGGTGATATACAAATTTGACCGGCGTTAAAGGTTTTTATGGTCAGGGTTCGGGCTGCCGCCATTGCCACATCCGCATCTGCGTCGATCACCACCGGCGACTTTCCACCCAGTTCCAGCGTAACAGGCACCAGATTCTCTGCCGCTGCACGCATCACATGCTTTCCGACGGCGGTGCTGCCGGTGAAGACCAGATGGTCGAATGGCAGAGCGCTAAACGCTTGTCCCACTCTGGCGTCACCCAGAACCACGCTGAGTTCATTGGCGGCGAAGTAACGCGGCACTAACTCCGCCAGTAATGCCGAGGTGTGGGGTGTCAGCTCAGAGGGTTTTAGCATCGCAGTGTTGCCCGCAGCAAACACACCGGCCAATGGGCCAAATGCCAGGTTAATCGGGAAATTCCACGGGCTGATAATGCCAACGACACCTAAAGGTTGTTGTTCGATGCGCGCCTGCATACCCGCAACCGGGACTTCGGCGATCTCCGGCTGCATCCACTGCTCCAGATGCTCGGCGGAGTGCTGCAACATGTTGATGGTGGTCATCAGGTCGGCCGCCTGGGTTTGATAGGCACTGCGATGACCAAAATCGGCGCTGATAGCCGCAGTAAACGCAGCATGATTCTCGCGAATTAATGCCACGCTGCGTAATAAGCGATCGCGGCGAAGTTCGGCGCTAGCAGGTTCGTTCTGCAGATGAGCCTGTTTCATTGTGTGCAGCACATGCAGTAATTCTTGCTGAAGTGACATGATTTTTCCCGTGCGTTTCAAGATGTGGGCAGCTTACTCGCGCTGGTGTTTGACGGCTAACAAGGCTATTTTGGCAGGGGTATAAAATAATTTATGGGGCACTATGTCACTGGTTCGCTTACGAACGTTTATGGAAGTGTATCGCCAGCGCTCAATTTCCGGTGCGGCGCGCGCACTGAATCTGACGCAGCCTGCGGTTTCGCAACACATTAGCGGCCTGGAAGTCGCAGTGGGTCGACCGCTGTTTGAACGTCAGGCCCATGGCGTAATGCCGACGGCCGCTGCCGACGATTTGGCCGCTGATATAGGCAACTCTCTGGATACCGCAGAGTCTGCTTTATCATCCGCGCGTGCCCGATCGATGGATGTGAGTGGAACGTTGCAGATCATTGGACATGCTGATTTTATGGCGGAGAAATTATCAAGTGAGCTGCTTCCTCTGCTTGAAAGCGGCATTCGCGTGCATATGCACAGCGGTGATGGTCCGCTCGTTGCGCAGATGGTGATTGAAGGGCACTGTGATCTCGGCGTGACGGCACATCCGGTGACCGATCCACGTTTAAAGGGGGAAGTGATTTTTCAGGACCGTGTGGTTGCAGTGCCTGCACCGGCCGTGGCGGCTCGCTTACACAACAGTGCAGATTTTTCTGCGGATTTGATTAAAGAACCTTTGCTGGCTTATGACCTAAAACTCTCTTTGATTGATCATTGGCTGGATAAAAATCGCATTAAATACCAGACGCTGTTACCTGCGGTAGTTGGGCAGGATTTACGTGGTTTGCGAAGTTTACTCTGCGGCGGATTTGGCTGGTCGGTGATGCCAGCATTTTTATGCCAGGCGCAAATCGCGCAAGGGGAGTTGGTGGTGCTGGACGCGCCAGTGGGGGATACGGAAATTCTCTATCACCTTATCTGGTTACCCAGCGCTCTGCGCCAACCGCGTATTGCCCATGCAAGACAGGCACTGGTTTGGGGGATGAATAACAGCCATTAAGATTTATTATCTGTAAATCTGTTTAATTTGTCTTTTCTCACGCAGATAGTCGCCTTGCATCTCCAGCGTTTCTGCCTTGGTTAAAATGCCTTTTTTCTTCAGATTAACCAGAAGTTGTTCGATGACATCAAGTTCTACGATGTCATCGGCCAGGCGAGTAATTGCAACAGCCATGCGACTCATACCATCACGGTCAGCCGTTACGTGGTGAACTTTAGCCAGTTCACGTACCTGATTAGCAACACTTAATGATGCAGATTTATTCATGTCTTTGCCTCATTCAATGATACCCAATTTTAGCACGCAGAAGGTTGAGTGTCTGCTATGCGATTTGACCTTATTCCAGACACAAAAAAGCCGGACATTGTCCGGCTTTCTTCATTAGCGCGAAGGAGAATTACAGCGCCATATCCTGCTTAGCGGATTCTGCACGAGGCTTAGCCTGCGTAGGGGCAACGGACTGATCACCCATGTTGATGACCGGTGGTTTGGTCAACTGCAGCGTAGCAGCGGTGTTGTCCCAGACCTGCTGAGTCAGTGCGGTGTTACCGTTCAGTTTCTGGCCGAAGCTTGGAATAATGCCGCGAATCTTCTCTTGCCACTCAGGAGAAGCGAACTGCTCCGGGAACAACTTCTTCATCACGTCGAGGGTGATTGGCGCAGCAGTTGAAGCACCTGGTGATGCACCCAACAGGGCCGCCACGGTTTTCTGCTGATCGGTCACGATTTCGGTGCCGAGTTTCAGCACGCCGCCTTTATCCGCATCTTTCTTGATGATCTGTACGCGTTGACCCGCCTGGATTAGTTTCCAGTCTACTTTACGTGCGTTCGGGTAATACTCTTTCAGCGCGGCAAAACGATCGTCGTCGTTCAGCATCACCTGACCAATCAGGTACTTCACCAGGTCAAAGTTATCGATACCCACGTGAGTCATCGGCATGATGTTGCTGGTGGTGGTAGCGCTTAACAGATCGAACAGTGAGCCATTCTTCAGGTATTTGGTGGAGAAGGTCGCGAACGGCCCAAACAGCACTACGCGTTTACCGTCCAGATTACGGGCATCGATGTGTGGAACAGACATCGGTGGCGCACCGACTGAAGCCTGGCCGTACACTTTTTCCAGGTGACGACTGGTCACTTCTGGATTCTCGGTCATCAGGAACGAACCCCCGACCGGGAAGCCGCCGTAGTTATCCGCTTCAGGAATACCGGTTTTCTGCAGCAGTTTGATGGCCGCGCCGCCTGCACCGATAAACACATATTTCGCGTCAACCGAACGGTTCTCACCGCTCTTCACATCTTTGATGGTGACGTGCCATGAATTATCGCTGTTACGTTTGAAATCAGTAACTTCTGATGAGGTTTCTAATTTGAAGTTCTGATCTTTCTTCAGGCTGCCAATCAACTGACGGGTGATTTCACCGTAGTTAACGTCAGTACCGACTGGCGTCCAGGTGGCTGCCACTTTCTGATTAGGATCGCGACCTTCCATCACCAGCGGAGCCCACTGCTCAATCTGCTTGTGATCGGTTGAGAACTTCATGCCCTGGAACAGGGTGGTTTTCTGCAGTGCATCGTAACGCTTAGTCAGATACTCAACGTTTTTATCGCCCCAGACAAAGCTCATGTGTGGGGTGGAGTTGATGAATGAACGCGGGTCATGCATTACGCCGCGCTGTACCTGAGAGGTCCAGAACTGACGGGAAATCATGAAAGCTTCGTTAATTTCCAGCGCCTTGCTCACGTCGATTGAACCGTCTGCACGCTCTGGCGTGTAGTTCAGTTCCATGTTCGCAGAGTGACCGGTACCGGCGTTGTTCCAGCCGTTAGACGATTCCAGTGCGACGCCATCCAGACGCTCAACCATCAGTTGCTTCCAGCCTGGTTGCAGTTCCTGTAGCCAGGTTCCCAGTGAGGCGCTCATGACGCCGCCGCCAATCAACAGAACATCGGTTTTTTCTGGTGCGTTTTCAGCGTGGACCACTGAAGAAACAAGCAGCGCTACCAGTGAAAGGGCAGACACGATTTTTTTAGAGTGAGTCATTCTGATCCTGATCTTTGTACTTTGCAGGTGAACGTTAAAATTTCGGTTTGCAAATTAAAAGATTGTTACGAAAAGATTAACTTGTTTTTAGTTAATAAAGTATTGGTGTTAATTACTTAACTTACATAAAACCAATATTGCGGGAATTTAAGCAATGAATGCGAAAGGTAGGGAGATATATCCGTGAGTACTGCGCGGTTATTCTTTATAGCGAGCATCGCGACTTAGGTCAAATAAAACACCATAACGCCAGGTTAAATATTTACTCGCTAACTGGGTGCGCATGGCTGCGCACCACGACGATGACTAAGCGCGAGCTTTAAAATTGCGTTTCAGCGACATACCGTATCCCATCAAGGCGCAGCCAGCAATGAACCAGGGAATCATCTTCACCACGCTGGAATCACTGCCGCTTAAGGATTGCAGATTATTAACCACCAAAATAATCGTCACGCTCATGCACACCATTGACAGTAACGGTGCCCAGAATACGGTGAATGGATTTTCGCTATTCTCCATCCGACGGAAGAACAGTATCACGGCAGCGGAAACGCCCAGTTGTAAAATCAAAATACACAGTGTGGCGACGGCAGAACCGATAGCGAAGATGTGCACCATCGGGTCCAATCCCGCGCTGCCCATACCTGCCAGTAGCATCAGCATGATCACGCTGTGAACGTGGCTGGCATTATGTGGCGTGCCGTTAGTGGGATGAGTTTTGCACAACTCTTTCCAGATCAGACCATCGCGGCTAATGCTGAACAAATACCGTGAAATATTGTTATGAAACGCCAGCGCCGCTGCAAATAAACTGGTGATCAGCAATACCGACATGGTTTCTACAGCCCACTGTCCAACATATTGCCGGGTAATGTTAAACACGAAGTTGCCGGGATCTTTGCTGGCAATCGCGACAATCTGATCAAAACCGTATGCCTGCACCAGTGACCAACTGGTGAAACAGAAAAATGCCGTGATCAGTAACAAGGCACAAACTGTGGCACGCGGCACAGTTTTATGTGGGGCACGGCACTCTTCCGCATATATGGCGGTAGATTCAAAACCGATAAAAGCGGCGATGGTGAAAATAAAGGCGATGCCAAGGTTGCCCTGCATAAACACCGATGGCTCGAACGATTGGAAGCTGTAAGGACCGACTTTTTTGATTAACAGCATCACGTCGGTGAGTAACACAATAGCCACTTCCGCCAGCATTAATATGCCGAGTAATTTTCCACCGACTTCGACGCGTTTAATGCTCAATACCCAGCATACCAGCACAAATAGCATGCTCAATGCCCACCAGGGAATATGGGCTGAAAAGTGCTCTTCAATAAATAACTGCGTGAAGAATCCCAGCATTGCGACGATGGCTATCTGAATAGAGATATACGCCATCAGCGCTAATACTGACGCGGAAGCGCCCCAGTTTTCGCCGATTCCTTTAGAGATATAGGTATAAAAGGCCCCCGCATTATTGACATGACGGCTCATGGCAATAAAGCCCACGGCGAATAACATCAAAATAATACACGAGAGAATATAAAACACCGGAATGCCACCGCCGTTGCCAGAAATAATCGCCACCGGCAAGCCGCCCACCACGCCTGTCAGCGGCGAGGCTGCCGCGACGACAAAAAAGACCAGAGAAAACAAACCCAACGTATTTTTGCGTAAGCCGGAATCCTTATTCATCGCCAAAGCCCTCAACCGCTAAGAGAAAGTTCTCAGGCAATCTGTGCCGCCTGAGGCCGGTAACATAGCGGCATCATTTCTCAGCTGAGCATCTGGCGGATAGAAAAAATCGGACAGCGTCACAGTGCAACGCTGCACCCTTTTAGTGCTCAGTGGAAACGCAAACGATGGAAATAGGCATCATGCGAAATACGCCGCTGATAATCACAGGGCGTGGTGCTGACAAACTTTTTAAACTCGCGCAGGAAGTGCGACTGATCGCTAAATCCAAGATCAAAGGCCAGATCGCTAAACGATACTTCCTGCTGTAAGTGAATGCTGCCCAGCGCCGACTGGCAGCGCAAAATGCGGCTAAAAGCCTTGGGTGACATCCCGGTATCCTGGCGAAACTGGCGCTGGATAGTGCGGCAGGTGTAGCCGGTCAGCGCTTCCAGTTGATCAATGCGAATGTTGCCTTTCTGCTGGCGCATGGTGTGGATGATCAAGGATGTGACGGCGGAAGCTTTGCGCACCAGGCGCGGCGTGAAACTGGCGTTGAACAAAGCAATCTGCCGCGAAAAATCGCGCGTCTGCACGATCTGTTCAAAGGCTAACCGTGCATCCGGCACCACATCGAGGAAATTAAACTCACGATCGGGAATCTCTTCTGCCATCACATCGAGGAAATCAGGAATGATGCCCGGTGCGAAGCGCACACCAAAATAGTGGTGGTTATGCTGCATATCGGCACCGCGCGCTTCCAGCGTGGTGCCACACACGCGTGCTGCTGGCCGCTGCGCATCGCAATCAAACACGATATCCACGCAGCCGTCGGGAATCGCCAGCGTCATGCTGGCACTCTGCGCCACATCAAAACTGTAGAAATGGGAAATAGCCGGGTTGTCTGACGCAATCAGCGAATAATGCTGCGCGGCGTTCAGCACAAACCATGGCTGCTCGGGTTGAAATCCACTGTGGCGATAGAGAGGCAATTGTGTCATGGCGGGCTCCGCTGCGGGCTATTTACTGTCTGTGTGATGCAAGGACTGTGCCACGCACGAATTTCGTCATGTCGCAAATATTCAATACAGCTCGACAACTGACGCGCTATTTCTATTTCACCCAGCGAAGACCATCGACACCTAAGACGGTTTTAGCCAGTGAAATCGCTAGTTATGGCAGCGCTCGCCACGGCGGGAAATAGACCAAAAGACTGATTGATGAGGCGACTTATGAGTGATTCAACCCGGATTGATTTTATTTACCTGTCGGAGCAAGACATGATTCGTGCGGGCGTGACCGATATGGCCGCCTGTGTCGATACCATGGAAGAGATGTTTGGCCTGTTGTATCACGGCGACTATCGCATGGCCGGATCCAACAATGATTCACACGGCGCGATGGTGACCTTCCCGGAAAATTCGCCGTTCCCGACGATGCCAAAACCCACTGCCGATCGCCGCATGATGGCGATGCCTGCCTACCTTGGCGGCAATTTCGGCACGGCTGGGGTCAAGTGGTATGGCTCCAACATCGCCAACCGTGAGAAAGGGCTGCCGCGCTCGATTCTGATGTTCACCCTCAATGATGCGGATACCGGCGCGCCGCTGGCGCATATGTCAGCCAATCTGCTGTCGGCGTATCGCACCGGGGCGGTGCCGGGCGTCGGCGCACGTCATCTGGCGCGAAAGGATTCTCGCGTGATCGGTTTGCTCGGACCGGGCGTGATGGGAAAAACCGCTGTTGCGGCATTTATTGCTGTTTGCCCACACATCGACACCATCAAAGTCAAAGGACGCGGCCAGCGCAGCCTCGATAACTTCATTACCTGGGTGCAGGAGACCTATCCACAAATTAAGCAGATAGAAATTGTCGACTCACTGGAAGCGGTAGTGCGCGATAGTGACATTGTCACTTATTGCAGCTCAGGTGAAGTCGGTGATCCCGCCACTTATCCGCTGGTGAAACGTGAATGGGTGAAAGCTGGCGCGTTCCTCGCCATGCCTGCGCTGTGCAATATCGATGAAGGAATGGAGCAGTCGGATGTGCGTAAGGTGCTGGATAACACCGGACTCTATCATGCCTGGTTTGATGAAGTTCCCAAGCCTGCGCATCGCTGCGTGCCGATTATCGGTGTGCGCTTTATGGATATGGTCGCTGAAGGGCAGCTGCAGGCGGAGCAGCTGGAAGATATTGGCAAAATTGTCGCCGGCGAGGCGCCTGGCCGCCAAAACGATAGCGAAATCATCATCATGTCTGTCGGTGGTATGCCGGTGGAAGATGTGGCCTGGGGCACGGTGTTGTATCGCAACGCACTGGAAAAAGGCATTGGCGTCAAACTCAACCTGTGGGAATCACCGGTTTTAAGCTAAATCATTCATTAATAGAGAAAACATCATGACCAATATCATTAAAGTAAAAACCGGTTCGAAATTTGAAGAGCAGGCGAGTTATTCGCGCATCGTGGCCGTGGATAACTGGATTTATGTCTCCAACACTGCCGGTCGCAACCCACAAACCAAAGAAATTCCCGAAGACCTGCGCGAGCAGACTTTGCAGGTGTTTGCCAATATCGAAGCCGCACTGGCAGCCATCGATGCCTCATTACAGGATGTGGTGTGCTCGCGCGTGTTTATTCAGAATCCGGCGGATGTACCTGCAGTGATGGCGATCATTGGTGAGAAGTTCCGCGGAATTAATCCCGCCTCGACAGTGACTTGCCCGCCGCTGGGATCGACCGTTTATAAAGTTGAACTGGAAGTTACGGCCTATCGCGGGGCCGGTAACGCTCAGGTTCAGGAAATTACCGTAGCCCTGTAAGGGTGGGAGACGCGCTATGGCACCTGTTATTTCTCCGGTTACGCCTTCGCCAACGTTGCCGGATGCCACCACGGTGGTCGTTATTGGCGGCGGGATTGTAGGGTTGACCGCCGCACTGACGCTGGCGGAGCGCAATATTCCCGTCGTGGTGTTGGAAAAGGGGCGGATTGCGGGCGAACAGTCTTCCCGCAATCTCGGCTGGATCCGTAAAACCAGTCGTGCGCTGGAGGATATCCCGCTGGCGCAGGCCGCTGACCGCTTGTGGGCGGGGATGGCCGCGCGGGTTGGCAGTGACGTGGGATATCGTCAGGCTGGCATTATGTTTGTGGCACGCAACGAGCAGCAGATGTCACTGCATGAAAAATGGTTAAGCGGGGTTAGTGCCGCTGGCCTGGATACGCGCTTGCTCAGCCACGCACAAATTGCAGCACAAGTGCCAGGCGGTGCGGAGAAATGGGCAGGCGGGATTTACACTGCTTCCGACGGGCGAGCCGAACCCACGCTGGCGGCCAGCGCGATGGCGAATGCCGCCATCGCCAGGGGGGCGATTATCATGGATCACTGTGCGGTGCGTGGCCTGGTCACCAGCAACGGCAAGGTCAGTGGTGTGATGACCGAACGCGGTGAGATTCGTTGTGACCAGGTGTTGCTGGCGGCAGGTGCCTGGTCGCGTCGTTTCCTTGGCAATCACGGTATTAATCTGCCGACGCTGCCGCTGATTTGTTCGGTGATGCGTACCAAACCGCTGGAAGGACCGGCCAATATAGCGGTAGGCGCTCCTGACTTCTCATTCCGAAAACACCAGGACGGTGGCTTTATCATCACTCAACGCGGTGCGCTGGATGCGCCAATAACGCTTGATCATCTATTGATCGGCACACGTTATATGCCTCAGCTACGGCAGGCGCGTGACAACCTGCGGATTTCGCTGGGCAAATACTTTGTGAAGGATCTTGCACTGGCACGTCGCTGGCGCAACAATCGGCGTTCACCCTTTGAGCAGGTCCGCACGCTGGACCCTCTTGCCAATCCGGCACTGAACCAGGAAGCGATGCGCAACCTTCGCGCGGCGTGGCCGGTGTTCCAGCAGGCGGAGATGGCGGAGTCATGGGCTGGCGTGATAGATGTTACCCCGGATTCGAACCCGGTGATTGGCCCAGTGGCTTCGATACCTGGGCTAACTTTGGCGACGGGCTTTTCAGGGCATGGTTTCGGGACATCACCCGCAGCCGGGCAGTTAGCCGCAGATTTGGTGACCGGGCATACGCCGCTTATCGATCCCGCACCTTATCGCTTCGAACGCTTGCAGTAGCATCATACTTCTATCGGCGGCTGTGAGGTCGCCCATTAAACACACTTCATAAACCATCACTTCACGCACTGTGTTCATAGTCTTAACCACAACTGTATTACCCTAGAGTCTCTAATGACTTGTTGATACTTTTATGTGGGCAATCGCATGGCTAACAAAACACTGTATGAAAAACTGATCGATCAGCATGTGGTACGTCAGTTAGACGATGAAGGGCATGTGTTGCTCTATATTGATCGATCAATACTCAACGAATACACTAGCCCGCAGGCCTTTAGCGGGCTGCGTGAACATCATCGCCCGGTACGTCGTCCGGCGACTATCTTACTCAATGTCGATCACGTAAATCCCACGCGTCCTGAGCGTGACGATGCGATGACCGATGCCGGCGGGCAGCTGCAGGTGGATTACTTCCGTCAAAATGCCGCCCACTTTGGCATCGAATTGTTTGATGTCATGGACCCGCGCCAGGGCATCGAGCATGTGGTTGCGCATGAGCAGGGACTGGTCATGCCCGGCATGGTGATTGCCGCCGGTGATAGCCACACCACCACCTATGGCGCATTTGGCGCGTTGGGTTTCGGCATCGGAACATCAGAAATTGAACATCTTCTCGCCACGCAAACCCTGATTTATCGCACGCTGAAAACCATGCGCGTCACGGTAACGGGAGAGCTGCCTTATGGCTGTTCGGCTAAAGACATCATTCTGGCGTTGATTGAAGATATTGGCGCCTCAGGGGCAACCGGTTATGCCATCGAGTTTGACGGCCCGGCGATTGACGCGCTGAGTATGGAAGGGCGCATGACGCTGTGCAATATGGCTGTCGAGGCCGGTGCACGCGGAGCGATTATTGCGCCAGATGAGAAGGTATTCGCCTACATCCAGGGCAAACCGCAAATGCCAACGGGTGCATTGTGGGAGCAGGCAAAGGCCGAATGGATGACTTTGCGCAGTGATGACGGGGCCAAATTCGACCGTGCGATTGAGCTGGATTGCAGCGACCTTGAACCTAAAGTGACCTGGGGCATCAGCCCGGATCAGACCTGTGCTATTGGCGGCTGTGTACCTGATCCGCAATACGAACCCGATTTGATTAAACAGCAGGCAATACAAGCCGCACTGAAATATATGGGGCTGGAACCTGGCATGCGCCTGTCTGACATCGCCATCACCCATGCGTTTATTGGCTCCTGTACCAACGGCAGAATCGAAGATTTGCGCGCTGCAGCAGCGGTGATTGGCGAGCGCAAAATCGCCCGACACGTGCGCGGGATCATCGTGCCAGGCTCCACACAGGTGCGTCAGCAAGCAGAGGCTGAAGGCTTAGCCGACATTTTTATCAATGCAGGTTTTGAGTGGCGGCAGTCGGGGTGCTCAATGTGCCTGGCAATGAATGAAGATGTCCTGGAACCCGGCGATCGCTGTGCTTCAGGAACCAACCGCAATTTTGCGGGCCGCCAGGGTGCAGGAGCACGAACCCATTTAATGAGCCCGGCGATGGTCGCCGCCGCTGCGGTGGCCGGTCATCTGGTCGATGTACGCAACTTCACGACAGTAGAGGTTTAATATGGACGCTTTTCACAGCATCACCGGACGCATTGCCCATTTACCGGCGGCCAACATTGATACGGATGTGATCATGCCAAAGCAGTTTCTGAAAGGCATCGATCGCCAGGGTTTGGATCGGGGCGTGTTCTTTGACCTGCGATTTTTGCCCGACGGCAGTGCGAATCCCGCGTTTATCCTCAACCAGCCTGCCGGAAAGAACGCGGCATTCTTGCTGGTAGGACCCAACTTTGGCTGTGGTTCCAGTCGCGAACATGCGGTGTGGGGACTCAATCAGCTGGGCATTCGCGCCATCATCGGCACCAGTTTTGCCGGCATCTTTGACGATAACTGCCAGCGCAACGGCGTATTGACGCTAACGCTAAGTGAGGAGGCGTATCAGCAGCTCAGCGCTGCTACCGCTGATGCAGAACACAACCAGATTACGGTTTCTCTGGAAGATAAGACCCTCACCTTCAATCAGCAGGTGTTGCATTTTGAGGTCAGCGCGCTCAAACGTGAGATGTTAATGGGTGGCGGCAGCGCGGTAGACTGGACGCTCCAATACGAGACTGACATTACGCAGTTTGAACATCGGCACTTTGCTCAGCGCCCCTGGCTGCAGCGGGTTAAAGGACAAACAGCATGAGTGACATCAAGGGTTGCGGCGCATCGCCGTTTATCGACGGATTTGCCTTGAAAGCGGTCACGCTGGACAACGGTATCACACTACGCGTGGCAATCGGGGGCGAAGGACCGCCGTTGCTGATGCTGCACGGGCATCCACAAAATCATCTGGCGTGGCGTAAAATCGCTCCGCAGCTGGCGCAAAAATACCAGGTGATCCTGCCTGATCTGCGCGGCTACGGCGACAGCGACAAACCCGCCAGCGACGAACGCCATCTGGCCTATTCAAAACGCGCCATGGCTGAAGATATCAGCCAGTTGATTGATGCACTGGGTCTTTCGCGTGTCGCGTTTGTCGGACACGATCGCGGTGCCCGGGTTGGACATCGTCTGGCGCTTGACCATCCGGAGAAAGTGGCTTGCGGCACTTTCGTCGATATCGCCCCGACTGCCACCATGTATGCGCAGACCGATAAGGCGTTTGCTACGCGCTATTTTTGGTGGTTCTTTCTGATCCAGCCTTATCCACTGCCGGAGACAATGATCGGACACGATCCGGCTTTCTTCCTGCGAAAACATATTGATGGTCAACTCAAGACAGCGGGGGCGACTTCAGAAGCGGTATTCAATGATTATTTGCGCTGCTATCAGCAGCCCGAGATGATCCACGCCGTCTGCGAAGATTACCGCGCGGCCGCCACGGTGGATTTAGAGCACGATGCAGAGGACAGCGACAAACGCATCGTTTGTCCGCTTCAATTGCTGTGGGGGGAAAAGGGCACGGTCGGTCAGCTATACGATGTGGTTGAAACCTGGCAGGAGAAGGCCATTAATGTGCAGGGCAAGGCACTGCCTTGTGGGCATTCCCCACAGGAAGAAGTCCCGGCGGTATTTTTAGCACAGCTTCAGGGCTTTCTCGATTCTGTGTTATAACCGCTCGATGTTGGCTAACTGCGTAATAGTATGAAGCTCTTGCTTGCCGGGAAAAACGTTCAGAAACCGCTACAGGGCTGGCCCTCTGTCGAAGACCTCTATGTGTTTATCAGCGTGGCGCGTCATGGTGGTTTTGGTCGCGCTGCCGTGGAGCTGGGCCAGTCTCCATCGTATATCAGCAAACGTATCGCCATTCTTGAGAAACAGCTCGACACCCGGCTTTTCTTCCGCACCAATCGGGTGATGCGCCTGACGCCAGAAGGTGAGAAAGCGCTGGAGGGGGCGCTGCAAGTGGTGCAGGAAATGGATGCGTTTCTGAATAATTTTCAGCAGTGGCGCGGTGAATTAACCGGTGAGTTGACCGTTGGCTGTTCGCTGGGATTTGGTCAGACGTATTTATCTGATGCCATTTCAGCCTTTATTTCTCAGCATTCATCTTTAAATATCAAACTCATTTTAAGCGATCGTGAGATTGATTTGATGCAATCTGGCACCGATGTGGATATACAGGTTGGCGATAATCTGAATCACTCTTACATCGCGCGTAAACTGGCCGTTAATCGGCGTATTCTTTGCGCATCCCCTGAATATTTAGCGCGCGCTGGGGCGGTCAATTCGCTGGATGAATTAATTGACCATAGCTGTCTTATCATCAACGAAAAGAACAATTCATTCGGCAATTGGGCGCTGACTGACGGTAAGCAACAGGTATTGTGCCGCCTTAATAGCCATTATTCGTCAAACAGTGGCAAGGTCATTTTAAACTGGGCGTTGAAGTCACACGGGATTGCGCTCCGCTCGGCATGGGATGTGGTGCCTTTTCTCAGCACTGGCGAATTGGTCCATGTTTTACCGCAGTGGTATCAGCAGGCGAATATCTGGGCGGTGTATACGCAACGGACATCGGAATCGCCGCGCATGAAAGTGTTTATTGATTTTCTCGCCGAATACTTTGCAGATAAAAGCCTGTCACAAGAGTGGCAGGCTTAAATGCAACAGCGAAGGGGGGGTTAACATTAGCCGTACGCCACTTTGCTATTGATATGGTACAGGGTTGCGGTAGCCGCCATTACATGCTGACCATCGTGGCCCGGCTCATGGGATTCAACATCAGTGATGTGATAACCCACGGCCCCTGCAGCGAGCGTTTTTTTCACAATCGCATCAGTCAGTTCTTCCATCGAAGTGGCCCAGCTCACGGAAGTAAAGCCCACAGGATGAATTGATGATAATTCACGATGGGTCAAATCCGCACGGACTAAAACGGGTTTAACATTTTGCGGTGTGAAAATAGAGATAACGTCATTAATAAGTTCTTTCATGGTCTTACTCCTCAAAATAACTGCTGAGCCGATTTCGAAGCTATGCATTTTATTGTTGATAGTGATTTTATACATTCCGGCAGTTGCGCACGGCAGGTAATGAGTGCCGGTAGGCTTAATAAACACCTTTTGAGGTTATGCGTTTTAGCTTTAATTGCTAATTAGTTGTTAAGAAAAGTTCAGCCACAACTCCGTTAAACTTTCGGGAATATTCTTTCATCTGGTTACATTTGTGGCAGGGCAATAAGTTGATTGGGGCGTCATGCACGCCCCATTTTGTTAAAACTCGCGTTGTCCACCCAGTTCGATAACGCGATTGGGGGGAATATTAAATTGCTCATGCGCACGCAGCGCATTGCGTTGGCAGAAGTGAAAGATGCCGCCTTTTATTCTTGCCAGTCCGCGGCGTTTTTTCATCACCAGGGTGTCGTGTGAGGTAAAGAAAGACGCTTCATTCAGCGTGCAGCCAAAACCTTCCAGTCCGCACAGGTGTAAAACCTCCGCCATTGAAGGGACTTCTCGCCAGCCGTATGCCGCGGTTACCTGCCAAAAGGACGGCGAAAGTTGGGTGATGGTGATGCGCTTCTGATTGTGCACGCGTGGCGTATCTGTCGTGCGGATGTTCAGCAACACCACGCGCTTATGCAGCACCCGGTTATGCTTGAGGTTATGCAGCAGCGCCTGTGGAATCTCAAACTCTTTACGCGCCAGGAAGATGGCAGTACCCGGTACACGACTGGGCGGATTGGTTTCCAGTGATTTCACCAGCGCCTGCAGGCTTTCTGGATCGTTGTTCAATTTTTTGATTAACCGATTACGCTCGGTGCTCCAGACCAGCATCAACCCCATCATGGTCAGCGCCATCAGTACCGGAACCCAACCACCTGACAGCAGTTTCATCAGGTTCGCAGCAAACAGCGGCACGTCAATGCTCAGCATACATAGCAGGAAAATCACCGCCAGCGGCAGTGGCCATTTCCAGTTACGCAGCGCCACCACGCCGGCCAGACAGGCGGTGATCACCATAGTGCCGGTCACCACGATACCGTAAGCGGAGGAGAGGGCCGAGGACTGACGGAACGCCAGCACAATCACCGTTACCGCAACAAACAGCAGCCAGTTCACCACGGGAATGTAGATTTGGCCAGATTCAGTATGCGAGGTGAACACAATACGCATGGGTGGCAGAAACCCCTGACGAATCGCT
This sequence comes from Pantoea sp. JGM49, assembly GCF_018257655.1. Taxonomy (NCBI): domain Bacteria; kingdom Pseudomonadati; phylum Pseudomonadota; class Gammaproteobacteria; order Enterobacterales; family Erwiniaceae; genus Pantoea; species Pantoea sp. JGM49. Next base: position 84,262 of record NZ_JAERJM010000008.1, on the reverse strand, counting down.
TGATGCGTCAGGGTGTAAACGCCGGTAATCACCGACTGGGCTGCGATCACCGTGGCGAGCGTTGACAGCACTATCAGGGGAATTTGCCCCCAGCCCGGCGCGAGGTTGAAGAACGGGTTATTGATCGTCTTCGCATCCGCAATCACCAGTGCACCCTGGCCAAAGTAATTGAGCACCAGGGCAGGCATGGCAATCACCAGCCACGCCAGGCGGATCGGCGCTTTGCCGAGATGTCCCATATCCGCATACAGCGCCTCGGCACCGGTAACGGCCAGTACCACCATACCCATCGCGGCAAAGGCGAGCGCTTCATGAGTCAGCAAAAAGGTCAGCGCGTAGCTGGGATTCAGCGCCTGCAAGACCGTGGGGTTGAGCGCAATCCCGCGAATACCCAGTAAACCAATCGAGACGAACCAAACAAACATCACCGGCCCAAATACTTTACTGACTTTTTCCGTACCGTGTTTCTGGATGAAGAACAACAGCGTGAGTATGAGTACCGCCAGTGGGACCACGTATTTGTCGAGTTGGGGTGATACCACCTCAATCCCTTCAATGGCGGAGAGCACCGAAATCGCCGGCGTGATGATGCCATCACCGTAAAAGAAGGCGCCACCCGTCAAACCGGCCAGAATAATGATGTGACCAATCTTCGGACCGACGTTACGACGCGCCAGTGACATCAGCGTTAAAATACCGCCTTCACCATCATGGTCGGCACGCATGACAAAGCAGACATATTTCAGGGTAACGATCAGGGTTAACGCCCAGAAAATCAGTGACAGAAAACCCATCACGGCAGTGGTTGAGATTGATCCATCCGGTAAGATCGACAGGCACTCTTTCAGGGTGTAAAGCGGGCTGGTACCGATATCACCAAACACGATCCCTGCGGCGGCCAACATGCCAGCAGGCAGAGACTGTTTCTCGGTCTGACTCATATATTTCCTGTTTCTTATCAGCGTGGAACGGCGATGGCTGTGTCTATGACGGCGAACATACCTGTTTACCCGAACGGTTAATAGCGGGTGGTGGTTTTGTGACCTGCATTTTTACGCCTGGCAGCGAAATTTTTACGACATTTTTATATCGCGGCGGTTTTTTAATCTCAGAATAGACGAACGGTGAGAAATAAAATGACGGATGGTTATCAGAGATAAACGAAAGCTAACTGGACCGCTTTTTCCCTCACCTTGTGCAGATCGCATTTATTCGCCATTTATCTGCGCGGGCATACATTCGAAGCCACGCTCAATGGACCGTTTTCGTCCAGAAACCAACTGATAGCTGAATACTATGAATACGATTTTAATTACTGGCGCAACCGGATTTTTAGGCGGAGCAGTAACGGTTAACTTATTGAAGAAAAGCGAGAATAATCGACTGTTACTGCTGGTGCGCGGTGATTCACCCACCGAAGGACTGAGTCGGTTGCAATCCAATCTGGCTAAATTTGGCGTGGCACAAAATCTGTTGGAGTCACTGACCACAGATAACATTCTTATTGGCGATCTCGCGGAACCAGAGCGGTTTACTGCCGACCCGCGTCTGGATAGCGTTACACATGTGCTCAACTGTGCGGCTGTGGCTTCGTTTGGGGCGAATCCTTACATCTGGAAAGTTAACGTTGAAGGAACTTTCACCTTCGCCAGTCGTATGAATCAGGTCAGCGGACTTAAGCGCTTTATTCATGTCGGAACGGCAATGTCTTGTGCGCCGGAAGCTAACACCCTGGTAACCGAGAGCAAACTGAATACGCTGCGCGATCAGCACATTGTTGAGTACACCTGGAGTAAAGCCACGGTGGAAAAAATGATGAGCGAGATGTTACCCGAACTGCCGCTGGTTATTGCGCGTCCCTCTATTGTTGTGGGCCATTCCGATCATGGCTGCACGCCATCGCCGAGTATTTTCTGGGTGTTCCGCATGGCACTGACATTGGGTAAGTTTATGTGTGAGCTGGACGATCGTATTGATGTGGTGCCTGTGGATTATTGTGCAGATGCGCTGGAGCTGTTGTTGACCGCTGAAAACGTCGATAAAAGCATTATTCACATTTCGGCGGGGCTCAACAGCAGTGTCACCTTCGCGGAGATTGATAAAGCGATGGCGAAAGCCTCAGGCAATGTGCCCGTGGGCGAGAGTTATCAGAAAGTGAATTATCGCGAGCTGGCCGAAAGTAAGAAAAACTTCGCGTCGTTATTTGGGCCGTGCAATGAGCGGATTGTGTTGCGCGCCATGAATCTTTACGGCCATTTCTCCAAACTCAACGTGGTGTTCTGCAATGAGAAGTTGCTGGAGTTAGGCATGCCGCCCTCCTCGAAATTTACTGATTACCTGCACCGCTGCGTGACCTCGACACAGGATTCAACCATCGCTGAATTGATGGCAGTGGATTTTAAGTAATAAAAAGCCGCGCAACACGCCTGTTGCGCGGCTTTTAAGCGGCTATTACCAACCCTTGATAATGTCGCCTTTGTAAATCTCGTTAGCTTTATCCAGCACTTCCTGCGACTGGAAAGCCTCTTTTAGCTTCTGCACATTCGCGCTGTCTTTGTTATCTTCGCGCGCCACAATCGCATTCACATACGGCGACGCTTTGCCTTCCATAAACATGCCATCCTTCGACGCGGAGAGGTTAACCAGCGCGGCAAAGTTGTTATTGATGATGGAGATATACACCTGCGGATCGTCGAGAGTACGGGCCAGTTGCGGGGTATCCACTTCAACGATTTTAAGTTTCTTCGGATTATCCGTGATATCCAGCGTGGTTGGCAGCAAGCCCGCTTCGGGTTTCACTTTGATCAGTCCCTGAGCTTGCAACAGCAACAGGCTGCGACCGAGAGTGGTTGCTTCGTTAGAGATGGTGATGGTCGCGCCATCTGGCAGTGCATCGAGCGCTTTGATCTTGCGGGAATAGCCGGCAATCGGGAACACAAACGTGTTGGTGACCACGGCGAACTTATAGCCACGCTCTTTCGACTGCATCTCCAGATAAGGCAGGCTCTGGAAGGCGTTGGCATCGACATCTTTATTGAACAGGGCTTCGTTCGGTTGTACATAATCGTTAAATGCCACCACATCGACATCCAGATGATATTTATCATGAGCGACCTGTTTAACGGTCTGCCAGAGCGCTTCGTCAGGACCGGTGTTAATGGCGACTTTGATGGCATTGTCTTTGTTGTTGTCGCAGGCGCTCAGCAGTGAAACTGCAGCGGCGAGAAGGGTGGTAACGAGTAATTTGTTCATAGTACGAGTCCCTGAGTAACGTAGGAGACGGACTATAATATACGTCTGGACGTCTGTACATCCATGAACGGTGCGTTCGCCTTAAATTTGCTCAGTGCAATTAATCGCCTATGCATAGCAAAAAGTAATTAATATCGGTGAATGACATTGCGCATTGCTGATATATCCATCATGAAACCATTTAGAAATTTCACAGCTTTTCGTTTTGCCTGGAGTGTAGATTGCACTTTCTGAAGCTGAGATCGATCTCATTTATCAGAGAATCTGCGGGTTTTAAAGCGGGTGGCCGCAATCCTTCATCGGATTTTTTGCAGATTGTAATATTAATATAACTGCATTGTGCATCAAGAGACTTACAAGATAATCTGTTGAAGCAGATTATCTTGTTATAGATCGGGAGAAGATGATGGAGTCTGTTAAAGCGTTGGATATGGAGCAGTTAAACTCGTTTCTGAGTAGCGGTAAACACCCTTCAGTTATTATTGGCTTCAATTTAACCAGTGATGCGTTTTTCAATATGGCAGCATACTGGCGTGAACGCGGTGTCACTATTGAAAAACACGATAACTATTTTGTCGCCAAATCGGACAGTTCAGTGACCACGTCCTGAATCGAAAAGTTTCTATTATTCAAAGCGCGAGTTTAATAAAGGCATGCAGATCGCTGATTGCCTGTTCCCGCGCTTCAGCTTCCTGCACCACAATGAGTAAATCCGCATAGCCGTTCAGCATAGCACTGAGCTGACGCGCTACCTGTTCTGCATCAGCCTGACGAAAAACACCTGCATTTATCCCATCACGTATGATGTCGGTCATCAGTGCATGCCACTGCTTTGTTACCTGAGTGGCCAGTTCGGCATAGTCGACTTCCGTAGTGGCTTTTCGCCAAAGTGAGCTGTAAAGCTGCCATACCGCATCCGGTTCCAGCGGCAGATAATCGGCAATAAAGGCTTCCAGTCTTTCATGGAAGGGCAGCATTCCAATTTGCTGCGTAAATTCCTGAAGATCTTTTTGTGCGAAGCGCGCGCACGCCTCCAGACTCAATGACGCCCAGCCTGAAAAGTAGTGATAAATGTGGCTACGGGATAACCCCAACTGTGTCGTCAGTTCGCGGGTTTTCACATTCTCTAAACCTTTTTCGATGAACAGTGCCACCGCTGTATCCAGAATCTTTTCACGCAATTCTGCTGTTGTCTCTTTCATCACCACCGCCGTTGACTTTGAGCAAGTGCTCAAATACACTTTTGCCATTTTTGAGCAACCGCTCAAAAGTGGCAATTTGAACGTAATCTAATGCAAATCATACCTGAAAATATATCAAGCGGGGCCTCACGCAGCGCCCTTAATACACTGAAAGTGCTGGCGAAACGTAATAAGAAAAAATTACTGCTAACCATGATGCTGGTGATCGCTGAAAATGTGGTTTACCTGCTTTACCCGTTGCTGGCGGGTTTCGCGATCAACGCCATCATGCATGGCAACGCACTTCACGGCCTGTTTTATGCCGGTTTAGTGATGATTATGTGGTTGATTGGCGCAGCGCGCCGCACCATGGACACCCGCACTTTTGCACGCATTTATGCCGGTCTGGCAGTGCCCGTGATCCTCGCTCAGCGTGAAGAGGCGCACAGCCATTCCGCCATTGCGGCAAGGGTGACGCTTTCACGCCAGTTTGTGGATTTTTTTGAAACGCATCTTCCGATGTTGATCACCTCCGCGGCCTCGATGTGTGGTGCCGTGGTGATGTTACTCACCATTGAACCCTGGGCCGGATTGGCGTGTTTAACGGTTTTGCTGCTGTTTGCCGGATTCTTGCCGGGCTACACACGAAAAAATGAATCGCTTATCGGGCGGATGAATGATCGACTGGAGCGGGAAGTGGGTTTTGTCAGTACCGCAGGCGAACAGAAGCTTAATCGCCATTATCACTTTCTGGCGCAAGTGCGGATTCGCTTGTCTGACCGCGAAGCGATTGGCTATTTGTCGATTGGTATTGCCTCCGCACTGCTGTTTGGCATCACGATCAGCGTGATGGCGTTAAAAGGCGGTATGAGCGCAGGCCATATTTATTCGGTCATGACCTATTTATGGATGTTTGCCATGAGCCTTGATGATGGCCCGTCCTTGCTGGAAAAGTATTCTCAGCTGAAAGAAATCGGTAAACGGGTGAATACCGGGCTGGCAGGTTAATTATTGCAGGCAGCGGATATAACGTTCAGCTGCCTGTCTGACAATGGATTGTGCCTGCTGTGTCATTTCCCGACCGGCAAAAGCGCCATAAATCTGCGAGAAGGTGACCTTATCCAGTCGGTGAATGAGCGTATTCACCGTAGCTGCAGAAAGCGGCAACATGTTGGGATAGCTCCACATAAATGACACGGAATTTGCACCGGGTGTCACTTGCACAACATCACCACTCAACAGCACGCCATCATGTTGCGACCAGTGCAGTACACAGCCTCCTTTAAAATGCCCACCCAGGCGTAATATCGTGACATCGGGCAGTAAATCCAATTCGTCACCTTGCCAGAGATGAATATGCGAGCTCTGGCGCATAATCCATTCCCGATCATCCTCATGCAAATAGATGGGTGCATTAAATGCCGCAGCCCAGTCTTGCATGGTGCTGTAGTAATGGGGATGAGAAATGGCAATGGCATCAATACCGCCGAGTGCGTGTATCAATGATTCCGTGGCGTCATCCAGATTCGCAATGCAGTCCCAGAGAATATTCCCCTGCGCGCTTTGCAGTAAAAAAGCACGTTGGTTGATGGCGAAACTCGGGACAGTTTGCAGGCTGAATAATCCCTTTAGATGCTGCTGCCATTTATTTTGATGTGTGGCACGCAGAGCCGAGAATTCCAGCCATTGCTGCCCTTTGACAGGCACAAACTGCCGCTCGTCTTCGCAAATTTTGCAATGTGAGATGCCTGGATCATCTTCATAAGAAGTACTGCAGGCGGTGCAGAGTTTGCTCATCTGAATGCTCCTTGATGCGGTTTGCATTCATTCTAGCCTGGCTTATTAAGTGCGAGCGTGCTGCAACCCATACCGCAGAGAATACCTATGCCGCAGAAGCCAGATGTATTCTCATTTCGCAAGGTATCGTGGGCGTTGCGCTTGCTTAGGCTGGAAAAGAGCAGGGCAGATTAGGCCTGTGGCGGCTGTAACTGATAAATCCACGCTGTGATTTTCTCTCCTTCGAGGGTGGTGACTTCAACATCAACACGATCATAACCCTCCTCGAACTCATCCAGCATTGTCCAGTGCGCGGTCAGATGCTCTGAGAAGAAGAGTGAGCCTTTGACAAGGCCCGCATTGTTGTCCAGCACAATGCCGGGAAAATCCGCTGCCGCGCCCCAGCCGCGTTCATAGAAGATGCCGTTGACCGTTCCGGGCAGCCACTCTCCACCGATACTGTCCAGAATATGCGCATTTGAATGACCTGGTTGCAAGGTGCCGTATACAAATAAAGGTTTCATTTTCCCTCGAAAAATCAAACAAAAGAGTGACTTTAGCGCTCATGAAATGAAAAGTCATCTGAAGGTTGAATTTCATGACCAGACCGCCCGTTATGCCATATAGGGTTCACTAAAACACGGTATTGTGAGCCATCGTATCCGGTCAGGAAAAGATCAATGTTGAATTGTTCAGGCATCTCCCGCAGTGCCATCAAGGGTTATCCGCAATCCGCACAGTTCGATGGCAAGCGTTTCACCAATGCTGCTCCCCGGCAGCCGTTGAAATTCAGCGAATATATGAAGATGTTCTGGGATTTGGCGTTCAACAAGCCAAAAGAAACGGTACCTCAGCAGCAATTACCTGTGCAGCCCATCACGTCCGAGGCGCTCGCCATGGCAGCCGACAACAGTGTGTTTCGACTGGGGCATTCATCGCTGCTGCTCAAATTGAAAGGTAAGTATTGGCTTACTGACCCGGTATTTAACCTGCGAGCGTCTCCTTTTCAGTGGCTCGGGCCAAAGCGTTTTCAGGCTGCACCCATCGAGCTGAGCGATTTACCGCCTATTGAGGGCATTATTTTATCCCATGACCATTATGATCATCTGGATTACCAGACGATCATGCAGTTGAAAGATCGTGTTCGCTATTTCCTCGCTCCGCTGGGCGTCGGTGATTTGCTGGCGAAGTGGGGAGTGGCTGAGGAGAAGATCACCCAACTGGATTGGTGGCAATCTACGGAGGTGGGCGAGGTGCATTTTGTCGCCACACCGTCGCAGCACTTTTCCGGACGTGGTTTGTTTGACGGCAATAAACGTTTGTGGTGTTCATGGAGCATCATCACCGATGAGTTTCGTTTATTTTTTGGCGGTGACTCCGGCTATTTCCCAGGCTTTAAAGAAATCGGCAATAAATACGGTCCATTTGATGTTGCCTGCCTGGAGAATGGGGCTTATGACAGCCGGTGGGCGGATATTCACATGATGCCAGGGGATACCATCCGGGCGTTTCAGGATTTAAAGGGAAAATGGTTAATGCCCATTCATAACGCGGCCTTCGATCTTGCTTTTCATCACTGGAATGACCCCCTGATACAAATAGCGGAGCTGGCGCGTGAGCAAAAAATTAAATTGTCTTTACCGGTCATCGGACAAGCCGTGAACATTGTGCAACCAAGGGAAGAAGCGGTCTGGTGGTAACTGGAAATATAGGCTGCTATTTACGGTAAGTAGCAGCCATTCTTTTTACGATTCAGTCAGTAAAACGCCATGTTTTCATTACTCAGCGGTAAGCTCATCATAAAGACTGCGCAATCGCGTACGCAGGGAAAGCACCGCTTTGTGTTTGCGTGATAACAGCGCCTGGACGCTGACGCCGCTCTCTTCAGACAGGTCGTTGTAGCTGTAACCCAACAACTCTGTTTTTTCGAACACTTCGCGCTGAGCGAGTGGCAGTTCCGCTAAAGCTTCCTCCAACTCTTCCCATAACAGCGCTTTGAGATATTCATCTTCCGGTGTTTCCGGCACGCCAAATAGCGTTTCAGCCATCTCATCTTCAGGGAAATCCGCTTCATTATCGCCGTCTAAGAGAGCGGATAGTGGCAGTTCACGCTTTTTTCGTGCCCGGTCGGTCATCTCATTGCGTGCGGCACGGAATAACCAGGCCGCGACATTTTCCACCGGTTGCTCAACCTGCATGAGCTTGTAGGTCACTTCCTGCAGGATATCGTCGGCATCTTCACGGATCGAGGAGCGGCCGCGAATAAATGCGCTCAATTTTGCCCGACAGGCGTTCAACGCGGACATCAGCAGAGAATCCTGCGCCATGGCGTTTACTCTGCGTCTGACGATTTAGCGGGAGCCTCGTCGGAGGGTGAGCGCGCATCATCGCGACGGCCATGCCAGTCACAGCGATCGCGGCGTCCACGGTGCGAACGTTCACGGCGGTGTTGCATAAACTCTTCGCGCTGTTCTGGGGTCATCTGCATCCAGCGTTCGTGCATGCGACGACGTGCCATACCGAACATGCCGGGGCGGAAACCTAAGCCACCAAACAGTATGCGGCACAATACCAGTAGCCCGATCGCCTGCCAGAACCCAATCGCCTTCACGCCGATGATGGCTGGCAGCACGGCATTCCACAGCGACATCACCAGCAGCCCGAGTGCCGCGATGATCAACACGCCGAGCAACAGCGGTTTCATCATGCGATGACCACCAAAATGGTGGTCACGGCGGTGTTGTCTGCGCATATCGAAATCTCTCATTGTTGTTATTCCTCATTACAGTAGCCGATATTGGCTCGTACTGAGGTAGACGAATGAGCGATGTGAATATTGCCAAAGAAGTGAAAATATTTTCCGAGCTTATAAATTTAGCGGTGATTCGGTGTTGTTCTACCGATCCGATTCACCGCTGCTCCCGAAGCGTATTCTCCTGCGATGAACGGGATCCATCCAACGATGGCTGCTACCCATACTGTCAGGGTTAAACCATAAGCTGACGTATAAACGTTAAATCAGCTTGCTGCGCTAATTCCTTTAGGCGCTGATAAAGCAATTCTGCCTGGGGTAGCGCTGCACAACAATCTAAGAACTTTGCCTGGCGATCGTCGGTGCTGAAAGGTTCGTCTAACGCACCACGCGCCCGCAATCTGGCGTGGACAATTTCCTGACCATTCCTGAAACGCAAAGTGAGGATATGCGGCAAGTTTCTGTCTTCAGCCTCCTGTTCCGCTGTCCATGGCGCGAGGGTAATCATCGCCAACAGTTGTACATCTGCCTGTTGTTTTACGCTGGCGGCGGTAAAGTCCTGCACGCTCAACGTGCCGTTCCTGAGCATCATGGCAACGCAATATTGCATTGAGAAGCGCGCTTGCATTTCATCCTGCGGCTGGTGGTAGGCAAGATTGCGCCAGTTGGCGATCCCCACCTGGCAGTGCACGCTTTCAATGTCGTCAATCTTCAATGTTTGCTGTTGCTGGATATCGGCAATTGCATCGAGAATGCGGTGGGTAGACCCGCAGCACGGATATTTTTTCGGCATCACACCGATTTGTTCAATGACATGCTGCTCAGCGCCGGGCAGCGACGGTTGGCTTAACAGACCGGCATAGAGTTCCGCAAAACCCTGTGCGCACTCAAGAATATCCAGACGACCTTGCATGCCGGTTTGCGCCAGCGTCGCGGCTTCAACGGCATTGCGCGCCGCCATTCCGGCATGAAACGGTTTCAGAGGCGTGCCAAACTGGCCTTTGACCCCACTGGCCAGACTTACCGCAATGCTCAACGTACGGGCAATCCCTGCTGCATCCTGGCCGAGCAGGGCAGCAACACCTGCCGCGCTGCCAATGCAACCCACGGTGGATGTACCATGCCAGCCAGCAGTGTAGTGCTGATAGCCGATGGCTTCGCCTATATAGGCTTGTGCCTGCAGACCAATTAAATAAGCGTGTATCAACGATGCGCCGTCGCTGTTTTGCGCCACGGCCAGCAGTGCAGGTACCAAAACGGCCGATGCGTGACTCATGCCCGGTGCAAAGTTGTCGTCAAAGTCGATAGCGTGAGCGGCCGTGGCGTTGAACAACGCATCGAGCGCCTGGCTACGGGGTATCTGAGGCCATGCCTGCTGCACCGCCTGGGTAGAAAAGTCGCTACGGCCAGCTACATCGGGCGGCGGTGGACGCCACCGCTGTAATTAAGGCCACCCTAAGCGCAGCCGGAACACCGATAGGCCCAAATGACACGGCGATTGCCGGCCATGCCATTGCGGCCGGCGCTATCTTGGTGACAAATAATACCAGGGAATTTGCGCGGGTACCGGATTTGGTGCTTGAAGACTGGGCGAAGTAAGCCGCTTATCAATCTCGGAAAGTACCTGAAGCATTTCTGCGGTAATTTGTGGACAAAACCCACGTAATTTTCACGTAGCAGCGTCAGTATGTGGTGGCGCAGACTCTCATCGATGCGATGTGTGCCGGGCTTTCCACTCCGTGCATCGGTAAGACCGGCTGCCGCTGAAGCAGGCGACGACAATGCCGGTCGGAAATACTGAGACGCTCAGCAGTGAGGTGGGTTGTCAGCCGCCGGTCGACAACGTCCTGAATAACTTTGACGCGGTTAATCTCTTTCAACGTAAATACCCCTGAGCTATCTGCGATCACGGCAAGCCTCCCGGTAGTTTTACTGACTGAAAACGACTCTGTGAGAGGTACCATAACGCGGTCATGTTTATTGAGCCACAACCGGATATTACTATTGGGGTGCTACAATCAAAGTGCGCATAATCATGATTATGTTAAATTGGAGGTTTTGATGCACACCACGCATCATGCTGGGCTTTCTGGTGCTCACTTCTACGGCGCCAATTCTCGCTCATCAGATTTATTCCACAAATGCATAAAATTTTCTTTACTCAGCTTATGACAGTTACATGAATCCTGTAATATCCCTATCCACTCTGCCCACCTTTTCAGCATGCACAAAGAGTATCAATGCGTAAAAGTGTCCTCTCAGATAGCACCCCTCGTCTGCTAAAGACTTCTCTTGGAAGAAGTATGGCCGTATTTCTGCTTTCCATCAGTTTACTGGTTGTGGCTATTAATGCCTGGTCTCTTTGGCACTCCTGGCAGCAACACCTGGCAGAAAAAGAAGAGGATGCACGCAATCTCTCGCTCTCATTAGCCAAACAAGCTGAAGATGCCTTTTTACAGGTTGATATTACCCTCGCGGATGCTGTGCGCCAGTTACGTCAAAACGGCAACAGCTTTGCTGCAACACCGCAGTTCCTGCATCAAATCAAAGACCAGCAGAGCAAGCTCCCTCAGCTGCACGGATTGTTTGTTTACGATACCGAGGGACATTGGGTGGCTTCATCTGGCAACTTCACGCCAACCAATGCCAGTAACGCCGATCGTGATTACTTTGTCTGGCATCGGACGCATCCCAGTCTGGATATCCATATCAGCCATGTCATCCGCAGTCGCTCCACCGGTGATCTGGTGATTCCTGTTTCGGTACGCCTAAATGATAATGCGGGGAATTTTGCTGGTGTCGCCCTTGCGACGGTCAAAGTGGATTATTTCCGGCAGTACTACAGCTACTACACGCTTGGCGATAAAGATGCGTTGGGATTGATCCTGGCGGATGCCACGGCCCTCTACATCCGCCCTTTCCCTGACTCTTATATTGGCCGGACCCTATCCGCCAGCCCGCTGTTTCAAACCGAGCTGAAATCCGCTTCAAGTGGCAGTGCAACCTGGCGTTCAACGCTCGACGGTGTTGAACGTGTGTTCGGCTATGCTCGACTAGAGCGTTATCCACTGATTGTGACGGCTGGCTATGACCGTGACCGGCTTCGCATGGAGTGGATGACGGCCAACCTGACGAATGTTTTGCTCAACATTGTGCTGCTCTTAACTATTACCGGCATGGGCGTCTTTGTATTGCGTCAGGTGGGTACCAATGTGCGTAATCAAATTGAACTGACCCATGTTCGTGATGAACTGACCACCATCAACCACACGTTGCAATCTTTAGCATTGGTGGATGGCTTGACTGGCCTGGCAAACCGTCGTCAGTTCGATGCTCTGCTGGAGCAAGCCCTGCTTCGTTCAGAAAAGCACGCTGAGCCGCTCTCGCTGGTGATGATCGATATCGATTATTTCAAGCGCTATAACGATACCTATGGGCATGTTGCGGGTGATGAGTGTTTGCAGGATGTCGGCCTGGCGTTAAAGGATAGCGTGCATTATCAAGGCGATATCGTGGCACGTTATGGCGGTGAAGAGTTTGCGATCATTCTGCCCAGCACCTCAGCCTTTGATGCCAAAAAAGTGGCGGAGCGCGCGGTCAGATTTGTTGCAGAAACCGGCATTGCACATGAAAGCTCAGATGTTCCAGCTGGCGTAGTGACCATCAGCGCTGGTTACAGCACGCTGACGTCAACTGGTAAAACCGGCGAAGCAGACCAGCTGAAACAGGACGCCGACAAAGCCCTTTATCTGGCAAAACGCAGCGGGCGTAATCAAATTAAGCCCTGATGTTCGCTATCAGTGCGCTCTATTTCTTCACGCTGAGAGACAGGTGTTTAGCGAGCAAAAATGGCCTTAAATAGCCAACAGCATTGGATAGCGGCAATACATCGGCATTGAGTTTAATGCCGATTTCATTGCGCAGGTAATCACGTCGACGTGTAATTCGCTGCCAAAGTTTCGGATAAGCTTCAGCGATCTTAGCCTGAAGTGATGAATCGGCCAACGCAACACACTCTTCTGCGCTGACACCGTTATAGCCCGGTACCGATGGAATGATATCGAGCTGCAAGATCATGCCACTTCTCAACAGTTCGCCGGAATTTGGGTAAACCGGCGATGACATCCACTCTTCATCAGCAACCAGATGGCCGGGATTGAGATGCCAGCCATATCGGGTTTTGGGCAGTACATCTTCGATCACGTCATAAAGCTCACCGCCAGACATACCCACGCGGATATTTTCCAGCCAGGCTACCTGTGCAGAGAAGTAGGGTTTAGCGATTCTGTCTAACCAATCTTTCTGTGCGTCAGGCAGTTCAGCAGGACTGGCGATAACGAAAGCAGCTCTGCTGGACAAGCCACCTTTAAATCCTGTGGTCAGCGACAAAGGAGCGCCGTGCTGCACCCTTTTGTATGTTGGATAAAGGTTAGCATGATCGAAGCGGACGCCGGTGGCAGCGATGGAGACCACCGTATTGTATTGGCCTTCCGCCGTCAGAAGCGCGCCCAAATCAATTTCCCGCACTCCTACTTCCACCGCGTCCATCGCATTAAGAATACAGTTAGATGCCAGATTGGCCCCATACTCATAATGCGCGATTTCATTGGCGTTGTTGGTCACTCTTGCACCGCCAGCGCCGCTAATAAATAAGTGCGCTGCATTTAACAGTTCAGCCTCTTTTTTCAGCGTGCGTTGCAACGCATCAACAATAAAATAAGGTACATCGAAATAGGCAGAACCATTGCCTGCGGCTGGGGTGAACATTTTCCATCCCACCAGGCCTACTTTACTTTTGTTACTCAAGCCGGCAGATGCCAGAAGGTTTTCAAGCGGTGTTTCATGATCCATTGGCTGGTTAGGCAGCGAAAACAACGGGCAGTGAAGCAACGTGACAGGTACGCGTGAAAAGCGAGCCAGTTTGAGATTCTCATACCCGAGAATAGCGGTACATTCTCCACTGGCATCAACGATCAACAGCCCCTCTTCAAAACGCGGGATGAACCCTGTTAAGTATTCAAAATTCCCGCCGTGTTCTTTGTCTGCATAAATGACCAGCGCATCAAAACCGCCCTCGACCATCCTTTGCATAACCTTATTTTTTCGCTCCAGCATAGTCTTGTCGGAGAGGAAAACGGGTTCAACCTGGGTAAATTTTATCGGTGCTTTAGTCGGGCCAAGCTGAATTGGGGGAGACATCATGATGAATGACCTCAGGTTAACGTGTTTAAGGCTGGAGTGGCGGAAACTGATTGCCGCAGGATTAAGCAAGGTAGCACCTGTTGATTTTAATTGTGCACGGATAATGTCTTTACCGATTCCTTTCTCACCTCAGACACACATATTTTGTGTGAGGCCACCATCAATTTCTTCACTCAATGCTGGTTAAGCAAGAAGCTCAAGGCGCAGAATGGAATATATAACCGTTAATGAATATATATTCAGACCATCATTGTAGCGCCTCGGATTACCCTAATCCCTAAGGAGAATGTCTTATGAGTGGTTACACCTACCCGAAATTTGGTGCCGGTTTATGGCATTTTGCTAACTACATAGACCGTTATGCCGTCGACGGATACGGTCCGGCGCTCAGCACGCTAGACCAGATCAAACTGGCTGGCAGTGTTGAAGACTTATCGTATGTTGATGTGCCCTATCCCTTTACTGAAGGTGTTACCGTTGCCCAGGTTAAAGAAGCCTTAGACCAGGCTGGGCTGAAAGCGATTGGCGTGACGCCTGAAATCTATCTGCGCCGCTTTTCTCGCGGTGCCTTTACTAATCCTGATCCCGCACTGCGCAAACAGGCCTTCGACCTGATGCATGAAGCGGCCACAGTCGTGCGGGAATTGGGTGCCAATTATGTGAAAATCTGGCCGGGTCAAGATGGATGGGATTATCCCTTCCAGGTTGATCATAAAAATCTTTGGAAACTGGCGGTTGATGGCATGCGCGAACTGGCGAGTGCCAATCCTGATGTCAAATTTGCCATCGAGTATAAACCGCGTGAACCACGCGTTAAAATGACCTGGGATTCCGCTGCACGCACCTTACTAGGGATTGAAGATATCGGCCTCGATAACGTCGGCGTGTTGCTGGACTTTGGCCACGCGCTATTTGCCGGTGAATCACCAGCGGACTCAGCCCAGTTGATAATTGACCGCGGCAGGCTGTTCGGTATGGACGTGAATGACAACCTACGTGGCTGGGATGACGATCTCGTTGTCGGCACAGTGCACATGACAGAAATTTTTGAGTTCTTTTATGTACTCAAAATCAATAATTGGGATGGCGTATGGCAGCTAGACCAATTCCCCTTCCGTGAAGACCATGTTGAAGCCGCCAATCTGTCGATTCGATTCCTGAAGCATATTTACCGTGCACTGGATAAGCTGGATATTGCCGCGTTGCAAGCGGCGCAAAGTGAACAAAATCCACTCAAAGCCCAGAAAATCATTCAAAATGCGCTGTTAAGCAGTATTGAAGACTAGCCCTGTTGTGCCCGGCACTTTTTTGGCCGGGCAACCTCAATACGCCCCACGCACGTCACCACCTAAATTCTCGTACGTAATTGCTTGTTATTAAAGGTTGGGTAAAACAAGCTGCATCCGAATTACAGCAATCTTGAAGCCTCCCTACTACGTGTGGACGTGAAAAGCATTCGCGAAAAAATCTATGAGCAGAAGTGTTATGGCTCAAGGGGTTGGCTGTGCATCCTGAACGAACTTGGGTTGTTGAAGCAATATCGGGTTATCTCTCACCAATGCCGGCAGTGCTCTCGATTCACGCCAGATAAACGCGATGCTGAAGTTTATCAATACCTTTGTAATCTTTAACTGCCCCCCGATGACAGATCTTTAGATGCGCGCGATAAACTGCTGTTTAGCTTCAATCGACGCAGTGGCTTACTGATGCGCATCTTTCAGAGACTTTATTGGATGTTGTAACTTAAGCCCGTAATAAACAAGCGGAGCATTGCCAGAAAAAATTTGCACCCGGTAGCATTTCTATTCTCTTGTTAGGATGCTTCGCCCAAATTTTGTGATCCAGATTAAGGAATCAATTTTTAGCGCGTTGACTAATTTCTAGCCTCATCTGAAAGTAATGTTACGCGCTCAGGGTCACAGCGAAAAATATACACAGCACTGTGTGTTGATACGCAATTTATTGCACCCGGGTGCACAAATACCCTATCCACCTTACAGAGATACAAACATGAATATAATTAAAGCAATAATAATCGCCTGTGGTTTACTCAGTGTGTTTGTCGTGCAAGCCAAAACGTATATGGTGGGCGTTGCTCTGGCGAATCTGGATCTTAACTATGTTTCAATCCTCCGCAGTCAAATGGAAACGCAGTTGAAAGAGAAAGGATTGAATAGCCAGTTTGCCGATGCCAAAGGCGATGTTTCACTGCAAATCTAGCAGGTTGATGATTTTATTAATCAGGGTGCCGACGCGATTATCGTGAACCCGGTAGACACGCAAGGTGTTATGCCTGTGATTGCTGCAGCAAAGAAAGCCAATATCCCTCTGATTTTCGTCAACCGTAAACCTGAAGTGCCCCTGAGCGGTAAGATGGCTTACGTTGGCTCCGACTCTGCTTTGAGTGGAAAAATGGAGATTGAAGCGCTGGCAAAACGCATGAACAACCAGGGGAACATCGCCATCCTGATGGGTTCACTCTCTACCGAGGAAGCGCGCCAACGCACTAAAGCCGTTGAAGATTATGTCAGCGCTCATCCAGGTCTTAAAGTCATTCAAAAGCAGACCGCTAACTGGCAACGCAATGAAGCCGTCGATAAAACCCTCTCCTGGCTACAGGATGGCAATTCGATCAACGCCATTGTTGCTAACAATGATGAGATGGCAATTGGTGCGATTATGGCACTGGATCAGTTGAAGAAGAGCGATGTGTTAGTGGCTGGCATTGATGGCACACCGGATGATTTGCAATTCATCAAGAATGGCAAAATGGCGGTGACCATTTTCCAGGATGCGAAAGGCCAGGCCATTGGCGCAGTTAATGTGGCAAGCGATATGCTGACCGGCAAAAAAACCGAAGCCTATAACTGGGTGCCCTATCAGACCGTCACGAAAGAAAATTACCAGGCGTTTACAGACAAGAATCAAAAATGAGACGGAAGGCGGCCCGCAGGGCCGCCGGGAATGACCTTCGCTTCCGCAGGCAGACTTTATCCTGCTTCAGGGGCCTGATGATGACAGCAGCAAAGCAAAAACGTGTGCCGCTTTCAGTGAGATTTTGAAGAGTACCTTGTCAGGAAGGATGACTTAAAGGCAACGTTCAGTACGAATTTTGTTGCTTCCATTGCAGTGGCAACCCGCTATGTTGAGCTAAAAAATGGAGGTTAACATGGTAAAACCGTCTTCGCCCTGGTGGTGGGATCTTTCCACTCGGGAATTTAGTGAACTCGATATGGCAAACATAGTGGCTGTCTTACCGATTGGAGCCGTTGAGCAGCATGGTCCACATCTGCCGGTACGCGTGGATGCCGCCATTAATGCGGGCATAATTCAACGCGCCGTTGAACTCATGCCCGACGACCTGCCAATGTTGGTGTTACCCGCCCTGCCGATTGGCAAATCAGACGAACACCTGGCTTATCCTGGTACGCTTTCACTGCCGTATGAAGTGCTGGGCAAAGTGTGGTTTGAAGTAGCAAAAAGCGCCTGGCGGGCGGGCATTCGCAAAATCATTTTCTGGAATTCCCACGGCGGCCAACCGCAATTAATGGAGATTGTTTGCCGTCAACTGCGCATCGAACTGGGGATGTTTGCCGTTGGGGCCAGCTGGTTCCGGACAATTGATGCATCAGACCTGTATAGCGAAAAAGAGATGCAGCACGGCATTCACGGTGGAGAATCAGAAACCAGTATGATGCTGCATCTGCATCCCGAATTGGTGCAGATGGCATATGCTGATGATTTCGTCTCAACCTCAGTGGCGTTGGAGGCCAGTGGCGGGATACTCACCCCTGAAGGCGGCATAGGATTCGGCTGGATGGCACAAGACCTTCATCTCTCAGGCACCACAGGCAATGCAGCCGCTGCAGATGCGGAACGGGGTCAGATTGCCACCGACCGTGCAGCACAAGCCTTAATCACCTTGGTTCGTGAGGTGCAAGCATTTAACCTGGACTTCCTCAAAGGTGAAACTGCCTTCCGATCAAAGAAGGTTTAAGCAGACGTTGAGGGCAACCAGACGGACGCCCTCAACGCTAACGCAACGTCGACATCATACCTTTTAGTGTCTCCGCAAATACGCTACCAATAGCGCTTGTTCCGCGATCGTGACCAATCAACATCAGCGTCTGTGTATGCTGCGCAAGCTCACGGACCGGGATATAGATCAATCGCCCGCTTCGTTGATCTGATTCGATATCAATCGGTGTCAGGAAAGTCAGCGTCTGGTCCATCATCGCTGACTGGCGCATCACCTCAATGGAATTAGTTTCGATGACTGTTTGCAGATTGATCGATGCTCGCGCGAAAACCTCATTCAAGTATGGCCTGATGACCATAGATTTATCAGCAATCACCACGGGATAAGGCAGACAGTCACTAAGACGTAGGCTGGCTTTTTCAGCCAGCGGATGACCTGTACCCGCCACGGCCCCCAGTCGCACAGGTACACTGGCAAGTTTTCGATGCACAGGCTGCAGTTCAAAATCAAACCCAATCCCCAAATCTGCTTCACCGTTTGCTACTGCATTGGTGATATTTTCACCCGTGGTGAGTTGCTGAAGATGCAATTTCACTCGTGGATTAGCACGACGAAACTCCGCTGCCGTAAGGGGAATAAGATTGGCGGCCAGCCCGCTCATCATTGCTACTGTGACTTCACCGCGCCGCAGTCCTTTCAATTCCTCAATCTTCATCTGCGCTATTTCAATTTCTTTAAAACTCTGACGCACGTGATGAATCAAGGCTTCGCCCGCTGCGGTTAGCACCATCTTACGTGGCAGTCTCTGGAACAAGGGTGTGCCTAGCTCTTCTTCCAGCGCAATCAGTTGGCGATTAATGGCTGAGGCCGAAATATGTAAACGCTCAGCTGCTTTGCGAATCGAACCACTGCGCGCTATTTGGTCGATATAAATAAACAAACGGTGCTGGAGCATGCTTTCCTCTGCGTTGCCTTTAAGGCATCAGTAAGTGCGAAAAATGATGCTTTTAAGATAATGCTCTTCCGGTGATTAATACATCTAAACCACACCAGGAGAACACATGATGTCAGACGTATCCCGCAGAAAATTTGCGAAATTAGTGGCTGGCGCGCTGTTATTACCGGCTCTGGCTCCCATGCTGTCGCGCAGCGCAATGGCAGCGAATAACACCATAAAAATTGCCCTGCTGCTGCCTGGCTCTGTTGCCGATGGTGGCTGGAGTTCACTGGCATTTGCTGGATTACAGAGCCTGAAAAAGGCCGGTTTTAGCGTCGCCTACAGTGAAAGCGTACCGCAAGCTCAAATGGAACAAGTGATCCGAGGTTACGCTGACGATGGTTACACCCTAATCATTGGTCACAGCTTCGAATACGGTTCCGCATTTGCCGAAATTGCGCCGGAATACCCAGAAACCTACTTCTTCGCCTCAACGTTCAAACCCGGTGAGAAATCACCTGGTAACGTTGAATACGTCAACCTCGCGTATTTACAAGGCGCCTATGCTGCAGGGGCACTGGCGGCACTGATCTCCGATAAAGGCAAAGCCGTCGGCTTTGTTGGCGGAGGCGATAACCCCACTCAGCAAGCCATGATGCGGGCCTTCATTCAGGCTGCAGAAAAGACCCGCCCCGGCATCAAAGGTATGGGTGTGGTCACTGGCGACTATGACAACGCCGCTAAAGGACGTGAAGCGGCCACCACCATGATTGGCAATGGAGCAGATGTCATTTGGCATGCCGCTGATGTGACCGGCTTAGGCGCAATGCAAGGCGCTGCAGCGGGTAAAGTGAAGGCCATCGGTTGTTATGTCGATCAGCGTGATGTCGCACCGGATTATGTCGCGTGCAGCTTCCGTCAGAACCTCGACTGGATGGTTGAGCAAGTCGGCGAGTCGGTAGCAAACAAAACCTTCAAAGGCGGTGATGAGTGGCATCCAACGGTGGGTAAAGCCTGGTCGGTGGTCAGCGGTAATGAACAGTACAACAGCAAACTCGTCAGCGCGGATGCATGGGCTAAATTCCAGACCATTTGGCAGCAGCTCGACAGTGGCGCGTTGAAACCAACTGTTTAATCGGCGAGAACTTGTTATGACAGCAACAGCACCTGTTCGCGTGGCACTCAATCACATCACCAAACGCTTTGCTCGCGTCGTGGCCAACGATGGCGTTTCACTCAGCATAAAAGCCGGTGAAATCCACGCCTTGCTGGGAGAAAACGGTGCAGGTAAAAGCACCTTGATGCAGATTCTGTATGGCCTGTATCAGGCAGATGAAGGTGAGATTGTCGTGGATGGATTACCCCGGCGTTTTCGCGATCCGAGTGATGCCATCCACTGCGGCATCGGTATGGTTCACCAGGAATTCATGCTGGTACAGCCAATGACCGTGGTCGAGAACGTGGTGCTGGGGTTGAAAGAGAATCGTAGTGGTGCGCTCAATCTGCAAGCCGCGGCTCAGAGGTTACAGGCGCTCTCTGACAAGCACGGTCTGGCGATTGATCCTTGGGCGAACGTGCAACATTTGCCCATTGGCGTGCAGCAGCGCGTTGAGATCCTCAAATTATTGTACCGCGACGCCCAGGCACTGATTCTTGATGAACCCACTGCAGTGCTTACGCCACAAGAAAAAGAAGGCCTGTTTGCCACGTTAAAATCACTGTGCGCTGAAGGGCGTTCCGTCGTGATCGTGACACATAAATTGTATGAAATCATGGCTATCGCCCATCATGTTTCGGTGATGCGCGGCGGCAGGATGATCGATTCGGTCGATATCAATGACACTTCAGAGCGCGATTTGGCCCGCCGCATGGTGGGCCGTGATGTGGTACTTTGCGTGGAGAAATCCCCCTGTCAGCCGGGTAAAACGGTATTGCATGTCGACAATATTGCGGTCCGGGATGCCAGCGGTCAGCAAAAAATCTGGCGCGTTTCTTTGCAGGTTGCAGCCGGTGAAATTCTGGGTATTGCTGGGGTCGAAGGTAACGGCCAGTCCGAGCTTGCTGAAGCATTACTCAATTTGCGCAAGCTGGAGGCCGGGCGCATTTTGTTAAATGGGGCCGATATCAGCGAGGATTCCCCGGCAGTCCGTCGTCATAAAGGGATGGGATTTATCCCCGCCGATCGTCGTGGCGTCGGTTCAGTCACAGCGTTATCAATCACTGACAACGCCTTGTTAGGCCGCCAACACCGTTTCACTCGGGCAGGTGGTTGGTTGCTGGACCGACAGCGCATCAGCCAGCATGCCCGCGATATCATTGCACGTTTCGCCGTACGCACACCCGATGCGGATTTCGAAGCGGGAAAACTCTCTGGCGGCAATTTGCAGAAGCTCATACTCGGTCGTGAAGTGGCGAGCGATCCCTGCTTACTGGTGGTTGAACAACCCACACGCGGCCTGGATGTTGGCGCGATTGAGAGCGTGTGGCAAGGGTTAATTGCGGCGCGCGATCGCGGCTGCGCCATTCTGATGATTTCCGCAGAGCTGGAAGAGATTCTTAACCTGTCCGATCGCATCGCCGTGATGTACAGCGGACAAATCGCAGGCGAACTGCCTGCTCATGAAGCAACAGCAGAAAAACTGGGTGAGCTTATGGCGGGCGCTCATCTGCAAAAAGGAGGCGAACGTGAATAAGCTGCTTGAGAGACGTCTCGCCCCTGCAGAATCGACTGGCGCGCAGATGCTGACCAGCATCTGCGGCATTATCGCCGCTTTTGCTATCGCGGGATTGTTGTTTATCCCCTTCGGCGGTAATCCGCTATCAGCTTATGGTTTCCTGTTCAATGAAGCATTCGGCTCTCTGCGCAGTCTTGGTCTGAGCATAGTCCAGTCCACGCCGCTCATGCTCATCGCGCTGGCGACCATTGTGGTGTGGCGAGCTGGACTGGGTTATATCGGCTTTGAGGGTTGCTTTTTACTGGGCGCTGCAGCAGCCAGTTGGATCGCGCTTTCAGGTACACCGCAGGGTTTTCCGTGGGCCATCCCCCCTCTGTTGTATTGGCCGATGGTTTTACTGGCCGCGTTTCTAGCGGGTGCCATTTGGGCCGGCTGGGTCGGTGCGCTTCGCGTCAAATTCGGCGGCAACGACGTCCTGATTTCATTAATGGCAAATTACGTTGCGTTATTCATCGTGCAATTCCTTGTTTCCGGACCGATGCGTGCCCCGGGCGACCTTCCACAAACGCCACGTTTGCCCGCCGATAGCTGGTTACCGTTTGTCATGAGTGGCATGCGTGCGCATTGGGGAATCGCCATCGCTCTGGTCGCTAGTCTGTTTGTATTCTGGCTGTTGCGTGCCACGCCCGCGGGCTTTGAAATAAAAATCGCAGGCCTGAATCCACGTGCTGCACGCTATAGCGGAGTTGATGTTAACCGTCGTCAGATGGGGGCCGTATTGCTCGGCGGAGGATTAGCTGCGCTTGCCGGGTTGTGTGCGGTGCTTGGCGTTCAACATCGCTTAATGGATGGCATCTCTGGAGGGGTGGGTTTTATCGGCGTGGTCGTCGCTTTGCTGGCGCGTCTGAATCCGTTACTGGTAATCCCTACTGCGATTTTATACGGCGGGCTCGAAGTGGGCGGCAGCGCCATGCAGCGCCAAACCGGTTTACCGACATCAGTGGTGCTAATCCTGCAAAGTCTGGTGGTGTTATTAATCCTTGCCGGCGATCTGCTGCGCTACTACCGCATTAACTTACCGGGTTTACGCAGATCCAGCCGTCCATTTGTGGAGGAGCAATCATGAATTTGCTGGCTAATCTCGATACCGCGTTCTTTATCAGCTGGCTTGCCGCCGCGATCCGACTCGCCGGACCGGTGCTACTTGCTGCGCTAGGTGAAATCTACTCCGAACGTTCCGGCGTGCTCAATATTGGCATTGAAGGCACCATCTTACTTGGCGCGCTGGCCAGTTACATGATGGCGGTTGAAAGTGGTTCTACGGCACTGGGTTTTATCGCGGGTGGCGTTGGCGGCTTGATCGTTGGCTGCGTGCTGGCCGCGCTCTATCTGCGCGCACATGCCAGCCAGGTCGTGGTTGGCATTGTGTTTAATATTCTCGCTGCCGGGCTTGCATCGTGGATCTATGCCTTGGTGATGGGCAATGGCTCGTCGCCAACCATTCCTATGCTGGAGCCTTGGCATATTCCGGTGCTCTCATCCATTCCCGTCGTTGGACCGATTCTGTTCCAGCAGCCGCTGCCCCTTTACCTCACGCTGATTCTGGCCGTATTGGCACATTATTGCCTGTTTCATACGCGCTTTGGACTTTCGCTGCGCGCCGTTGGAGAAAACCCGCGAGCTGCGCATGCTGCCGGCCTGAACGTACTGAAAATCCGAACCTGGGGCGTAATGTTTTCCTGTGTTGGAGCGGGTTTAGCAGGTGGCTATCTGGTCACCGCGCAAATTGGCCTGTTTCGCGACAATATCGTCAGTGGTCAAGGGTTTATCGCGCTTGCTATCGTGATTTTTGGCCGCTGGAGCCCACTAAAAGCCCTGCTCGCCGCCTTTATCTTTGGTGCGGCTGATGCACTGCAACTCTCTTTACAGCTGTTTGAAAACACGCTGCCACCGCAGGTGCTGCTCGCTCTGCCTTATCTGCTCACGATTCTGGCGATGTCAGGTGTCGTGGGACGCACATTACAACCCGGCGCACTGACTCAGCCTTATCGAAAGGAATAATGATGAAAACGTTTCGTTTCAATAATCTGAAAGATGTTCAGGCTTTCCGTATTAGTCCGGACAGCACCAACTACTTCGCCATCCTGTGCGATAAAACCCTTGATGGCATTGATCATATCTTTGTTGTAGAGATCTTTAACGTCGGCGGCGCGACGCCTCCTAATGAACATGCCACTGCCCATGAGTTTTTCTATGTTCTTCATGGCGAAGGCGTGGCGCGTTGTAATAATGACGAGTTGGTGATCAGGAAAGGTGATTCGTTGTTGTTACACCCGGGTAACGATCATGCCATACGTAACACGGGAACTGAAAAGCTGTATACGTTGACGGTCATGACGCCAAACGAGGGCTTTTCCGAACTGATTCGCAGCGGTGACCCTGTCACATTAGACAGTGAAGATTTGCGTATTCTGACGGGAGCCTGAAATGGGGTTAAACGTATTGGGCAGCAACCGATTTAACCAATGGCGTGTTTCAAAAGAACTCATTGATACACGTCGACCAACGCAAGTTTCACGCTCGGTCGAGCTTAGCACTGGCGAAAGGTCTGTGATTTTTGATTTGCAGCACACCGCGATCGTCGTGATTGATATGCAGAACGATTTTTGTCATCCCAATGGCTGGCTTGGCCACATCGGGGTTGATGTCACGCCTGCACGCGCGCCCATCGCGCCGCTACAACATTTGCTACCGGTACTGCGTCAAGCTGAGGTGCCGGTGATCTGGCTTAACTGGGGTAATCGACCCGATAAGCTCAATCTCAGCCCTGCGCTGTTGCATGTTTATAACCCCTATGGCGATGGCGTTGGCTTAGGTGATCCTCTCCCCCTTTCCGGTGCGCCTGTGCTGGAAGCCGGCAGTTGGGCGGCTGAAATTGTTGAAGAGTTAACGCCGGACTCACGCGATATCCGCATCAACAAATATCGTATGTCCGGCTTTCATGACAGCGAACTCGACAGCATTCTGCGTAACCTTGGTGTGACAACACTGCTGTTTGCTGGCGTGAACCTCGATCAATGTGTGCTGTGCACCCTTCAAGACGCAAACTTTCGAGGTTATGACTGCCTGCTTCTTGAGGATTGCAGCGCAACCACTTCACCCTCTTATTGCCGCGACGCCACGCTGTACAACGTGCAACAGTGCTTCGGTTTTGTCGTTCAGGCATCGCAATTACAACAGCAGTTGGAGTGTGATTGATGAGTTATTTATTGTCCGACGGCTGGATTATCACCATGAACCCACAGCGTGAAATCCTGGAACAAGCCAGTTTGGTGATTGAAGGCCAGCATATCCGTGCCATCGGAACACGCGAGACGCTCAGCCTGCAATATCCTGAGGCAGAGGTTATCGATTGCCGTCAACGCATTATTATTCCGGGTATGGTCAACACGCATACGCACCTGTTTCAGACGCTCTTAAAAGGGTTGGGCGACGACATGGTGCTGAAAAAATGGTACACCTGTATGACCGGACCGAGTGCTGTCGCGTTAACGGAACAGGATGTTTATGCCGCAGCCCTGCACGGCTGCATGGAGTCTCTGCGCTCAGGTGTCACTTCGCTGGTCGATTTTATGTATGCCCATCCCCGGCCGGGTTTGACCGCAAAAGTCATTGAAGCTTTTGAGGTCAGTGGTATTCGCGGTCATGTATGCCGTGGATTCCTGACCACCGGAGCTGAACATGGCATCCCTGAAGCACTTATCGAAACGCCGGAAGCCGCGCTGGCAGACGCACGTCAGGTTATTCATCGATTTCATAAAGCCGACGGCCGCGTCAAAGTGGGCCTGGCACCCAGTATGATTTGGGCTCTGGATGAGAAAGTGCTGCGCGGTACCCGTGAGCTAGCCAATGAAACTGGCGTACTCATCACTACGCATGTGGCGGAAACTGATTTTGAAATTGAACAAGCCAAACTGCGTTTTCAGGGAACAGACACCGAATTCCTGAGTGATATCGGTTTCCTCGGTTCTGATGTATTGGCCGTGCACTGTGTGCAGTGCAGTTCTCGTGATATCCGCGCGCTAAAACATCACGACACACGCGTCTCACACAATCCATGCAGTAACTTGTATCTCGCGTCCGGCGTGCCTCCCATACCTGAAATGCTGGCGGCTGGATTAACGGTGGGGCTCGGCTCCGACGGCCCTGCCAGTAGCAATAATCACAGCCTTTTTCAGGCGATGAAAGTTGCCGCACTCCTGCAGAAAGGGGTCCATCGCGATCCGACAATTATGACCGCAGAGAAGGTGCTGGAGATGGCCACCATTGATGGTGCCCGAGCCATTGGTCTTGATCATCTGGTCGGTTCATTAGAAGTCGGTAAGCGCGCGGATGTGGTTATTGTTGATACTTCGCATCCGGCGATGACACCCATCCACCACCCAGTCTCATCGCTGGTATATTCCGCATTAGGTCATGAAGTCAATGATGTATTTGTTGACGGTGCGCATTTGCTGCAAAATGGCGAATTTACTCAGATCAACCAGCAAGCCGTAATGGCGCGTTCACAACGTGCGGCACAATCACTGGCCGCACGAACCGGCAATGACACGCCACGAGGCTGGCGTTCAATGGCATTTTAATCGGTGTTTCTTATGGCTTTGAATGACCCAATAAACACCCCCTTCAATCAGCAGGTGAGATTGAATTGCGTTAAATCAAGCGCCACCGAAGGTGGGCAGCCAGCCCACCCAGCTCAGTAACCAGGCGACGATATTCAGCACACCGAAAATCATCACCAACACAATCGGGAGCGTGGAACGCGGCATCCCGGCAAAACGCTGTTGTGCTTTCCATGCCAGCATTGCCGGGATAAAAACGGCCCAAAGCGTTGCAAACAGTCCTGCGAAGCCAATCGCGGCGACAAAGCCATGTGGCCAGAATAATGACGCCATCAACGGTGGCAGAAAGGTCAGGCAGGCAGTTTTCAGCCGTGCAGCAGGAGAATTGCCCCAGCCTAAACGATCGGCGATGAAGTCAAACAGACCGGCTGTAACGCCGAGAAAGGACGCAATCACAGCGAAATGCGAAAAGATCGACATCATCAATGACAGTGTGCTGACGTGCAGATGATTGCTCAGCGCCGCCATTAGCGCGGCGATATCGCCACCCTGCTGCACGATTGCAGGAAATGCCGCGCGCGGCAAATTGCCCATGGTGCTGGTAACCCAGAACAGATAGAGTGCCAGCGACATTAGGGTACCGAGCACCAGCGCTTGAGTGATATGCCGTTTATTGCCGCGGTAATAACTCACCAGCCCGGTGATATTGCCGTGATAACCAAAAGACGCCAGACAAAACGGCAATACCCCGAGAGCATAAGGCCAATAGCTTTCCCCAACTGGCGCCGCGCTGATCAACGAAGGTAAACTGACCTGCGTCAGCAAACCACCAAAGAGCAGGATCAACAGCAGGATTTTCGCCAGTACGCAGAAGGTCATTAAACGACTCACGCCAGTGGTACCGAGCCACACCACGGCGGCAACGCAGAGCGTTAGCGTGATTTTCGCACCGGCGG
The DNA here is from genome assembly GCF_018257655.1 of Pantoea sp. JGM49. Classification (NCBI taxonomy): domain Bacteria; kingdom Pseudomonadati; phylum Pseudomonadota; class Gammaproteobacteria; order Enterobacterales; family Erwiniaceae; genus Pantoea; species Pantoea sp. JGM49. Next base: position 56,930 of record NZ_JAERJM010000008.1, on the reverse strand, counting down.
TGGAGAGCGGCAGCCCCGCCAGATTGAGCGAGTGCTGATAAACCGGACCGCTGGCGGAGATGTAGGCATAAGTCAGGATGCCCAGCACAAACAGAATACTGAGACCGTTAAGCGTTGCCCAACCGCGACCCAGTAGATCTTTGGTTAAGGTGTCATAACCCGAACCCTGCGGATAATGCAGGCTGGTGCGCATAAACAGCAAACCTGATAGCAACATCGCGCCCCACGTCACCAATAACAGCAGCAGCGCCCAACCAAACCATGCACCGGCCATCACAATTGGCAAGGTGAACATACCCGCACCCACCACCGTGCCGCAGATAATCATCGCGCCCCACCAAACAGAGGGTTGGCGACGGCTCAAGGTTAAATCCGTCATTTTGTAAAATCCCTGCAAACATCAAAGGCGGCGATATTACACGGAAAGCGGCGTGAGGGAGAGGCAACGGCAGCAGGTCGTGACGCGCTGAGTGTCAGCGTAGGGTGACAGCGTCATTCGTTAAGACGGGGGTTAGGATTGTTATTGATGAATTCATCAACAACATAGTTAGGTGAACAGAATCAGGAAAAATCTCTGAATGACAAACTTGCTGACACTAAAAATTGACACGGGCGCACTTGGTGCGCCCGTGTTTCCGTCATTGATAAAACGCAGGGCGTGGTGGCATGGTAATCGGCACAATCTCACCGTTGTTCTGCGCGGCAACACAAGCATCGGCAGCAACCGCCGCAGCATAGCCATCCCAGGCCGATGGGCCCGTCATGTTGTCAGACAACACATTGTTAATGAAATCCTGCAATTCCACATCATAGGCATCGATGAAGCGCTTTTTCCAGTCGGTCAGAATTCCCGTGGAGAGTTTAGCCGCGCTTCGCGTCTGAACGGACATCGGCTCAGGTAAGCTCGCAATCCCGGTCTTACCCACCACTTCACACTGGATATCATAGCCATAGGCACAGTTGACGAAAATTTCGACGTCAATACGCACACCTTTCGCCGTTTCCAGCAGCACTATCTGTGGGTCTTTCAGATGCGATGAGGCTTTACGGGTTTTACGCGGATAAATCACCTGAGCACTGACGTAATCGTCTTTCAGCAACCAGCGCAGAACATCCAGTTCATGGATCAGCGTATCGGTAATCGCCATGTCCGTGGTGTAGGCATCGCCGACTTCCGGGTTACGGTGTGCGCAGTGCAGCATCAAGGGTTCGCCAATGTCTCCGCTATCAATAACGCTTTTCAATGCACGATAGCCGCTATCGTAAGGGCGCATGAAGCCAACCTGCACGCGCTTTTTACCACTCGCGATCTCCGCCTCCACAATGTTCATACAACCCTGCGCCGTCACCGCCAGCGGCTTTTCACAAAATACCGCTTTCCCGGCTTTAATCGCTGCCAGCACAAATTCTTCATGTGTCGGGCCCCATGATGTCACCAGAACCGCCTGTACATCGGGAGCATTAATCAGGTCATGTGCATTGTCATAGATCTCGGCTTTGAGCGCGAGATCGGTCAGGATCTGCTCGCAGTTAGCACGGTTGATGTCATTCAGTGCAACCACGCGAGCGTTTTGCAGCACCTGACTGCAACGACGAATGTGTTCGCGCCCGATTGCGCCAGTGCCAATTACACCAATATTCAGCGTCATGGTTTGTTTCTTCGTTCTTCTGTACGAGTAAAATTAATGGTTCAGATAATCAATGCTGGTACGAATCTCACGCGCGATATCCGCTTCGCTCCACGCTTCCATCACTGACGAGAAGGGTTCAAACGCGTAAGTACCGGTGTAACCTCTCTCCTCCAGGCGCTGGACTTGTCGTTTCGATTGCAACATGTCATCAGCGCTGAGCATAATGCGTTCTTCATCAGTCAATTCTGCAGTTGGACGTGTATCCGTCACACCAGACAGGTGAACCAATCCGATGCGGTTAACGTCAACGCCACCGGCGAAGTCCTGTTCTGCGCCTTCATACAAATGATGATGGAAGGTATCGAGCACGATCTTGAATGGCACATCTGCCTGTTTGATCAACTGTTGTGCCAGTGCCGCCGAACGCAGCGAACTCTGTGGAAAGCCCAAAGGTTCCACCAGCCCTTCAATGCCGTATTCGGCGAACAGCGGCGCGAGCGTTTTTAAAGCGGCAACCGTTTGTTCACTGGAGACCACCGTTCCGTCATTGAGTGGGCACAGCACCAGCGCTTTCGCCCCGGTTTCACGTGCGTCTTTTAATAAACCCCGTGTTTTTTCCAATATCTCAGCGGATAACTGGTTAAAGGGATACACCGCATTGATTGTTTCGATGGTCAGCGCATGTTGATTTGCCAATTCACGAATTTTCTCGCCCCCTAAACCATCCGTCACACTTCCGCCCTTCATATCATTACGAATCTCGACCTTATTTATCCCTAAATCTTTCACCAAGGTGATAAACTGATTAACAGTTAAGTTCGGCGCAATTTTTCGATTAATACAAAAACGGTCACGGCTTATTTTCTGGCTCATGTTATTTCCTGAAATGATTATCAGCGCATTGTGTTTTGGTTATTCTGTTTTGCTGCAGTGTTTAGCGTGTTTTGATAGTAATTTATCTTCTGGATTTATACTGCGTCATCGTTGAGTGATTTACATCAAGCTCGCAAATCCATCCTAAGGCTTGCCGTCATACAGCGCGAAGAAGTAATGCTCGACCTGTTCCAGACTGCGCCCTCGCGTTTCCGGAATGGTGCGCAGCACAAACATCGAGCCACCAATACCGATGATCGCGAAGGTAAGGAATGCGCCTGCAAGACCAAAAGCAGCCAGCAATATTGGAAATGCCATTGAAATAGCAAAGTTGGCCATCCACAGGGCGAACACCGCGCCGCCCATGCAGATCCCACGCATGCGCGCCGGGAAGATCTCCGAAAGCAGCAGCCAGGTCACCGGGGAAAGTGCGCCTTGCTGGAAACACAGGAACATCAGCATGCCAGTCAATACCAGATAGGCACGCAGCAGATTGACCTCTCCGCCTGCCAGATATTCCGGCATGAAGAAGCACACGGCGGCAATAAAGAACAGGCAAGCCGTACAGCCCATCTGTCCCACCAGCACCAGCGGTCGACGACCGATTTTGCCTATCATCCAAATCCCGACCAGGGTCATCAACACGGAAATGACGCCGTTGGCAATGGTGGCAAACAGCGCGGCATCATTGCTCAGCCCCGTTGCTGTCAGCATGGTCGGCGCGTAGTACATAATGGTGTTCACGCCGGTCAACTGCTGGATGGCAGCGATACCAATACCTAACAGAAACACCTTACGTAGCCAGGGCGTACGCAGATCGCGCAGCCGACCTTTACCTTTCTGCCGGTTTTCTTCAATGGTCTCTTCAATCTCTTCTAACTCCCACTCAACATCGTCTGCTGCACGGGTCTTCTCCAACACATGCCTGGCTTCGCGGATATTGCCTCGCATCACAAGCCAGCGCGGGCTTTCTGGCATAAAAATCATGCCCAGCCACAACAGCACGGCGGGAACAGTCGAGAGTGCCAGCATCCAGCGCCAGGTATGTTCACCGCCCCAGATTTCATTGAAGGTTGCATTCGAGACATACGCCAGCAGTTGACCCGATACAATCATCAACTCCTGTAAGGTCACCAGTTGGCCGCGTTTATTGGCTGGCGCGATTTCAGCGATATACACCGGCACAGTCGCCGCAGCACCGCCCACGGCAATGCCGAGGAAAAGTCGTGACATAATCATCGACACAACATCCGGCGCAAAGGCTGAACCGACTGCGCCAAGGGCAAAAATAAACGCCAGAGTGATGATGATTTTGCGCCGGCCCATGGCATCGGCGAAATGTCCGGCCAGTAAAGCGCCGAATGCGGCTCCAAACAGTAACGAGCTGGTCACCAGGCCCGTGGTGAAGGGCGTTAATTGCAGGTCACTGCGCATAAATAACAGTGCACCCGATACCACCCCAGTATCGTAGCCAAATAATAATCCGCCGAGCGTTGCCACCAGCGCAATAATCTTCACAAAAGGCTCAGTTCGCGTCACGCTATTCGGGCCTGACGCGGTATTGGTCGAGATATACAGTTCTTTTTCCATAACCTCTCCTGGTAAAAACGCATTTGGAAATACAGCAGAACAAAACAGAAAATGACGCTATCGGTATTTTTATTTCATGTTAATTTTTATTTGAAATTCATTTTCCGAAATGTGATATCAAGCATTCTGGCTGGTTTATTTTGATGGTTAAACATCAAAAGGGAGCGTTAATTTAAAGAGTGAGAGGCGAAGATGGATTCGAATAACCCTGGATTGAGGTGGGCAATGTTTATTAATAGCGGCGTGTATGTATTTAAACATTCGAGAGAGGAAATAAGAAAAACCTTACGCCAATGGGTATTGGCGTAAGGTAAACGCGATCAGAATTGCCAGCGAACCCCGCCGTTATAGCGCCAGCCTTTCGTACCGTTACCGTCAATTTCCTGACGATAGTCGGCCTCGGCATACAATGAGAGATTCCCTTTTAGCGCGGCCGTACCACCGATGCCCACATCCCACATCTGTCCGAACTTCCCGCTGTCGAAACTGACACTGTCCGCGCCGCCGTTAATGCCCGCTCGCGTAGTGGCCGCCCCTCCCCAACCACGCGTATAGCTGGTGCGCAGATAAGGCGTATATTGCTGGCCGGCTGTATCTTGCCAGGTGCGATCCAAACGCACGCCCACGCGGCCAATGGTTTGATCGTAATTGCCCCAACTGACGCGTGTGTTATCCCGATCCACCAGATTATCCATGTTAAGTTGCAAGTACATTAACTGCGCCTGCGGTTCGAGACGTACGCCATTGCCCAACTGCCACGGATAGCCGGTTTCCAGTGACGCGCCCCAGCCATTGCCTTTCAGTTTGCCCACCTCTTTTTGCCGCGCAATATCGGTATCGCCACGATGCCAGTCGAATGACAGTGCCCCATCAACATAGAAGCCACTGTCACGCAGCCAGGTGCCGTACAGCGACAAGGTATCGCTATCGAAACTGGTCGAGCTGTAACCGTCCGCTGCATCAGGACGAATACGGGCATTACCGCGCGTATAGGCCACGCCTGCTCGCAAACTGTCGCTGGTGCCTTGCAGATGAATCAGATTGCCGCCCAGTTGCACCGCGCTGTAATCAAGATCAAAATCGTAGCCGTTTTGACTCAGGCTGCGATCCGTCTTGTAGGTGAGATTGGAACCCAGATAACGGATAAACATCTCACCGCCGTTGCCCGCGCTGCTGCCTGAATCCTGACGTAGCTCTCCCAGTCGCTTATGAAGATCGTCCATCACCGCCATGTTGTAGTAGGCCAGCCCGATGGGCGCAGAAATATAAGATGGCATCTGAGGCGTAAGTTGTGGGCGCACCGCATTACCTGCTGCATCGCTGACAAAGTTACTCGCGAGACGAAAATCCTGACCGGTTCCGTTAGAACCGCTGTAAAGACCATATTGATAAGGACCCGCGGCGACATAGCCCTTTGCCAGCGCGAAGCTGTTAGCACTGGCATTGCCGGTTACCTGCGCCAGTGCAATGCCCTGTTCAGGCGTCATCACCGCCAGACGGTTCCCCGTCGGGTTAACATCCAGCAGAGTGGTGCCGCTGGTATTGCCATTCACACGCACACTGTCACTAACGCCTGTATCAATTTGCGTATTAAGCTTCACGCGTCCGCCAGCTGAGTTGAGATCCCCATCGATGGTTAGCGTGTTGCCCGGAACACCATTGCCATTAGTCAGATCCAGCGTACCGGCATTATTCACTACCAGCGAACCGTCGGTGGCGCCACTCAGCAGTGGATTGACGCCGTCGCCCGCATACACCGTTGAGCCTTCGCCGATATTAATAGTGCTGTGCGCCAGTTTCAGGTTATCGGTCAACGTCCATTGAGTGTTATCGAAGTTGATGGTGCTCCAGCCACCGCCAAGGTTGGTGCCTTTGCTCAGGTCATCGGCGCTAAATGACCCGCCGCGCGCATTGATGTCATTAAAATAGAGCGTGCTGCCTGCGCCATTCTGCGTGGTGATGTGCCGGGTATTGGCCAGATCAACCTTCTCCACCAGCGCCTGGTTAGTGCCGCTCCCCATTGTCACGCTGCCATTAAGCGTGCCGCCGGACACCTGCACGATGTCGTTACCGGCCCCCGTATTCACATCCCCCACCACGCTGCCTGACATCAGTGCAATGCGGTCGTTGGTCGCGCCGCCCGCCACCACCTCAATATCCGGGAAGGTGGCGCTGATTTGCCCCTGGTTGATAAACAGTGTTTGCCCTCCGCGCAGATCAATCACCGGTGAGACTTTACTGTTTGAGACGATACTGCCCCGGTTAATCACTTCACTGGCGGTGTCAGTGACAATCGCCGATCCGCCACTAAAGTCATACACACCGATAAAGCCTTTGTTGATCACTCTGCCGGTCGTATTAGCGCGTACGCCGGTAGTATTGGCACCCGAAAGGAAAATGGTGTAATTGGGACCGAGGGTCAAATCGTTGTGGGTGACAGAACCATCTTCATTAGCAAACAGATAGCCGATGCCGGGCGCGTTGGTCAGGCTGTTGCTGCTGACGTTGATATAAACATGGTCGTCATAGCCGAACGACGTTGCCGAGCGAATGCCATTACCGCCATTGACGTCCAGTCGCACATAATTTAGTGCAATATTGCTGGTTTCAGCGCGGTTATTAATAAGATTACGGGCACCACTCAATTCCATATGATCGGCGATAAACCCTGCGGCACCGTTATCAATCACCACCGTGTCTGCGTCACCGCTGGACCAGATATTGCTGCTGTAACTGTTGTACTGTTCGCCTTGCCCATCACCAATAATGTTAAGCGAACCGCCATTGCCAACACGAATGGCAGCGGTCCCTTCGGAATAGATCTGTCCACTGTTTTGCCGATAAGTTGACGCTCCTGATGAGGCATCCAAAGCCACACCTTTATAAGCGGAAATCGAACCACTGTTGATCAGAAGGCCGCCATCCGTCAGTGCAACCGCGCGGCTGTTGTTGCCATTGACGGTGACGGTACCCTGGTTATTGATATAGCCGCCGTCGCCTGCACTCAGTAACGAGACGTTCTCCGCATCCGTCGTCAAATTGGAGCTGTTGCTAATGCTGCTAAAGCCTTCAAGCGCCTGATAACCGATTTGATTGGCAGCATGGAATGCAATTTGACTGCCTTCACCAATCACTACCGTTCCGCCATTGCCCGCCTGCGCACCCACCGCATGTTCACCGTACAGATTGATGGTGCCATTTTGGTAGAAATAAGCTGCGTCCCCAAAAGCTACGCCGCCCACGGAAGGCTGTGTCGCGCTGGCATTGCCGGCGGAGACATTGATCGTGCCGTTGTTGGTCGCACGAGCGCCAACCGAATAGGTATAACCCTCGGTGTAAAGCCCGCTACTGCCATTCGTGATCGACACAGTGCCATTGTTGGTGGCATTCCCGCCGAGCGAGCCAATCCCCACCGTGTTGCTGCCTTCCAGTGCGATATCACCGTTATTGATCAGCTGCCCAGAGCTACTGGCAATAAAACCAATCTGCCGATCCTGCGAGCCATAGATATTGGCATTGTTAGTCAGCAGCGTGTTGGTGTAAGGCAGCGTTGTGGAGTTGGTAATATTGCCATTGAGGTCGGTACGATTGCCTTGTACCTGTGCCACGATGCTATGTATGCCATTCATATTGACGGTGGTTGCAGCGTCAATCGTGCCCTGCGCAGCACCCTCAATACGCAACCCGATGCCATTTTCGCCGAGATTAAAGATGGCATTGCCAGTGGTGACCGTGGTGTTATCTCCACTGCCCAGGACGGCGGTGGAAAGGTTGCCGTTTGAAGTTAACGTCATGCCACTGCCATCAAAGCTCGCGCCATCCTGCACACGAAAGATGGATGCGTTATTTCCCGTTACGCCGTAGTGGCCATTCTCGGGCAGTAAAATTTTTGCGTTCGGCCCCATAGCGAGAAAGGTGATTTGATCGGCACCGCTATTACCCGTGGGTAGAGCCGCCTGCGACACATTCACCGTGGCATTGCCTTCCGCGCGTATCCCAATCGCGCCAACTCCGTTTAAGGTGATCGGTCCGGTGATCTCCGCCGAAGCGACGCCGCTATTGATACCCTTCACCCATACTGCGGTGTTACGTGTTCCTTCCGTGACATTTGCATTGCCAGCAATACTGATTGGGCCACTCGACCAGGCGTGCGAAAGAGCACCGTCATTCGCCGTCACCAACAGGCCGGTACCGTTATCGCCATTCAGGTTAATCACTCCGGCATTGCCCACCTGACCGCCGCTGCCAGAGTCCATCACCGCCAGTCCAGTGCCGCGACCATTGACATCAATGACGCCATTATTACGGGTGACGGCATCCGCGCCGCCCGTCACGCTCATCGCCGCGCCGCTTTGTACGCCCGAACCCATGATGATGTGGCCGTTGTTGACTGCGCTGTTGCGACCCAACTGAAGGATACCGGTGGCGCTATCCAGCATAATGTCAGACGTTGCATCACCGGGATGATTTTGCGGCGTACGGCCAAGATAGATTGTGCCGTTGTTAGTAAAGGTGCTCGCATCGCCGCTAAGCGTCACCGCTGTTGCACTGCCGTTGTCGCCGACCAGATTGATGGTGCCGTTATTCACCCCTTCGCTGTTATCCAGCACAACGGCTGATCCCGCGCTGTTGATAATGCCGTTGTTGATAAAGTGACTATCACTGGCATTCACCGCTAATCCGTTAATGCCGAGCGTGCTGGTATCAATGCCACTCCCATCGGCGTTATTAAAGAAACCACTATTAATCACACCGTTGTTGATGCCGCTGCTGCCGTTGGTTAATACCAGGGCATCATTATCGGTGATTCCGCTACCGGTACTCGCTAACTTGCCGTTAATGGTTGCGGTGGCACCATTGTCCGCGCGCATCGCTCCGCCGTTGGCATTCGCCACCTCAAGGGTTTTTCCTGCCTCAATAGTGGCACGCGCATTGGCACCGTCAGCGCTGAGCACCACGCGCTCGCCTATTGGCAGGAAAGCTTCATCGTCATCCGGGGTATTCACTCCCCACACCACCTGCCCGCTGCTGAGCGTCACTGCTTTATTAAATTCGTTGTTGTAATCAGCGGAACTAATTTGGCCATTCTGCAGTTGCTCAATCAGCCAGTCGTTGTAATTTTGCAGGTCGCTCAACGACGTCACGTTAAAGTCGGTGGTATCGCCATAGAGGCTGGTCACACTAAATGCGCCGTTATACGCCACCAGATTGTCCACATTCAGACCCCATCGCGACACGGCAGGAATCTGCGTCGCGGTAAATGTGATACGGTTATCCGAATCCCAGTTCATGTTGCCTTTGTTGCTGGCAGTGAATAAGCGGCTCTGCTTTGCCGCCATCTCCCAACCATTTGCCACCGTGCTGGCTCCCTCAGTGCCTAGTTGTACGTTGATAGTGCCATTACTCACTGAGGCAACACGCGCATCAATGTACTGCTGATTCTTCACCTCTTCGAAATCGGTGACCAGGGTGCTGCTATCGACCGGCGCGAGATTGCTTAACGCGGCAGTGTTGTAAGTCTGGAAATTGCTGTAAGAGCGGTGATCCTCATTAGGCACGGAGATCGTGAAATCCTGCACCCCCAAGCTCAACCTCTCTTTACCTAATAAGTTGTTATCTGTCACCAACCGGCCTTGATCCTGTAACTCGCCAATGGAGACCTGCAATTCGCCACTTTTACCCGGCGTAAATTGCGGCAACCCCGTTAGCGATTGTGTGCTGCCGTTGCACACGCAAAACACCCCCACTTTGTTGTCATTTTTCGCAGGGTCAAAGGGTTGAATAACGGCGGCATTGGTTTGCATCGCAGGAATCATAATGCCTTGTGCAGCCAGCAAACTGATAACCAGCGGTTTTAATTTAAATAACATCCTTTCCTCCAGAGAGAAAATAATATTTTTCGCGCGGCAAAAACTAATACCGCGCATGACGATTGGTTTAATAAACGTGAGAACAAGAATGGAGAGTGCATTATGTCGAGTTATCTCACCATTTCGTAAAGAAAACGTCTAGCTGGAGTTAAGGTAAACAGGAAGGCTTAAGTCAAATTAAGAATTAACCCCTGAAAATCAGCAGGTAACGCGGGGTGATTTAATGGATTCATCTTCATTTATATCAATGCATTAGTCTAAATTTAAAGTCCATTCATTACTGGGTTTATTGAGGCTTATATATTCTTATTATCGATATTCGCAGATAACAGAAAAAACGATTTCCCAGTGAAACAGATCCATTCTATTTTGAATATTAATGTTATGAAGATTAATAATCGCAGCGCTGTAGCGGGTCGGAAATAATTGACTCAAAATTGATATGCTGTCGATTCTCGAAGGCAGGAATCAAAGCGAGGATGTAAATTCTCGCCATCTTAAATTTGTGATCGTTCGCGCAACAAACCAACAAACATCCTTGTATGGTAGTCTAAAATTATAAACCTGCAGGATTTTGACTATGGCATCTTCCACTTTTACTCAGACCCAAACGGCACAGGGAAATCACACCTCACTCATTCGTCGTGTCGCCAGTGCTTCGGCGATTGGCACCGCGGCGGAATATTATGATTTCTTTGCCTATGGCACGGCTGCAGTGCTGTTTTTTGGCCACCTGTTCTTCCCCAGCCACGACCCTTTGATCAGCACCCTCGCCGCGTTTGCAACTTATGCCGTTGGCTTCCTCGCCCGGCCGATTGGCGGCATCGTTTTTGGCCATATTGGTGACAAAGTGGGACGTAAAAAAGCGCTGGTGGCCACCATCCTGATAGTGGGTCTCGGTACTTTTTGTATTGGCTTGCTGCCAACCTATGAAAAGATCGGCATCTGGGCACCGGTGTTGTTGATCGCTATTCGCCTGATGCAAGGTTTTGGCGTGGGCGGCGAACAAGCTGGCGCGGTCCTGATGACCGCAGAATATTCGCAAGCATCACGTCGTGGTTTTTTTGCCAGCTGGGTACAAATCGGTGCGCCGGTTGGGTTCCTGCTGCCGCTGGCACTGTTCGCAATTCTTAATGCCTCCCTGAGCGCGGAACAAATGATGGATTGGGGTTGGCGCGTGCCCTTCTTACTGAGCGCAGTGCTGGTCATCGTAGGATTGTTTATTCGTTTGCGCATCGATGAATCGCCAGTGTTCGCCGCCATTCGCGAAACCAAGGCCGCCGAATCGCGTCCGTTAAAAGAAGTGATTCGCGGTAATCCGAAATTAGTCATCAATGGTGTGGCGGCTAAATTAATTGAAGCTTGCGCCTTTGCCCTCTTCACGGTGATTATCCTGGCGTGGGGCAAAGCCAACAATCTCGACGCCGGCATACTGATGAACAGCATGATTGTGGCTGTGATACTCGAGGTATTTGCCATTCCGCTGATGGGGGCGTTATCCGATAAGATCGGTCGCAAACCGGTATACATGATGGGTGCACTGCTGATTGTGATTTCCATCGTGCCGTTCTTTTATGCCCTGTCCCAAAACAGCTACTGGCTAACGCAAATTGCGATGATTGTCGCGCTGACGCTGGGCCACAGTATGTGCTACGCCCCACAGGCTTCCTGGTTCCCGGAACTGTTCCCGACGCATATTCGCTGCAGCGGCATTGCAGTGATTTGGCAGGTGGGATCGTTAATTGGCAGTGGCGTGCTTGGCTTAGTCGCGGTGAAAATCCTGCAGGCCACCGATGGGCACTGGTATGGCCTGGCGCTGTATGTTGCAGTACTGGGGGTGATTTCCGTTGTAGGCCTGCTGCGATTGCCTGAAACGGCTCCAGGCCGACGTGATGGCGAATATCATACCTGGGAACAACATTAATTAACGATGGGCGCACTAAGGTGCGCCCATATGCTTTATTCAGTTATGCAATGCCATTTAAAGCATTTGCCAGACCCCCTTCTTGCAATAGCATGACTTTTCTCTTCTTTATCCTCACAGCTGAATCGCTAGCCCATGCGCAAACTGTATCAACGTTGCCTCTCGTTAAATGATTTCGAGAAATATGCCCAAAAGCGTCTGCCCCATCCGCTGTTCGCTTGTGTCCGGTGGTGTTGAGGACAACATTGCGCTCCATCACATTCAGCAATCCTATGCTCATTACGGCCTGATACCTGAAAACATGGTCGATGTGTCGCAACGTAATACTGAGGTAGATCTGTTTGGGCATCGCTATGCGGCGCCTGTGGGTATTGCGCCGATGGGCATCTCTGCCATCACCGGTTTTCAGGGCGATATTGCTTTAGCGCGGGCAGCGGCGAGCAAGAACGTGCCCTTTATTATGAGCGGTTCCTCGTTGATTCCACTGGAGGACGTGGCTGCGGCTAATCCGGCGATGTGGTTCCAGGCCTATTTGCCAAAGACGCTGGAAGAGATTGATGCGTTGGTGGATCGCGTCAAGCGAGCGCGCATATCCGTACTGGTCGTGACGGTGGATACGCCGGTCAAAGCTAACCGGGAAAACAACGTGCGCGCCGGATTTTCCACGCCATTCCGCCCCAGTCTGGCCTTGGCGTGGCAAGGCGTCACCCATCCCCGCTGGCTTTACGGCATACTGTTGAAAACCTTACTGACCTCGGGCATACCTTATTTCGAGAACAACAACGCAGTGCGTGGCGCACCGCTGTTTTCCAAAAATGCCGTGCGTGACTTCAGTGGGCGCAGCCATCTCACCTGGCAGCATATCGAACATATTCGTCAGCGCTGGACGGGCGTGATGGTTATTAAAGGAATTCTGAGTCGAAATGATGCATTGCGCTGTAGATCCATTGGCATCGACGGCATTGTGGTCTCGAATCACGGCGGTCGTCAGTTGGATACGGTGATCCCGCCGATTTGTGTCCTGCCCGAGATTGTCACCGTTGCGGGAAATATGACGGTGATGATGGACAGCGGCATCCGACGTGGCACCGACGCCATCAAAGCATTGGCGCTGGGGGCAAGGGCCTGCTTTGTTGGCAGGCCTTTTAACTATGCAAGTGCAGTAGGCGGAACATCGGGGGTTGAGTGGGCCATTGACCTTATCACTAATGAAGTCAGTCGCGATCTGGGCATGCTGGGTGCACCCTCGCTCGCTGACCTCAGTGAAAAGCATTTACGCCTGATAAAGTGACAGTGTCATGCCATGCAGCTCGTCGACGAAATGTGGTCCCCGCTTTGGTTCCATGGGGCTCGCCTGTCACATCTAACGTTCTGCGGCTAAGGTTTACGCGGCAGTGAAACGCACAACAATCCAAACACAATCAATACAACACCGGCAAAACTGCTCCAGCGGAAGGCTTCACCGAACATTGGCAACGAAATAGCTGCCAGCCACACCAGCACATAACTCAGGCTCAGCAACGGATAGAGGCGGTTAAGCTGCATATGACGTAGCGCCAGCATCCAGCACAGCATCGATAATGCGTACGCACCAAGTCCCAGACCGAGCAGGAGCAGCGGCTGCAGATGCTGCCAGAATTGCGGGCTAAGGATTGCAGTCAATGGCGGGAAATGTAGCATCGCGGCACGCAGGACCAATTGCGCCAGCGACACCAGCAGCACGCTACACAGTGCGAGGATCACCCCTTTCATAGGTGGCTCCCCATCAGCGCGACCCCGGCAACAATCGCCAGCGTACCGAACCATTGTTGCAAGGTGTATGTCTCACGCCAGATCAACTTAGCTGCTATGGCCACCAACACGAAGTTGAGACTCAGCATCGGATAGGCCACGCTGACCGGCACCACACGCAATACCAGCAGCCATAGCAACATCGCCACGCCGAGCAAAAAGAGGCTCAGCGCAATCCACAAGATGAGCTGCTTCTTGCCGTGGCGCATCCCCAGATACGCCGCCTGCTTTTGACAAAGCTGGGCGGCGCAGCTCAACAAACTGACCAGAAGAATAAGCAACAGGTTCATGGTGTCGCGTTATAACCGTAATAGACCAGTCGACCTTGACGATAAACGTCATCCGGCGTTGGCATTGCAGGGTCAGGCCCGTTCTCGCCCGAGTTGAGCATCATCACCACGGACACTTTGCCATGGCGACGATGTTCACGCAGCCAGTCAGCAAATGCTGCGCCATCAACATAGCGCGTTTTCGCATCGGGATAGCTAAGACCGTATTGCAGTTCGCCTTTGGCATCATAGAAAGTGATATCACTGCGCTCAGTTTCCCATGCCACCGCAGCCGCGATGCCAGGATTGTCAGCCAGCAGATAACGGCTGTCTGCCAGTTGATGATGCACAGCCTGTACAAAACTCTGCGGCTGTTTGGAGTCACGAACCTTCTGCGGTATCGCGAAGCCGATCAGTAGCGCCAGCGTTAACGGACAAAGCGCCGCCAGTTGCCAACGGCAGGCACCCGGTTTGAGACTGAACCACCCCATAATGCCCCAGCCGGCAAAGGCCAGTACGCCACAGATTAACGGCAGTATTTCATCATGGGTATAAACGGGCTTATGCGCCAATCCCCATGGCGCAACCACCACCAACAGGACTAAGGTGGTTATGGCGCCAAACAGCAGGTTTATCCAGCCATTAACTTTAAACACCTTCACTAATTGTGCAGAACCACTGTGGGCGTAATGCGCCATCAACAGTGCTAAAGGTGCAAAGCACGGCAGAATGTAGGTCGGCAGTTTGCCTTTAGCGATGCTAAAGAACAGCAGTGGCAAGATCACCCAACTTAACAGGTAAACGGCTCCCGCATGTTGACGACGCTGGCGCCATGCGCCCATCAGTGAGCCCGGCAGCAGCGCCAGCCACGGCAGGCATCCCGCCAGCAACACCGGCAGGTAATACCAGAAGGGGGCTTTGTGCTGTGCATCTTTCTCTGCAAAGCGCTGAATATGCTCAACCCAGAAGAAGTAATGCCAGAAATCCCCTTCCTGGCGATAAATGGCCAGCGCCCACGGCGCACTGAGCAGTGCGGCAACGATGATCGTCAAAGGTCCCCAGCGTAATAGCTCGCCGAAGCGTTTTTGCCAAATCGCCCAGGGCACTATCGCCAATACCGGCACCGCCAGCGCAAGGAAGCCCTTGGTCATAAAGCCCATCGCGCAGGCTGCGCCCAGCAGCACATAACCGCAGAGACGCTGTTGCGTAGTAGAAGCTTGCGCCACCAGCCAATAGCTGCACATCGCGGCAACCATCCACAACAGCAGAATAGGATCCAGCACCGCGTAAGTGCCAATGCCATACACCAGAAGCGAAGTGAGAAAAATGATGCTGCCGGTCAGTGCGATTTTCCGGCTGGCAAACATCTGATGGCCCAGCCAATAAATCAGCACTGCACTGAGCGTGGTGCAAAAAATCGAACCGGCGCGTACACCGAAGTTGGTATGGCCAAACAAGAGCTGGCCGATATTGTTGACCCAATAACCCGCTATGGGCTTTTCGAAATAACGCAAATCAAAGAAGTGCGGTACCACCCAATTGCCATTAACCAGCATTTCACGGCTGATTTCAGCGTAGCGGGTTTCATCCGGCTGCCATAAGGCGCGGAATTCGATCGGGATAAGATAATAAAGCGCGAAAAGCGCCAGGAGCAGCGCCGTTTTGGTGCCTGTACGCATCCGTGGTTCCTATAAAGTTTCCTGTTAACGTTTAGCGCTGGCAGCCCAGCCAGCCTTCGCGTCCGGGTATATGCCCACGTACCAGATTGCCCTGCGGGAGTGTGCTGAGATCGTCAGGTAACAACTCGCTCAGAGGACAGAAGTGAATGCCTTGTTGCTCTGCGCGGGTTAACAACTCGCCAAACGCCTTAGAACCGATAATGCCTTCAACTTCAGCATGAATGGTGTACACCGGCGATCCTTCGGCAGCGAGCATCTGCTCAAGAATGAAATCGTTATAGTCAGCGGCGCTAACTGACTGTCCGACGACTTCATCCCAGGTAGGCAATGTCACGGGGATTTGCACCGTGCCTAAGCTGCCATCACGCAGACGCGGCAAGAAGGGTCCAGTACCACGACAATCACTGTTATAGCTGAAACCGAAGGTCTGCTTAGCGGCGACAACGCGGCCATCCGCCCGCCATCCGGCCACGGCAGAGCAAGTGACAGCGTCACCGATAATCGCTTCCAGTGCGGCTTTCCCACGCGAAATCTGTTCCAGCAACTTTTCTTCTGACCACACGCCTGCCCAGGTTTGCCAGGCAAAGTGATCCCAGGCGTGCAGACCGACTTCATGATGATCGGCTGTGGCGCTGATGATCTCCTCCAGACCGCGGCCAATCTCACGTCCTGGCCAGGCCGTACCAGCCAATAAAATATCCCAGCCGTAGAGTGAAGCTGCGCGCGAGCGCAGCATTTTCCATAAGAAGCGCGGTTTCATCAGGCGCCACAAGTGGCGCCCCATGTTATCCGGCCCAACGCTAAAGAAGAAACTGGCCTGCAACTGATGCAGGCTAAACTGCTCTAGCAGCGCCGGAACGCCGAGTTTGGTTCCACGCCAGGTATCAACATCTACGCGCAAACCAATTTTCTTCATGGCTTATCCTGCAACTCAACGGTGCGCAGGAAGAAATCCAGCGTGTTATCGATCGTGGTATCCATCTCAATGGTCGGCGTCCAGTCCAGCAAGCGACGCGCATTTTTGATTGACGGCTTACGATGCTCGACGTCCTGATAACCTTTACCGTAGTAGCTGCTGCTCTCTACTTCGCGGAAACCGGCGAACGGCGGGAATTGGTCGCGCAGCGGATGACGTTCGAAGCTTGCCAGCAGACGTTCCGCCAGCTCTTTGATGCTCGCCTCGTTTTCCGGGTTACCGATGTTGACAATCTGACCGTCGCAGTTGTTGTTCTTGTTCTCAATGATGCGGAACAACGCTTCGATACCATCGCGAATGTCAGTGAAGCAACGCTTCTGTGCACCACCGTCGATCAACTTGATCGGCGAACCTTCAACCAGGTTGAGGATCAGTTGGGTAATCGCACGGGAGCTACCAATACGCGCAGCGTTCAGGTTGTCGAGACGCGGGCCCATCCAGTTGAAGGGACGGAACAGCGTGAAGCGCAGACCTTCTTTTTCGCCGTACGCCCAGATCACACGGTCCAGCAGTTGTTTGGAAACCGAGTAGATCCAGCGCTGTTTATTGATCGGCCCCACTACCAGGTTGGAGTGATCTTCATCGAAGTGTTTATCGGTGCACATGCCGTACACTTCTGACGTGGAAGGGAAGATGATGCGCTTTTTGTATTTTACGCAATCGCGGATGATCTTGAGGTTCTCTTCAAAATCGAGTTCGAACACGCGCAGCGGGTTGCGGGTGTATTCAATTGGCGTAGCAATCGCCACTAATGGCAACACCACATCACATTTTTTGATGTGATACTCGATCCACTCTGAGTGAATGCTGATATCACCTTCAACAAAGTGGAAGCGCGGCTGATCTAGGAAACGGCTAATGGCATCCGATCCAATATCCAGACCGTAAACTTCAAAGTTGTCATCCTGCAGCAAACGTTCGGTCAAGTGGTTACCGATGAAGCCGTTCACACCCAGAATCAACACGCGTGTACGACGTTTAACGGCTGCAACCGGCTGAGAGTACAACAGTGCGCCCGGCACCATTCCCAGACTCTGCGCCAGTTGGCTGCCGTTCATATAGACGCCATTTTCACTTTGTCCGGTTACTACTTCCAGGGCACCTTCTCCGCAGGCAATCAGGAAAGGTTCAACGGAAATCACTGTGCCTGGCTTGGCTTTTGGCGCATCAACATGTACGCGCCCTTTCCACACCACAAATTTCACAGTACCGGCGAAGGCAAATGCGCCCGGCCATGGATCGGTGACCGCACGCACCAGGTTGTTGATTGACTGTGCCGACTGTTCCCACTTAATGCGACCGTCTTCTGGTGTGCGACGTCCCACCACCGTCGCCTGGCTGTGATCCTGAGGAATTGCCGCAATTTCACCACGTTTCATCGCTGGCAGTGCCTGCTCCAGCAATTGTGTAGCACAGGCTGTCAGTTTGCGATGCAGAGTTAAGGCGTTGTCTTGTTCATCAATGGCGACACGCTGCTGTGCCACGATATCGCCTGCATCCGCGCGTTTTACCATGCGATGCAGGGTCACGCCGGTTTCAGTCTCGCCATTCACTAACGCCCAGTTAAGTGGCGCGCGCCCACGATATTTAGGCAGCAGTGAACCATGCAGGTTGAAAGCGCCCAGGCGCGCGCTGCTGAGGATGCTGTCATTGAGCAGATTGCGATAGTAGAAGGAGAAAATGTAATCCGGTGCCATGGATTTAATGCGGTCGACCCACAAAGGATGGTTAGCATCTTCCGGCGCATACACCGCGATACCCTGCTCTGCCGCCAAACGGGCGACAGAACCAAAGAAGTGGTTCTCATTAGCAAAATCAGCATGGGTGAAGATCGCGCTGATTTCGAAACCCGCATTTAACAGCGCAGTAATACCTGCACAGCCCATATCGTGGTAGGCGAAGACGATAGTTTTCATTGCTCAATTTCCTGTACAGAGGAGACATCTTTCTGCGAGTTAATAACACGTTGAATGAAGTAGCGCGGACGAGCGCGGACGTCGTTGTAAATTCGGCCGATGTATTCGCCGAGTAGGCCCATACCGATAAATTGCGCGCCGACAAAAATAAACAGCACCGCAAACAGCATGAACACCCCGTCTCCGGCCCAGTCGGCACCGAGGAACAGGCGCAATACGATCAGTACCAGTGAGAAGGCGAAACCGGCCAATGCAATCAGACTGCCGACAATACTCAGCAGGCGCAGTGGCGTGGTGGTCAGGCAAGTCACCAGGTCATACATCAGATTGATCAGCTTCATAAAGCTGTATTTCGAATCACCAAATTCGCGCTCGGCGTGGGCGACAGGCAGCTCAATCGTGCGGCGCGCAAAGGTGTTGGCCAGGATAGGAATAAAAGTGCTGCGCTCGTGACAGTTGAGCATGGCATCGACAATGTGACGGCGATAAGCACGTAACATGCAGCCATAGTCACCCATCGCTTTACCGGTGACGCGTTGAATCAGCTGGTTGATGGTGCGGGAAGCGCGGCGACGGAACAAACTGTCCTGACGATTTTGACGCACAGTACCGACCACGTCATAACCCTGCTGAGCGGCTTGCACCAGATTGGGAATCTCTTCGGGTGGATTCTGCAAATCCGCATCCAGTGTGATAATCAGGTCGCCTGATACATGGCTAAAACCGGCCATGATTGCCGAGTGTTGTCCATAGTTGCGGTTCAGCAATACGCCGACCACATGGCTTCCGGGCATGTCAGCGGCATCGGCGATCATCTCACCTGAGCGGTCGCTACTGCCGTCATCCACCAGCAAAATCTCATAATCGAGATTCAGCACAGCACATGCCGCATCGGTGCGACGCACCAACTCTGGCAGGCTCTCCTCTTCGTTGTAAACCGGGATCACCACGGAAACTTTACGAATATCTTTTTCTTCGAGCATGTCAATCAAACTCCAGCGATATGACGTAATGCACCGATTACGCGGCTGACATCTTCATCGCGCATATCAGGGAACAGCGGTATTGAGCAGATGCGGTCGCTATTCCATTCCGTGTTGGGCAAGGAAAGTTGCGGATAACGTTCGCGGTAATACTTGTGGGTATGCGCAGCCCGGAAATGCAATCCGGTACCAATATCCTGCTTTTTCAATGTTTCCATTAGTGCATCGCGGCTTAAACCGCAGGTGGCTTCATCGGCGCGGATGATAAACAGATGCCAGGCATGTTGATGAGACCATTCAGGCTGAGCGAGCGGTAAGAAAGGGGTATCCGCCAGCTCGATCAGATAACGCTGCGCAATCTCAGCACGACGCGTATTAATGGCAGCCAATTTGTTTAACTGCACCAGCGCAATCGCCGCGCTGATATCTGGCAAGTTGTATTTGAAACCTGGCATGATCACTTCAGCCTGCGGTTTGCGCCCATGGGTATGGCGGTCATAGGCATCCACACCCAAGCCATGGAATTTCAGGCTGCGCATACGATCGGCAAGTTCAGCGTCATCGGTGACGATCAAACCGCCCTCTGCACAAGTCATATTCTTAATGGCATGGAAGGAGAAAATGGCCGTACCTTGCTGGCCAACGTGCTGACCTTTGTAGTAACAACCTGCGGCATGTGCAGCATCTTCTATGACTGCAATGCCGTGGCGCTCACCGATTGCGCGAATCGCATCAATATCCGCAGGTGCCCCGGCATAATGCACTGGAATAATGGCACGGGTGCGAGGCGTAATCGCTGCTTCAATTTGCTCAGGAGTGACCATCAGCGTATCGCGATCAATATCAATCATCACCGGGGTTGCGCCAAGCAACGTGATGATATTAATCGTCGACACCCACGTCAGCGAAGGGGTAATAACCTCATCACCGGGTTGAATATTTAACGCAAGAAGCGTGACGTGCATGCCTGCCGTGGCGGAACTGACAGCAATCGCATGTTGATTGCCGGTTAACTGGCAAAAGGCTTGTTCCAGTTCCGCATTTTTAGGGCCAGTAGTGATCCAGCCAGATTCAAATACCGCTTTTACCGCTGCTAACTCTTCCTCGCCTAATGAGGGACGCGAGAATGGAAGAAAAGTCATAAGTTTACCTTACCGTTTCAAACCCAAAGTTGCCTGCAATAGGGCCAGTTGCAGTGTGCAATCATAAAGTTTCTCAACAACATCCAGTAACTTGCTGTTTAAACGTAGATTAAGCGGAACCAATTCGGTAGCACGAACTGTTAATTCTTTAATCTGGCGCAAAAAACTTAAGCACACCTGTCATATTGCCTCGTAGAACAAAATACGGAGGAAAACTTAACGGAACATTAAATGGCAGTAAGACAAGATGAGTTATTTCTTAAATGTTGATGATCGGTAGAAGAATCTGGCTGGTAATGTCGTTGTAAAAAGAATATTCATCAATCTTTCATTAAAGATTCAAAATAGGTTAACCACCGCAAGACATACGAAAGGAGGAATAGGAAGTTTCTATTTAAATCAATAATAAACATAACGATAAAAATTCAACCTATACTGTTCTTAAGGTTAAATTAATATTCAAATCTTACTCTATGTTGGGAAATCAAACGGCATATAAATGGAGGAGGATACGCAATGAATACAGGAGCCGACAGACTCGCTCAGGCAGCGCTGCGCCGCCACCATATCGGGGTGAAAACCAAAGGTTTGCGTTTTCGCGGTGACATGTATGTGTTTCGCTACAACGCAGGCCATTATGACGTTTTTCTCAACAATGACCGCGTGATGTCACTGGCCACCAGCAACGTTCAGGAAGCCATTCAAATGTTCAAACAGCAGTCCTCTCTCTGACTGCTGTTCCTGCCCCTTATGCTCTACGTTTTTACGGTTGGATTGTTGAATCTGCTCTGAAATCTCACTGATAAACTATGTAATACCCTGTTCGAACTCGCTAACTTTAACATTCGAGCGTAGCGTCTCCTGGCTCATGCAAGGGGATCGCCGAGGTTAATCATGGAGTGGACGTTATGGATAGTCGTGTGGGTGTTGGGATCAAGCGTTGGCAGCTTCATTAATGTCGTGGTTTATCGACTGCCCAGACAATGGCTGCATTCGGAAGCGCAGATAAGTTTGTGGCGGCCCGCTTCACACTGCCCGAAATGCAAACAGGCGCTGCGCTGGCGGGATTTGCTGCCCGTGATCAGCTGGCTGCTTTTACGAGGTCAATGTCGAGATTGTCACTCTGCAATCAGTGCACGTTATCCCGTGGTCGAATTTTTCAGCTCATCGGTCAGCCTCATCCTCGTCTTCTTGTTTCCTGCTGATGGACATTTCGCCATCACGCTCCTGCTGTTTTGGGCGCTGCTAACCCTATCGCTGATCGATATTGACCATTATTTGTTGCCGGATGTGATCACCCTGCCATTGCTGTGGTTTGGACTATTATTAAAAGCAGTCGGATGGCTACCGGGCTCACTCAATGATGCCGTGTTTGGCGTGGTTTCAGGTTACAGCGCACTTTGGTTAATCAGCCATTTATATCAATGTGTTAGTGGTAAATTAGCACTGGGTATGGGCGATGCAAAGTTAGTGGCGGCATTAGGCGCCTGGCTGGGTTGGGCACTTTTACCCTATGTGCTTTTGCTAGCTTGTAGTGGCGCAATTTGCGCACTATTTTTCGCCAGTATTGGCTGGCAACGTGACCTCTCTCAACCCCTTGCATTTGGTCCCTGGATTGCTCTGGCGGGCATAAGTCTTTTTATTAACACGATTATTTAATAACCACTTCATCTGCTGGCGCTAAAATAGCCGGCCAATTAGTGGCCAACGCCCTGATTCCTATATGAAAAGAATAAACAAATCTAAACAAAATAAATCATTGTGATGTACGTCAAAAGGCTCTATATTGGCCGCGTTTTTTAAACCACTGATACTTTTTTGTTCAACTAGTCAATCGGCCAGCCATCACGAGCCCCGGTTGAAGGAGAGATATGATGACGGATAAAGTCCGTATTGATAATTTTGGTGCCAACGCATTCAATGGAAACAACGACGCTTTCTTAGCCCGTCAGGCTGAGTTTGAATCAAACGTCAGGAGCTACCCGCGCAAGTTGCCTTTAGCGATTGCCAAAGCCAACGGCGTGTGGATCACAGATGTCGAGAATAAACAATATCTTGACTGCCTGGCTGGCGCAGGGACGCTGGCACTTGGTCATAACCATCCTGATGTTCTGCAGAGCATCCAAAATGTCATTACCAGCGGCTTGCCGTTACATACTCTTGATCTGACGACACCTCTGAAAGATCAATTCTCAGAATCTCTGCTCTCGCTGCTGCCTGGCCAGGGTAAAGAATATTGCCTGCAGTTCACCGGTCCTTCCGGTGCGGATGCGGTTGAAGCAGCACTGAAGCTGGCGAAGAAAGTCACTGGCCGTAGCGGCGTGATCAGCTTCTCTGGTGGTTACCATGGTATGACTCATGGTGCGCTGGCTGTGACTGGCAACCTGTCACCGAAAGAAGCCGTTAACGGCATGATGCCAGAAGTGCAGTTCATGCCTTACCCGCATCTGTACCGTTGCCCACTGGGTCTCGGCGGTGAAGCGGGTGTGAAAGCCCTGACTTACTACTTCGAAAACCTGATCAACGACGTGGAAAGCGGCGTGCGCAAGCCTGCAGCCGTTATCCTGGAAGCCGTTCAGGGTGAAGGCGGTGTGAACCCTGCTCCGGTCGAGTGGCTGCAGCGCATCCGTAAAGTCACTCAGGAACACGGTATTCTGCTGATTCTTGATGAAGTTCAGGCAGGCTTTGCCCGTACCGGCAAATTCTTTGCCTTCGAACACGCAGGCATTGAGCCAGATATTATCGTGATGTCTAAAGCAGTAGGCGGTGGTCTGCCACTGGCTGTTCTGGGTATCAAAAAGCAGTTCGACGCCTGGTCTCCAGGTCACCATACCGGTACCTTCCGCGGCAACCAGCTGGCGATGGCAACCGGTCTGGCCACTCTGAAAGTCCTGACCGAGCAGAACATCGCCGGTAAAGTGGCTGAACAAGGTGAATGGCTGAAAGCACAGCTGGCTGAGATGCAGAAACGCTTCCCGGTTATTGGCCACATCCGCGGTCTGGGCATGATGATCGGTATCGAGATCGTTAAACCAAACGAAGCGGCTGACCATATGGGTAGCCTGCCGGCTGATGGTGAACTTTCTGCACTGCTGCAGAAGAAGTGCTTCGAAGCAGGTCTGATTCTGGAGCGTGGCGGTCGTCACGGTGCAGTACTGCGTCTGTTGCCGTCACTGCTGATCACCAACGAAGAGCTGGCGATTTTCCTGGATAAATTTGAGCAGGCGCTGATTGGCGCTGGCGTCAAACCTGTTTGATTGGAAGAGTAAATGTCTGAAGTAAACCCGATTCTGGCCGCCTCTGCACAAAGCATTGAGGCGTACCAGCAGGCGATTGCCCAAAGCAGCGCCGCGGTTGTGCAGTGGCTGCAACAGCCTGAGATGTATCAAGGCAAAAGCGTTGCAGAACTGCGCGAGCGTATCACGCTCGACTTCAATCCAAACGGCCTGGGTAACCAGGCCGCGATTGAACGCGCGATTGAGTATTTCCTGAAAGACAGCCTGTCAGTGCACCACCCACAATGTGTGGCGCACTTGCACTGCCCTAGCCTGGTGGTTAGCCAGGCTGCCGAAGTGTTGATCAACGCCACCAACCAGAGTATGGACTCATGGGATCAGAGCCCTTCTGCCACCATCATTGAGGTCAAACTGATCGAATGGTTGCGTGCACAGGTGGGTTATCCAGCAGGCGATGCTGGCGTGTTCACCAGTGGTGGCACCCAAAGCAACCTGATGGGTCTGATGCTGGCGCGTGATGCGTTCTATCAGCGTCAAGGTCATTCCGTGCAGTTGGACGGCATCACTGGCGATCTGCGTAAGATCAAAGTGTTGTGTTCTGAGAACGCGCACTTCTCGGTACAGAAAAACATGGCGCTGCTTGGCCACGGCTACAATTCTGTGGTGCAGGTGAAGTCTGACCAGTTCGCACGCATG
Source organism: Pantoea sp. JGM49 (assembly GCF_018257655.1). Classification (NCBI taxonomy): domain Bacteria; kingdom Pseudomonadati; phylum Pseudomonadota; class Gammaproteobacteria; order Enterobacterales; family Erwiniaceae; genus Pantoea; species Pantoea sp. JGM49. The sequence goes on along the minus strand of NZ_JAERJM010000008.1, from coordinate 32,354 downwards.
GACGTTAACGACCTGAAAGCCAAACTGGCGCAGGCCGAAGCCAATGGCGAGCAGATTTTGGCGATTGTCGCGACGGCTGGTACTACCGATGCGGGTGCGATTGATCCACTTCGCGAAATCGCGGGCATCGCGGCTGAGCACAACATTTGGATGCATGTCGATGCAGCCTGGGGCGGTGCACTGCTGCTGTCTGAAAAGTATCGTGACTATCTGGACGGCCTGGAGTTAGTGGATTCGGTGACTCTCGACTTCCACAAACAGTATTTCCAGACCATCAGCTGTGGCGCATTCCTGTTGAAAGACGAGCGTCACTATGAGCTGATGCGTTATCAGGCGGCTTACCTGAACTCTGAGTTCGATGAAGAAGCCGGTGTTCCTAACCTGGTTTCAAAATCTCTGCAGACCACGCGTCGTTTCGATGCATTGAAACTGTGGATGGGTCTGGAAGCGTTGGGCCAGAAACAGTATGCCGCGATCATCGACCACGGTGTGACGCTGGCACAGGAAGTGGCGAAGTTTGTTGCGTCAGAACCACGCCTTGAGCTGGTGATGCAGCCACAACTGGCAAGCGTGCTGTTCCGCTATCGTCCAGAGCAGCTGACCGATACCGCGCAGATTGCTCTGTTCAACCAGCGCATCGGCGATGCTCTGCTGGATTCAGGCCGCGCTAACGTTGGCGTGACTGAAAACCAGGGCGTTACCTGCCTGAAACTGACGCTGCTGAACCCAACCGTGACGCTGGAAGACATCAAAGTCCTGCTGGCGCTGGTGGAGAAAACCGCGAATCAGTTGCTGAACGCGTAATTTCGCTTCAAACGAAAAGCCGATAACTGGCAACAGTCATCGGCTTTTTTATTGCCTGTCAATTGCCCAGCCCGTTCATTTTTGCTCACTCATCCCTCTCGAATAACAACCCATTTGGTTGATTGGCAGATAACGTTAGCACGATCAATGACGGTGCAAGTTGCACCGTCATAAGGCTCGATCACGTGGAAAACTGCCTATCAGGTGTTGAAACACTCTCATTTACCCTCTGGCACGGTAATTGCTTATTACTGTCAACCGCATCCTGCATGTCAGGAACAGGCGCCGAAGTCTGGTAAGCGGTTTGTGGCACTCTGCCACTCCAATACATCGAATTCAGGCGAAGAAGCCCCACCGGCAATGCTGTCGGCGGGGCTTTTTTTATTGGAGTAAAATTATGAGCAAGTCAAAAGCGTGGTTTCAGGGACCTCAAGACATCACCGAAGCGGAAGCCGTGGAAGATTATGCCGTTGGGCGTGTTCCCTCCCACTATCGCTGGCCGATCCCGGCCATCATTTTAGTGTTACTGGGAAACTCGACCGCCATGTTTTGGTTCAGCCTCGGCGCGGATATGAGCTATCAGGTCGGCTGGCCGCTGCTGCTATTACCGATTGGATATATGGTGGTGTTTGCGACCTTAATTGGCTCCTGCATTATGAAAATGGCCAGTAAAGAGGGCCTGTCGCTCAATCTGATGACGCGAGGCCTGGGCTTCGGATATATGGGGTCGGCTTTTACCTCGCTAATCTATGCCATCAACTTCATCTTTTACTTCTTGTTCGAAGGCACCATCGTGTCGCATGCCATTGCGAACTACGCGGGCGTCCCGGTTAACTCCTTCACGGGCATTGCGATTTTTGCATTAATGGGATTGGCGGCAATCTGGTTTGTGTGGAAAGGCATGTCGTCGATGCAGTTCCTGCAAACCTGGGGCGTGCCGATCTTCATCTTGCTGTTCGGTTTCTGCATCTGGCAACTCACGCACCATTATCCGTCGGTGGGCTTCGGTGGCTGGCAGCCTAAAGCGGAAGTCGACAGCAATGCGCTGTGGTTAGTGATGAACATGGCCAATGGACAAATTGTGTTTCAGGGCCTGATGGCGACTGATTATGGCCGCTTCGCTCGTCCCGGCGTCAGCCATAAAGGCACGGCGACTATCATGCTGGGTATGCTGATTCCGATTGTAGTGGTGATGCTGTTCGGCGCGTTTATGGCCTATACCCTGATGCCACACATTCAGGGAGAGGATGTCTGGTCACTGGCATTAGATCCAGGCTTCGTCTTCCCGCTGATTATTGGGCTGACCGGCGTGCTGTTTGCTGTGATTACACAGATTCGTATTAACGTGCTGAACCTCTACTCCGGATCCATCGCATTGTCGAATACCATGGATATGGCGTTTAACTATCGTCCAGGCCGTCAATGGTGGATGCTGCTGGTCTGGCTGCTCGGCGTGGTGTTCTACGTCTGCAACATTCTGCAGTACACCGGTACTTTCCTGTCGATTACCGGCATTCTGACCAATACCTGGGTGTTCATAATCCTCGCTGACTATTATGTCTGCCGCAAAGTGTTGCACCTTGCGCCGTCTGATTTTGTCGAATTCCGCAAAGAGTATCTGCGGATGTGGAACCCAAGTGGCGTCATTGCCCTTTGCGTTGCGGTGGCCATTGGTGCCGCTGGCGTACTCGGTGTTTATCCTATGGTGTACGCGTCGTTCATCGCCATGCTGGTGGGGCCTCTGCTGCACGTTGCAATCAGCGTCGCTACGCGCGGTCGCTATTACTTCAAGACGTTCCCGCAAGATATGCAGACCAACTGGAAACCTTCTGATGCCTATCAGGGACCAAAGCCCGTCTTCAATCCATTGCTGAGTAAGGAGGCTGAATAATGAACGTTAAGGTTGCCACAATTCAGTTTGAACCCACGCAATTTCGCAAAGATGAAAACGTCACTCATCTGCTGCAACTTGCCAGCCAGGCGGCCCGTGATGGCGCGCGATTGATTGTCATGCCGGAAATGGCTACCACCGGTTATTGCTGGCAGGATCGTGCGGAAGTTGCACCTTTTGTAGAAACCGCTGATGGCGTGACCAGTCAGGCTTTCGCTGCTATCGCACGGGAGTTCCAATGTTATCTGGTGTTTGGTATGCCGGAGCGTGACCCTGTCACAGAAATCTATTACAACAGTGCTGTTTTAGTCGGCCCGCAAGGTGTGATTGGCGTTCATCGCAAAACCCACCCTTATATTTCTGAACCCAAGTGGGCTGCCAACGGTGATGCCGGGCATCAGGTCTTTGCCACCGAAATTGGTAATATCGCCTTGCTGATTTGCATGGATATCCATTTTATCGAAACCGCTCGCCTGGCGGCGTTAGGCGGCGCGCAAATTATCTGTCATATCAGTAACTGGTTGGCTGAACGGACACCCGCGCCCTACTGGTTAAATCGCGGTTGGGAGAATGGCTGCGCCTTAATTGAAAGTAATCGTTGGGGCTGGGAGCGCGGCGTACAGTTCAGCGGCGGCAGCTGTATCGTTGACCAGAATGGCATCGTTCTGGCTAGCCGTGATAGCGGCGATGGCGTGATAGCAGCTGAGTTAACGCTGTCTGCGGAGAATCCTTCACTGCGCAAACGACGCCCTGAGCTGTATCAGCGCCTGATGACCAATACCTTTATGTGGAATCCGCAGGATTTCTTTGGCTTGTACGGCGGCGATCCCCTGCCTGCCGCCAAAGATTCACGTATCGCTGTAGCGCAGTTTCATCCAGCCAATAACATTGCTGAAAATCTATCGGTGATCCGTCATTGGGCCGAACAGGCAAAATCACGCGGTGCTGAACTGCTGATTTTGCCAGAACGAGCGCTGACAGGGGGCGAAGGTAAGAATAATGCGCTTACGCTAAACGATGCGCCAATTCAGAGCCTGCTGAAACTGGCGATTGAACTGGATATCGCGTTGTTAACTGGATTTGCCGAATGCGAAGGTCAGCAGTTTTATAACAGTGCGCTATTGGTAAGCAGCGCGGGATTGAGCGCGCACTATCGACAAATCCACCTCAGCGAAAGCGATCAGCAATGGGCTAGCGCAGGCAATCAATGGGTGACCTGCGATCTACCCTGTGGACGCGTGGGAATTCTGCTGGGTGAAGATTTGCTGGTACCAGAGGCAGCACGCATTCTGGCACTGGAAGGGTGCGACATCATCGCCTGTCCCGCCCTGCTCAACACGCCGATCCCGCTGGCGCATACGGGGACGGAGATCCCGCACGCCTGGCCGATTCCGCGCGGTGCCGACCCGTATCACTGGCTATTACCTCGCGTACGCGCGGGCGAGAATAATGTCTGGCTGGCCTTTGCCAACTGGACGCCAGCGACCGGCATGAGTTTTGGGCTGAGCGGTGTGTTTGGCCCGGATACGTTTGCGTTTCCACGTACCGAAATCAAAGTGCCGGGCACGGATGGCTTGGCGGTGCTGGATATGACTACCGGGTCAGCGGAAACCGCATATCCTAATCATGTAGTGAGACGAAAGGATTTGGTATTGATGCGCCAGCCGCACTATTACACCCCACTGGTGTTGCCGTCCAGCCAGTAAACACAAGGAGCGGCCTGTTATGACTGTCGTGGTCTTCAACGGTGCAACAGTCGCTCTTATTAAAGCTGATGTATGTCGTTATGTTCTGGCGGCCACCCTGCCGCCAGAACAGGAAAGACGTTTAATCACCAGGAGACTCTATGTCTGCCACACCCCCGCCAAAGAGTGTCATTCCGATTGGCATCCTTTACTCCGTATCCGGCGATTATGCCGTGATCGGCCGCGAAATGCTCAACGGCATCCTGCTGGCGATTGAAGAGATCAACGCCAACCCTGATTATCACTTCACCCTCGCGCCAGTGGTGCGTGACCCTGGCGGTTCGCTGGATAAATATTATGACGACTGCCACGACTTACTTTTTCGCCACGGTGTACGTCATGTGATTGGTTGCTACACGTCAGCGGCCCGCAAAACCATTCTCCCGCTCATCGAATCTGCCAACGCTCTGCTGTGGCACTCCGCACGCTATGAAGGTTTTGAAAGCAGTAACAGCGTAATTTATCTGGGGGCGACGCCCAATCAGCATGTGTTGCCGCTTCTGAACTGGCTGTTGCAGCAGCAGAATGTCGCGATGTATCACGTGGGGTCGAATTACGTCTGGTCATGGGAGATGGATCGCATCACGCGTGAAGCGGTCATCCCGGCTGGTGGCGAAGTATTAGCCAGCAAGTTACTGCCGCTCGGTGAAGAGAATGTCGATGAGCTGATTACCGATATTATCGCGCAGCGGCCCAGGGTGCTACTCAACACCATGGTGGGAAAAAGTGCGTACAGTTTCTACCGTGCCTGGCATCGGGCCAGCCATCAGCAGCCCTGGCTCAATGACGTATTAAAATTAAGCCTGACGCTGTGCGAGCCGGAAGTGAACATGATTGGCGCAGAAGCTCTTGAAGGATATCTGGTCTCAGCGAGTTGGTTTCAGTCCATCGACAGTGCCGCCAACCACGATTTTTTACGCTGCTACCGCCAGCGTTTTGGCGAAGACGTGTCCCCCTCCGTTGACAGCCAAAGCGCCTGGTTGGCGGGACACCTGCTGGCGCGCGCTATCAACCGTCAAGGTGATGCTGACGTTGAGGCCGTGCGTGCTGCCGTGCTTAAAGATGAGATGGATTCCCCCGCCGGACCGATCCGAATTGATGCCGATAATAATCACAGCTGGCTGACGCCGCATCTGGCGCGCTGTCATGATGGCAAGCTAGAAAGTTTTTGGCAGGCACCACAACCGGTAAAGCCTGATCCCTGGTTAGCATGGACCGATCTCGATAATCTGAATCAGGATGGAGAGCGCACATGAGCCGAAAAAACGTGCAAATGCGCGGACTCAAAGTGTGCGTAATGGGCTGTGCGGATCGTGATAATCATCACCTGGAGCAACAATTTTCCCGTATGGGCATTCGGGGAGAATTTTTCCCGGCCTTCCCAGATGTAGAGCAGCTAGTCGGGCAACAGTTACTGGTGTTCGATGGCGACAACCCAGCGCTGTTTCATCCCACTAACAAATTGCCCTGGCCGCCCTTACCTAAAATTGCGCTCACCGCGATGGAAACACCTTCGCGACTGCAGTGGATAACTGAGCAGAAAATTGACAGCTATATGCGTAAACCGGTGCGCTTCGACGGCGTGATGACTGCCTTCACGCTGGCGCTTGAGAGTGCAGCGCGTTTTGCCCAACTGGAACAACAACTTAAGCGTCAGGAGGAACGTCTGCGCGCGCGCAGGTACCTGTTCTCCGCGCAAATACAGGTGATGCAAGCGTTTCAGTTAGGGGAAGATGATGCTTACAACCTGCTACGTCTTGCGGCCATGGCGCAGCATATGACGATTGAGAATCTCAGCTGCGAGTTTCTTAACAATCAAACATCCTGGTTAAACCTGCTTAAAGCGCTGGCAGCTGAGAAATTATGAAAGTGGTTCAGGCAACGTGAAACACTCACTCATCTTGCACATTAAGTTCGCGCACATAATCAAGAAAAGCCTGCAGCGGTGCTGGGATCAAACGGCGGTCGTTATAGTAAAGCCACAGTCCGGAAAAGCTCTGCCACCACTCGCTTAGGATGGGTTGCAGGCTGCCATTATCCAGTGCGGATTTGATCCAATCCTCAAACAGATAGACCACCCCTGCGCCGGATACCGCAGCCGCGACCGTGAGATCCATGGCCGCGCCGATGCTGCAAATAAGCGGCCCCTTAGGCTGTAAACGCACCACCTCTTCGCCCTTTTCAAACTCCCAATCTGCAATGACTCCTGTGGCATAGCGGCCATATAGACAACGATGCTTTAGCAAATCACGTGGATGTTGTGGCGTGCCAAATTTTGCAAGATAAGCGGATGAGGCCGCTGCTGCAAAGCGTTGTACGCGGGGTCCAATCGGTAATGCCACCATATCCTGTTCGAGATGATCGTCGTAACGAATTCCGGCATCACAGCCGTCGCGGAAGATATCCTGCACATTGCTTTCCGCCACCACTTCCAGCTGTATGTCAGGATATCGCGCCAAAAAGCCGGGCACGATAGAGGGCAAAACCAGGCGGGCCGCGCTAACGGGCACATTGATTCTTAACGTGCCACCCGGTGTGTTGCGGAAATGATTGAGCGAATCGAGTGCCGCATCCACTTCATTCATTGCTGGCATTAAGCGCGTCATTAACGCCCTGCCTGCTTCGGTGAGCGCGACGGTGCGCGTGGTGCGATTGAACAACCGCACGCCCAACTGCTCCTCAGCTCGTCTTACGGCGTCACTTAAACGAGAAGGATTGCTTCCCGTCATGCGGGCGGCTTCACGAAATCCGCCCGCTTTTCCCACGGCCACCACCGCATGTAGCAGTGCAATATCCAATGCCATTGTTCGCCATTCCGCACACTGTGTCCTGATTTCACCGGATAGTTGCACAGCCATGCGTCGATTACAATCTGTACACACATCGACGAAGGAGGTTTCCATGTCTCACAACGTAAATACTTATACTTTGGGCGATCGTCAGGTTAAACGCCTCGGTTATGGCGCCATGCAGCTCGCTGGCAAAGGCGTGTTTGGCCCACCGGCAGATGAGAATCGGGCATTACAGGTGCTACGTGATGCGGTGGCTGCTGGCGTGAATCATATCGATACCAGCGACTTTTACGGTCCGCACATTACTAATCAACTGATTAAAAAAGCCCTGCATCCCTATTCCGACGATCTGGTGATCGTCACTAAAGTCGGTGCACGTCGTGATGCGAAAGGAGGCTGGTTGCCCGCTTTCTCGCCCGATGAATTGACCCAGGCGGTAGAAGACAATCTGCGTCATCTTGGTCTGGAGGTGATGGAAGTCGTGAATCTGCGTTCGATGCTCGACGTGCACGCACCTGCAGAAGGCTCACTCGAACCGCAGGTCGAAGCGATGATCAAGCTTAAAGAGCGCGGACTGGTAAAGCATATTGGTCTGAGCAACGTAACGGCCAAACAAGTGGCGGACGCGCAGAAAATGACGCCCATCGCCTGTGTGCAGAATCTTTACAATCTGGCGAATCGCCAGGATGAAGCGTTGGTCGATCAACTGGCTGCGCAGGGCATTCCTTATGTGCCGTTCTTCCCATTGGGTGGTTTCTCACCGCTGCAATCCGAGCAGCTTACCGCCGTGGCCGAAGAGTTGAATGCCACTACATTGCAGGTTGCCCTGGCCTGGTTACTTCAGCGCTCGCCAAACATTCTGTTGATTCCTGGCACATCATCACCAGAACATCTCCAGCAGAATCTCGCCAGTGGCGATCTGGTGTTGAGTGCTGATGTCGTGCAACGTTTAAACGGCATCGCTTAGTCCTGAATGACGCGGCCCCCGGGCCGCCCAACATTATGATTGCATGCGCACACGTCTACGAACGCGCTAAAATCCCGCTCTCCATCAGACATGCCTTCAATACACCAAACGCATCCTGACACTGACGCTCATCCACGCAGGCATAACCCAGCAGCAATCCTCGTCGCTCCTGCTGGTGCATGTAATATTGCGACAGCGGTCTAACCTTCACACCGCGCCGCAGCGCCAGTGCAGCAATCGCCACATCATCACATCCAGCCGGTAAATTCACCACCAGATGCAAGCCCGCTTCATGATTGACGCGCGGCATAAAATCAGCGCCAAGATAACGCTCAATCAGACCCGCTAAAAATCGACGACGCTGGCTGTAGAGTTTGCGCATACGGCGGATATGCGCCATGTAATGCCCTTTCTGGATAAATTCCGCCAGCGCCCGCTGCACCAGCAGATGCCCGCCACGATAGAGTTCCGCCGCCGCCACGCGTAAAGGTTGAGCCAGCGCTTTTGGCACCACCAGATAACCCAGTCGCAGTGCCGGATAGAGCGTTTTGCTGAACGTGCCCATGTAAATCACCGGCGCATCGGGCTCAAAACCTTGCAGCGAGGGAAATGGCTGACCCGCGAAGCGAAACTCACTGTCGTAGTCATCCTCTATCAACCAGGTTTTATGTTTGCTGGCTAAATCCAGCAACTGCTTACGTCTTTCAAGGCTGAGATGAACGCCCAATGGGTATTGGTGTGACGGTGTCACAAATATCACTTTTGGCGCCCGACTGCGCGGCGGTAAGTCAGGAATAATGCCCTGATCGTCGACCGGCATGGCCTGTATTTTCAACCCATTGATGCGTAAAAGATTACGGGTTCCCCAGTAGCCAGGCTCTTCAATCCACGCGGTATCACCCGGATCGCAGAGTACGCGCGTGACCAGATCAACCGCCTGATGGATGCCTTCGGTGATGATGATTTGATCCGCATCCGCACGCACCGATCGGGCCACGCTGAGATAGTCCGCCAGTGCCTGTCGCAATAGCGGACAGCCGCCATTGCTGCTGTAAATTAGTCGATCAACATCGGGCTCGCGATTTAATCGCGCCTGAATCTGGCTAAAGAGTTTGTGCGGAAACTGCGTGACATCCGGCGCGCCTGGCACAAACGCGCCCCATTGATAAGGCGAGGCGTTGGCATGGCCCAACAGCGATGCACCGCGTTTAGAAATCGCCGCCGTTTTCACGCTCAGCGGCAGCGTCAGGTCATCGCCACGCGGGCTGTTTAAACACCCTTCAGGCAGCGTTTCGGCGATCCAGGTTCCGCTGCCGGTGCGCGCTGTAACATAGCCCTGTGACATCAAATTTTCATAAACGTTAAGTACGGTATTACGTGACACCGATAACTCCCGTGCCATATCGCGCGTGGCCGGTAATCGCGTGGCGCGTGGAAAAATCCCCTCAACAATCGCCGCCTGCATACACGCTAACAGGCGCTGCTGCAACGTCCCTTCCGGCATAAACTGCAAACGTTCTAATACATGATCGGCGTACAAACTCCGCAATTGGCTCCATCCTTTTCTGTAAAAGTGGCTCTGGCAACAAACCTTAGCGCAGGGATAAATAAGCGTGTTTGTCGTGATTTGTAAAGACGCTTATCGCTAAGGAAAGGTTATGGAAGGTAAAAACAGCCAGCTGCAACAACGTAAAGATGACGCACTCCCACGTGGCACCGGTAATCTTTGCCAGTGGTATGTCGATCAGGCAGAGAACGCGACGTTGCGTGACGTTGAAGGCAACAGCTGGATTGATTTCGCTGGTGGTATCGCGGTGCTCAACACCGGCCACCGTCATCCGCGCATTGTGAAAGCCATCGCGGAACAGTTAGAAAAATTCACCCATACCGCGTTCCAGGTGACGCCTTACGAGAGCTATGTCGGCCTGGCAGAGCGCATCAACAGCGTGGTGCCCATAGCCGGTAAAGCCAAAACCGCCTTTTTCTCAACCGGTGCTGAAGCGGTTGAGAATGCCGTTAAAGTTGCGCGCGCCGCCACACGCCGTCACGGCATTATCACCTTCGGTAACGCGTTCCATGGTCGTACGTTTATGACGATGGCGATGACCGGTAAAGTGGCCCCCTATAAGCGTGACTTTGGCCCGATGCCTGCTTCCGTGTGGCACGCTCGTTACCCCAACAACGTGACCGGTATCAGCGTTGATGATGCTTTGGCGAGCCTGCAAGACATCTTCACTCAGGACATCGCGCCGCAAGACGTGGCAGCCATTGTGCTGGAGCCAGTACAAGGTGAAGGCGGTTTCCACATCGCCCCTGCTGAGTTCTTCGTTCGCCTGCGCCAACTGGCCGATCAACACGGCATTCTGCTGATTGCCGACGAAGTGCAAACCGGCTTTGGTCGTACTGGCAAGCTGTTTGCCATGGACCATTACACCGTTAAACCAGACTTGATCACTATGGCGAAAAGTCTGGCGGGCGGCATGCCGTTGTCTGCGGTGAGTGGTCGCGCAGAGATCATGGATGCGCCCGGCCCCGGTGGGTTGGGTGGCACTTACGCCGGAAACCCGCTAGCGATTGCCGCCGCGCATGCGGTGCTGGATATTATTGCTGAAGAACAACTGTGTGAGCGCTCAGTGAAACTGGGTGCGCAACTGGTCGAATTCCTCAATGAGGCACGTCGCCACTGCTCTGCGATCACCGATATCCGCGCATTAGGTTCGATGGTCGCGGTGGAGTTTGCCGAGGCGCAAACCGCTCAGGCCATCCAGCAACACGCCATGGCGCGCGGTTTACTGTTGTTGACCTGTGGTCCGCAGGGCAACGTGATTCGCTTCCTCTATCCGCTCACTATTCCGGATGCGCAATTCAGCCAGGCGCTGGAGATTCTCAGCCATGTGCTGAGCGCGCACCAGGATTCGTAGGCCCCCAGCTTAGCCAGCCCGTATGCGGGCTGGTCATCCACCTGCTGCAGCCAGGCTGTGTCAAATCACAGCCCGAGAGACAATCTGGAGAAAACAATGAGTTCACAGAATGCTGATGCGCTTGCGCAAGGCTTAAAGCCGCGTCATGTCCGCATGTTATCCATTGCCGGTGTAATAGGTGCCGGCCTGTTTGTCGGTTCCGGTCATGCTATCGCCGAAGCAGGCCCCGCCGTGTTACTGGCCTACATCGCAGCCGGTGCGCTGGTGGTGCTGATTATGCGCATGTTAGCGGAAATGGCCGTTGCCTCACCGGACTCCGGCTCTTTCTCCACCTATGCAGATAAATCACTGGGACGCTGGGCTGGATTTACCATTGGCTGGCTCTACTGGTGGTTTTGGGTGCTGGTCATTCCGCTTGAAGCCAATGCCGCAGGCACGATATTGCACAGTTGGTTCCCGCAGATTGCCGTGTGGGAATATACACTGGCGATCACCACGTTTCTGACGGTCAGCAACCTGTTCAGCGTGAAGAATTACGGTGAGTTCGAATTCTGGTTTGCGCTGCTGAAAGTGGTCGCCATTGTCGCCTTCCTGATTGTCGGCAGCCTGGCGATATTCGGCCTGATGCCCGGTAGCAGCACACAAGGCATTTCCCATCTCTATGACACGCACGGGTTTATGCCAAACGGCATCGGTGCCGTACTGGCTGCCATTCTGACCACCATGTTCTCCTTTATGGGAACGGAAATCGTCACCATCGCGGCAGCGGAATCACGTGAACCGAAAAAGCAGATAACGCAGGCCACCAACTCCGTGATCTGGCGTATTGCGCTGTTTTATTTGCTGTCGATCTTCATTGTTATCTCGCTGGTGCCGTGGAATACCACATCGCTGATGAAAGCCGGTTCGTATCAAACGGCGATGGAGATGATGAATATTCCTTACGCGCGGCAAATCGTCGATGTAGTGGTGTTGATCGCGGTGTGCAGCTGTCTTAACTCTGCGCTCTATACGGCTTCACGCATGCTGTATTCGCTTTCCCGTCGTCAGGATGCCCCTGCCGCGGCATCAAAAACCACGCGCAGCGGTACGCCCTGGGTTGCAGTCATCGCCTCAACTGCCGCTGCATTTCTCGCGGTGATCGCCAATTATCTGGCACCCGCAGCAGTATTTGAGTTCCTGCTAGCCAGTTCCGGCGCGATTGCGTTACTGGTTTACCTGGTGATAGCGGCCTCGCATCTGGTGTTGCGCAAAAAGCGCGAGGCACGGGGTGAGATCTTAAGTTATCGCATGTGGCTGTTCCCAGGCTTAACCTGGGCAACCATGGTGTTCATCGTGGGAGTGTTGGTCTCAATGCTGTTTATGCCGGCGCATCGCTCTGAGATCATAGCCACCGGTCTACTCACGTTGGCGGTGTTGATCACCAGCCGCATCGTGCATCGTAAACGCGCTTTGCGCGAGCGCGAGGCGTTAGTGGCAGTGCGTTCATAATGCCAGAAATTTCCGGGCTGGGAGGCCCGGAAGCCTTACTCATATTGCACATCGATCCTGATCGACTCTTCCGGCACGTTAATCACCACAACGCATTTATTCCACACTGGCTTCCCTTCGGTCATATCGTGCTCAACGAAGTAGTGTTGGAAATCTTTCAATGCTTCAGTTAAATCACCAATTGCCTGTGCATCAGGTTCAAACCAGTCTGGCTCGCCGTTTTCATCCAGATAATCGAACTGGTATTCACCGCCCTCGTCATCGGCAAACAGTTCAGCTTTTACGATTAATTCGCGTGCACCTTGCGGTCCACAGCTGAAAACAATCATCGCGATGCGGCGGTAAAGGTCTTCATAGGTCATGGCAGTGTATTCCTGTTTTTAGTGAGTTCCCGTGGGCAGCGTTCGTCATGGATGGCATAACAACGTTACCGAGGGCTCTTATTGACTTTAAGGCTGATGAGAAGAGAATGAGGCTCTTCGAACAGTAAATTGAAAAAAATGGAGTTTATCATAGCCTGTTCCGCGCGTTTTCCCCGTATAACTACCGTGAATAAAATGGCCACGCTATTGGCTGCACTGCTTTTAGCCAGCTGCAGTTCCGAGCCGCCTAAATCACTGGTCACCCCGTTCCCGACAGTAACGCCGAAACCGCATCCTGTTCAGCCCGTTGCCAGCGCAGAACCGGTGCGTGGTGTGTGGCTCACCACGGTGTCGCGCCTTGACTGGCCACCCATGGCCTCAGTGAATGCCAGCCCGGCAAATCGCATCAGCCAGCAACAAAAGGCGCTGACCGATAAGCTGGATAAACTTAAAAGTCTCGGTATTAATACCGTCTTCTTCCAGGTGAAACCTGACGGCACGGCACTGTGGCGTTCTAAAATCTTACCCTGGTCAGATATGATGACCGGAAAGATTGGGGAAGATCCCGGTTACGATCCGCTGCAGTTTATGCTGGATGAAGCACACAAACGCGGTATCAAAGTGCATGCGTGGTTTAACCCTTATCGCGTTTCTACCAACGTGAAACCCTCGACGGTGGCAGAACTCAACAACACACTCTCCCTGCATCCAGCCAGCGTTTTTGTGCTCCATCGTGACTGGATCCGCACCGCAGGTGATCGCTTTGTGCTGGACCCAGGCATTCCTGATGCCCGCGACTGGATTACCAGCATCGTGGCGGAGGTGGTTGCAAATTATGATATCGATGGCGTGCAGTTTGATGACTATTTCTATGCGGAATCGCCCGGCTCAACGCTGAATGACAGCACCACCTTCCGCCAGTATGGTCAGGGATATGCCTCGAAAGCGGACTGGCGACGTCACAATACTCAGCAGCTGATTGAACAAGTGTCCCGCACCATTAAGCAGTTAAAACCGAATGTCGAATTCGGCGTCAGCCCCGCTGGTGTGTGGCGCAACGTATCCCACGATCCCGCAGGCTCAGACACGCGCGGCGCGGCGGCCTACGACGAATCTTATGCAGATACGCGTAAATGGGTGCAGTTGGGCCTGTTAGATTACATCGCGCCACAGATCTACTGGCCATTTTCACGCCAGGCTGCACGTTATGATGTGCTCGCGAACTGGTGGGCCAATGTAGTCAAACCCACGCACACCCGGCTCTATATCGGTGTAGCGCTGTATAAAGTCGGTGAAACCTCCAAGATGGAGCCAGACTGGACCATTAATGGCGGTGTGCCGGAACTGAAAAAACAGCTGGACCTCAATGAATCTGTGCCACAAATTAACGGCACTATTCTGTTCCGCGAAAACTACCTTAACCAACCGCAAACTCAGCAGGCGGTGAATTATTTACGCAGCCGTTGGGGAAGTTAATTTCTACAGCAACTTACAACCGATTTTTCCGGTATATCTCATCCAACATACGGAGATGAAAACTACGCCAGCAACAGACGTTGCTGGCTGCTCTTTAGATAAACGGCTCTGTTGCACTATTTAAAGGAATACTCCATTCGTTGCCATTCACCCGGACTTTCAAATAACGCCGGGTACGCCATTTTCCCGGTTCGTACTCTTCAGGCTGGCCAGTAATAACCGTTCCATTTAACAGCAATTCCTGGTCGTTGTTGTAGCCGATCCCGACTTTTTCATTGCCAATCCAGTGTTGTTCGAAAGCCACCACAGGGGCTACATCGAACTTTTGCGCATCGGCTTCAGAGCAGGCGGTATAGCTTTTGCGGAAGATAAAACATAATCCCGCCTTGTAGCGATCTTTACCATTGGTTTCCACCAGCGCGGTGGCAAATCCAGTGAATTGCGCCAATTTAACGTAGAGCTTCGTACGGGTGGCACCGCCTTCAATGTGCACTTTCGTCACCGGACATGAGCCTTCGCCATACCAGCTGCCAATGGTATTGGCATTATTGCGCGCCTGGAGGTAAATATTGGCCACCCCTTCTGGCGTCCGTCCAGAGTACTGAGTTTGCGTGGCGCTTTGCGATAATATTTGCGATGTCCCCACCACACGCACGTGAATCTGAGTCCCTTCATCCGAGAAATTAAATTCGCCAATGTAGAACCATTTCTCTTTATCGCTACGGTTATCCATATGGTGTTGCGAGGTAATATAATCGTAGTTTAGCGAGCCCTGAATGATGGCACCCCAATCCGATATTTCCATCAGCCCGCGATCACCTTCCGCCAGCAGTGACCAGGGTTCGATACCTGCGGTACTGTAATCAAACCCGGCGCTTTGATTATGAATACTTTTCTGAATGATCAACGCGCGGCAATAACCCAATTTTAACGGGTTAGTCGTTGATTCAATCGCCAACCCCTCTATCACCCACTGACCATTAGTTAAATCCCCGGCGAATTCTGAATGTTCAATCCAGCCATTACGAATAAAGGATTGGGTGCAGCGCGGTAAATCCAACACCGGCTTTAGGGTATTTTCTTGCAAATTGAAGTTGGATAATTCAATGGCCGTGCTGTGGTCCCAGGCACCTGCTGCACGATCGGACCAGCGCGCATACACAATGCTGTCCTGACAGCCTCTTGAATAAAACTGATCAATCTTACAATCCAGCGTATCGATCAGATCCAGTGCTCGTCCGCCCAGATAGCGAAACTCCATACTGCTCACCCGCAGAAACTGCCCACCGGTAATAATGTTGGCGTAAAAACCGACTTTATTAAATGCGGTACCGCCGTCTCCGCCGTTGTTTGAACTCATGCCTTTTACCACAATGCCTGATATCTCTGCATAGCGCGCATTCACTTTGAAAAAATGGAGCCCTCGGGGCTGGGTCTCCCAATTGAAAACTAACGTGGTTGTCGGAAAGTAGCCAAAATTGACATTGGCGCCTGAAACTTTAAAACGGTTAATCTCTTTGTCTGAGATGTCGAAAGTAGACATGCTGAATACACCGGCGGTAAAACGGATACCGGCAGCAGGCAGCACACGCTGTGACCAGGTAAACATACGTTTTACTGCCTCGATACAATCCGTTTTACCGTCGGCTATAGCACCAAAATCCAAAACGGTGACGGTGCTGTAATCCTGAATCACTCGCTTCCAGCGTTTATTGCCTGCCGCGATAAAGACAATTCCACCATCGTCTGGGCTGGTGGTATCGGTCGCGTCATACACAAACACCCCGCCGCCCATTTTACTGCCTTTGGTGTACTCCAGCACCGACGCAATTTCCCCGGCGGATGTCGGTTCTGTAGCACGTAATTCATCAATGGTTTTTAACTGCACAACGGTACCCGTTGCGGCGTTGACGGCATTTTGTGGCGTGGTGTTATTGGACGCATTAACCATGGTGTACCCCTTAAATATTAAGAGAAAATAACTGCCCCCATGCAGTATAAGTAGCTGATAGTTAATATGTTGATGTGTGCCAGTGTAATTAGAGGCGTTAAACATCCAACAGATAAATGGAATTAACCAAGATAATGATTGTAGAAAGAAAGCGCAGCGGTAAGGGCGGGGTTTTACAGAATAATCGCAGGCACATTATTGCTTATCGCGGCCCCAACAATTGAGCAATCTACGCAAGATTCCGATCGAATACCTTAAGCCGGTAACTGATTCATTCACTTATTTATTAAGGTTAAGTGAAGCTAAAACGGTGCCAGCAAGCCACGACTTGCTGGCACATCATCCTAGAATGTGGCATTCACCCCGACGTTCCAGGTCACCTGATGGTAATCGCTGTTACTGGCGACGGTAGACACGCCAGCAAAGGCATTGACCGTATCGCCCAACGGCACATTGGCACCGACCGCCACATCCAGCCAGTTTTTATCCCCAGCCGCCACCGTCCGCTCAAAAGAGGTCTGGGTGGATTTCAAACCCGCGCGTACGGTGGCATCCGTGTCACCAAACTGATGGTTATAACTGACCTGAGCCCACGGATTGACCACCCACTGCCGGCTATCGACGCGCCAGCCAATTGAACCGATCTGTGAGTGAAGCGTTTGATCAGAGAAGCGCATCGAGGTGCTGGTGTTGCCATTTTCCTGATAGCCACCCACGCGACCATAATCCAACGCATAGCTGACTACCGGGCCGGTCGTGATATGGTTCCCCAAGGGTAAGTCCCAGCCGCTTTGTACCCGCATGCCCAGTAATTTACCGCTGCTGTTGCCTTGTTCAGTCCGGGTGGCAGGGCCGATGTTGATGTTACGCTCGATACTGTCGAAATCGAGATCGGCATAATGGAGATCGGCGTTGATCCAGCCTTGATCGAACAAGGTGAGCTGACTGTAGAGCGCCACCAGATTACCGCGCAGCTTGTAGTCATAGTTTGATGAGGGATCCATGCGCTGATTGCTGTTTGAGAACAACAAACCCGTTTGCCAGTTATCGGTCAATTGATAGCCGATCCCCAACGTCAGATTAGTGGTGTTTGCATCACCGTCGCTCCAGTCATCACCTTGATAATCGACGTGCTGCCCGGCATAGCCACCAAACACTGTGAACTGTCCCGCGCTGGCCGGTTGCTGGCGCTGCTGTTGCAAATGCCCATCCAGTGTATTATGCATGTCGCGCGCCATCAGCAGTGTGGATTGCGACAGTGCCGCGACCTGTGCAGGAGCATCGAGAATCGATTGAATATAATCTGCCAGCATAGCGTGCACTGCCGGGCTGGGATGCAGGCGATCGGCAAACAGATACGCTTGTGCGCTACTAAAACCGGCATCAGAGGAGTGGCATTCATCTGCAGAGGTGCCCACCGGACAGGCAATGCCGATGGTGTTGGTCAAACCATAACGTCCCGGGTTTGCGACCACCTCACTAAACAGTCCAGCGATATCCACCCGAACGATATTGCCCTTCAACGCGGCCAACTGGGCCTCTTCCTGCTGGTTGTAGCCATCGGACAAGGCTGTCACCTGAGTACTGAGTGCTTGCCAGGCGTCGTAAAGCTGTTGAGCCAATACGTCACGCGCCGTGGGGTCGCCCAAAATTTGTCCGGCGGCGGCTGTAAAGGCCTCTTTCACCGCCTGTTGACGGGCGGCAGCATCCGGTGTGGCAGCGTTATCGAGCGACTGAAAAGCCGCGACCATGGCTGATGTTCCAAACGTACTCAAGACGATCTGCACCATGTAGGGCGTCAGCCCCAATTGCGGAACATTGGGCACGATGACCGCTCCCGCGCCCGCATCCAGTAGCGTTTTGACCTGGGAAGCCGCAGAAACTGCGCTGTTGCTAATGGTTTCACGTGCGGTGAGCGGATTGGTGACGGCGGCGGCAATATCATTTGCACCGACCCAATGAATGTACAAGCCGTTGCTGTCAGCGCGCCCACCGGTGGATTGCAGATAGGTCGCCAGCTGGTCCTGGGTGTTCAAATCAGGATCCAAAGCAGGTACCGCAACAGCACCACCTTGGGCATAGTTACTGCCCCCTAAATCGGAAGGCAGTAGATTTTCACCCAGATGCGTTGCCAAAATTTCATCGTACAGCGGATGCTGCGCGCCGTCGGCGGTAAAACGCCCAACATTGCCACCGTCGCTCAGGCTATCACCAAAAACCGTTAAGCTGTCCCACGCCTCAGCGTCAGGTGTTGCCAGCAGGGTACTTATGGTCGCTATCGCGACAAGGGAAAGTGCGGATTTGCGTTTTTTCATCATCCACTCCGTGATGAGTCAGACGGTTTGTGCCTGACGCGTAAAAGATGTGACTTGCGCATGACACCGCAGCAACACAAGTCAATAAGGTCGCATCAAGGATGCGAAAAGGACGTTAAGGGGATAACAAGGACGTTTAAGGTGTAGTCAGTCAGGGAAGGTAATACCAGTTTGCATACATAAGATTACTGCGAGTATTTTTAGGAATTTAACCTCGCTCACACTACCGCACGTCTCTCATGAAGGAAGGACTGATCTATAGTTATGGGTTGCCGGGCAAGGATCCGGCAACCGCAATTTGCGCCACATCTCTGGATATGGAGTCAGTAAATGAGTGATTGTAAAGAGCAGCATCACCAACATCATGACCATCAACATGGTGCGCACTGTGGTCATACCGCGATTCGCCATGAAGGACATATCGATTACTTGCACGACGGCCATCTTCATCATCCACACGGAGATCATGTTGATGAACATGTATTACCGGTGAATGCGCACAATCCCGATCAATGCACGCCAGACCACCATTGCAGTGGTCATGAACCAGGACATGTTCATGGGCCCGGATGTGGGCATGAAGCCGTACCGCATGGCGACCATGTGGACTACCTGGTTGATGGGCATCTGCATCATCCACACGGTGATCATTGCGATAACCATGGGCCGGTTGAGATTGTAGAATCCGCTAAGTCGCTGCCCTGATGCTATCCTCAGAGCCGTGGAGCGCCACTCACGGCTCTTATCAGGAAGAGAATGCCCCGTACTGCTGCCACAGCCGTTGCAATTTAACCACCACATCATTAACGACCTGGTGCCTTCTCGCTCCCGGCGCCCACAGTGCCACCAGAGTGATATTGAGTCCCTGATGCCCCACCTCAGTTGGCAAAACTTGCACCTGATGCCATTTCTGCGCCTGAAAATGCGTTGGTAGAAATCCCCAACCTTGCCCCTGCTCCATCAGAGACTGCAGCATGGTTCGCTCGTTCACAAACAGTGACTGTCCCGAAATTTGCAGACGGTGCGTGATTTGTTCATCAGCATGCGCATGCATTACCAATTGCGGTTCCAGGGCGAGGTTTAGCAACGTCAGAGGTGAATCTTGATGAGCGAACAATGCTGTCGCCGCATAAAAGTTCAGTTCAATGGCACCTAACGCGCTCCACTCCATCTCATTACCTAACGAACGATTCACTGCCTGACAAATTGCCAGGTCGGCCTTGCCCGATTTTAGGGCACTCTCAGCTTCGAAACGCGAAGCACACCAGAGACTTAATTGCACCTGCGCCCTGCTGCACTCACTGATGAATGCCTGCAAAAATAACTGCGGGACAAAAGGGTCATACACCAGCGTGATTTGCTGCGTGCGCGACTCCGGCAAGGTCTGCGCGAAAGCTTCAAATGCATGAGCCTGACGCACCAGCAAATGCGCCTGACGATGTAACTGCTCCCCCCTGGATGTCAGCACCAATTTGCGCCCTTCACGCTCAAACAACGAGTAGCCAAGGGCATCCTCCAGGTAATCGATGAGATCGCGCACGGTGGTGCGATCTTTCCTCAGTTTCTCTGCTGCACGGGAAACCGTGCCGAACTCTGCAATCGCCGCAAAGGCTTCAATTTGTGAAAAGGAATAGCGCAGCGCATTCATCTGAAATCCTATGTCTAACATTTGGGGGGGAATTTCCCCCATGGGGTGATTTTAACCTCGCCCCATAGATTTCTATACTCGCCGCACTCTTAACTGCACTACAAAGGCACTTTTCATGCAACGTCACACCGTGATTAAACCCCTGCTGTTTTCTCTCTCACTAGCTGTGAGTAGCTATGCAACTGCTGCGACAGAGTGCGATGGCGTGGCGCTCACGCCCTGTCCTGCCCCCTTTGATCATCAGTTACCTGACCCTCACCAGATGCTGAGCTGGAGTCAAAAAGATCGAGTAGTCGGTTTCCGTAATGATTACCGAAATTATGCGGGAGATGTGTTTCATCATGGGCAAGCGAAGCCACTGGCGCGTGCCAATAACCTGTTAGTTGATGCGCAGTATCAGGTTAATGGCCACACCTATCACCTCGCTGATTACTTAAAACGTGAAAATGTCGCGGGCATGCTGGTGCTGAAAAACGGCAAAGTCGCCTACAAATATTTTGCCGAAGGTAATACCGACACCACCCTGTGGACCTCGCGCTCAGTGGGTAAATCGGTGGTGTCTACACTGGTGGGCATCGCCATCAAGCAGGGAAAAATTCATTCACTGGATGACAACATCACTGTATATGAACCCGAACTGAAGGGAACCGCATGGGATGGCGTAACCCTTAAACAGCTCATCCAGCACACTTCCGGCGTGGCATGGAATGAGGATTACACTAATCCGAACTCTGACTTTGCGCAGTTGACCCAGTGCGAAGCGCAAGCTGGCGCCTATGCCTGTGTGCGTAATATCGTCTCTCATCTGAAACGCGCGCATCCTGCGGGTGAACAGTGGTCTTACTCTTCCGGTGGCGCATGGTTGTTGGGGGATGTGCTGGAACGGGCAACAGGCATGTCATTGGCGGCTTACCTGCAGCAAACCGTATGGCAACCCAATGGCATGGCCAGTGATGGCGTCTGGCATGCTTACCAATCAGGAAAGCATGACGTGGGTGCTCATGGTTTCAACGCCACGCTGGAAGATTGGGGTCGCTTTGGTGAATTTATCCTCAACGAAGGTCGCCTGCCCGATGGTAAGCAAATCTTGCCTGACAATTGGGTGAATGACGCAGCAACATGGACACAGGCAAAAGACTCTGTCAGTGCGGCCCATCCGGAGGGTATTTACGGTTATCAATGGTGGAATAATGCTATCCCCGCCAATGCACAACATGTCGTGCCCACTGCAGCAGAGGGGCTGAAGCACTCACTATGGGCTCTGGGCATTTATGGGCAAATCATTATGGTTAACCGTGCAGAAAACCTGGTCATCGTACAATGGTCAACCTGGCCTCAGGCTGAACCCTCCTTCAGCGCGCAGCCACTCGAAGCGGCTCTGATGTACAGCGCGATTGCGCAACAGTTGCATTAAACAGCATTTATTCGCGCCATACAGGGGTGTGGCGCGATAAATTGCTTGTGGGTATGAGTTTACTTTTCCTCTCATTTGTCGGTTTGGGATTGCCACCCGTACTGGGAAAACTTAAGAATATGACCCACAGTTATCATTCAGGTTTACTGGTGGTGGCGGTGGCACTGATCGCGGGTGGCGTGATTGGCATTATCGCCTCGCGACCACCAAATGATCGGTTGAAAACCCTTGCTTATCCGCAGTCTGGCAAGTGAAACGCTTTTTCATGCATTTTAGTTAAATGTTCTGGAAACCGCGCCGATAATTAAGCTACCTTTATCAAAGCGGACCGTAACCGGTCCGTTTACCACAACATCAGGCAACCAAAACTCAATACACCCAGCCTGCGTACGCGCAGAGAAGCACATCGCAAGAAAAGTGTTCAGCTGAGGAAATTCAGCGGAGCGGCAAACGCTGCACGCATTATGTTCAATGACATAATATCGCCTGAGGTCACACATGTTTGGGGTGAAGAAATCCAGCCTTTCTCTGCCATTTTATAAAAGTGGCGATGTACTCAAAGATATCAATGCAATCAAACAACATGTGGCATGGATTGAGTTTTCGCCCAGCGGTGAAATCCTCAGCGCCAATCCGCAATTCCTTGAGGTGACCGGCTACAACCTGCATGAGATTCAGGGACAGCATCATCGCATTTTCTGCAGCCCGGCCTACAGCCAGTCATCGGAGTACTTTGCTTTCTGGCAGACGCTGGCCTCAGGTGCATCCGTCACCGGAATTTTTGAACGCTTTAATAAACAACGCCAACGTTTCTACCTGAGCGCAACGTACTTCCCGGTGAGCGATGATAAAGGCAAAGTCTATAAGGTGATTAAAGTCGCCAGTGATATCACTGCCCGACATGAAGAACTTGAGCATAAAGAGGCAGTGATCACCGCTCTCGACCGCTCCATGGCCGTCATTGAATTCACGCCCGATGGTCATATTCTGACAGCCAACGCGAATTTCCTGACACACATGGGTTACGAGCTTAAAACGATTGTCGGTCAGCATCATCGCTTGTTCTGTTTCGATAACTTTTATCGGGAAAATCCCGAGTTCTGGCGCAAAATCGCTAAGGGGCAACACTTTGTCGGGCGCTTTGAGCGTAAGACCGCCGCGGGCGAACGTATCTGGCTGGAGGCGAGCTACAATCCGGTGTTTGATGCCGACGGCAAAGTGTACAAGGTGATCAAAATTGCTTCCGATATCACCACGCGGGTTGAAGCGGCAAAACGGGTCGCTGATATTGCCCTCACCACCTCAGAACAAACTTCGCAAATAACGGATAACGCCAACGAAGTGCTGGATGAAACCATCCGCAACTCCGGTCTGGTGGCAGTACAAGTCAATGCCGCCACCGATATTGGCACCCAGTTAAATGCCTCGGCGAAAAGCATCAACGAAGTGGTAGAAACCATCAATCTGATTGCTTCACAAACCAATATCCTGGCGTTAAATGCCGCGATTGAAGCCGCGCGCGCGGGTGAAGCGGGGCGTGGATTTAGTGTGGTAGCGGATGAAGTGCGGCGTCTGGCGGCTTCCACCTCCAGCGCAACCAAAAAGATCACTCAAGTCGTGGAGCACAACGCCATGCTGATTCATCAGATGGAGCAACAGTTAGGCGAAGTGAAACAGTTCGTGGTGACCGAGCAGGATAAAATCAGCGTGCTGTCACGCAGCCTGCGAGAAATAAACAGTGGTGTGCATGAGTTTGTGAATGTCATTCATCGACTGGATGTTTAGGTTATCACCCACCAGCGATGCTCAGGCGGCCTGAAGGCCGCCTTTCACTTTTAACGATGCCACGATCGGTCAGTACCTGGCAGGCTTTTACATCATCTGCGGTTCGCGAATCTCATTACCTTTGGCAAAGCGCGCCAGACTGTAAGGTTCAGCATCCGTAAACAGCGGTTGGTTATTCACCATCTGCGCACACAATAAGCCCGCACCTGGACCGATGCCGAAACCATGGCCACTGAAGCCTGAGGCGATAAACAGGCCCGGCACCGTATCCATCTCATCAATCACTGGCACCAGATCAGGCGTGGTGTCGATCCAGCCCCCCCAGGCATGATCCACTTTGATCCCGGCAAGTTCCGGGTAAAACTGAACCAGCAGTTGCATCGCTTCCTGTACAATCGACGGATCGCCGGCGGGATCGAGCACACGGATCTTTTCAAATGGCGATAAGCTCTGATTCGACCAGGAACCCGCGGCTTCCGGACCATTAAAGAAAGAGCCGTTGATGCGCACTTTGAGTTTTTTGGCAATTTTGCTGCGATACATCGGATAAAATTTGGTGGCATAGCGGATATTTTGCGGAGCCAGGTCGATCTGCCCACGACCGGAGAGTGCCACGGTGTAACTGCCATCCTGACGACGGCGAATACATAAACCGCCCATACTAATACAGCCTTTGATCACTTCAGGTGCGGCTGTGGTTTTAAACGCCGTACCCAAGATATTGGCGCTCGGCAGTTCAACACCGTACTGTTTGCAGAAGCGGGAACTCCAGGCACCGCCACAGCAGATCACCCGGTTCGCTTTCACTAAGCCACGCTCGGTCCATACGCCGGTGACGCGCCCGCCGCTGATATCCAATCCACGCACCGCGCAGTTTTGATGTACTGAAGCACCCAGATTTTTCGCGCCCGCGGCAATGGCCGGGGCGGCCATGGAGGGTTCAGCACGCGCATCGCTCGGTGACCACACGCCGCCCACCCATTGGGCCTGTTCACCAATGCGCTCGCGCGTCTCTTTGCCCGTCAATAAGTGGCTAACAAAGCCGATTTGTTTCGCCTGCTTGCCCCAGGCTTCCCAGCGCGCCACATCCGCTTCACTCAGCGTGCCGTAGGTGATTCCCTGGCGGCTAAAGCCAAGATCGAGTCCGATTTCGCCGCTCAACGCTTCCCAACGCTGCAAACTGCGTATCGCCATCGGCAGCTCATACAGATCGCGATTCTGCTGGCGAACCCAGCCCCAGTTGCGTCCCGACTGCTCACCGCCAATCACGCCTTTTTCAAACAGCGCCACGGAAACGCCCTGCTTTGCCAGTTCATAACTGACGGAAGTACCAATAATCCCGCCGCCGATGACGATGACATCCACCGCGCTGGGGAAAGTTTCACTGTCTGCTACGGTATTCACGTTGATGCGCATGATGTTCAATCCTGACCTTTATAAATGTTGCTCAGAGGAAATATGCATGATCCACAACACAGTCGCGTCACTGGACGTCGGGTTAAAAATGTTGTGCGGGAGATGGCTCTGAAATTGAAAACTGTCACCGGGTGTCAAAAGCACGGTGTCACCTTCAATCTCCAGCGTCAGTTCACCCGCCATCACTAAGCCTGCTTTTTCCCCCTTCCCCATTAACATCTCAGCGGAGTGCACGCCAGCCGGGATATTGATGAACATGAACTGCAAATCATGGTCGCCCGAGGGAGAAAGCATCTGTTTAGAAATGCCCTGTTTACCCACGTTAAAGTGCGGGCGTTCCGCTGCGCGCCGGACATAATGCTCAGCACCACGAGTGTGAGCTTCGGCCTCTTCCAGAAAGGCCGAAAGGGGGACTTTTAAGACCAGACGCAGTTGTTCCAGCACACGCACTGTCGGATTCGTCAGATTGCGTTCGATCTGACTGATCGCGCCAGCGGAGACATTCGCCAGCAGCGCCAATTCAGTAATGGTCATATTCCGCGCCTTGCGCACACGTTTTACGCGGGAGCCGATATCCGCTTCCTGCGCGCCTGACTCCCCTTTGATGATCGATTCTTTTTTCATCGGCTGAATTCCATTCGCATCCCTGTCAGCTGTGCTTAAGGGTGTCATCAATCAGGGCATGCCCCATTTGGTTTTAATCGTCTGCAACGTGCCATCCTCTTTCATGCTGGTTAACGCGCTATTGATCTGCGCCATTAACGCATCGTTGCCTTTCTTCACGCCAAACGCCATGGGGGAAACATGCTCCGGTTTATAACCGTCCACTACATGCATGCCTTTTAGTCCACCGGCTTTTTCCTGCGCTTTTAGTATCGGATAGTCATTTAATCCGGCCGCCACGCGACCCAGTGACAAATCTCGCGTCATATCCGCAGGGCTGTCGTAGACCTTCACTTCTTTCGCAATACCGCTGGCCATCAGGCTTTGGGTATAATCGGTACCGGCCATGGTGCCTACCACTTCACCCTTAAGATCCTGCCAGGAGTTATACGCTTTTTTATTGTCATCCCGCACGATCAATCCCGCGCCAAAAGCCGTCACCGGTTGAGAGAACGTAATACGTTTCGCGCGCTCTTCAGTCGGTGTCATTCCCGCCACTATCATGTCAATCTTTCCGGCAATAACAGATTGTATCAGCGTGGAAAAAGGGATTGCGCTGTATTGGATGTCCAAATGCTCACGTTTAGCCACTTCTGCGGCCACATCCGGCATAAAACCCTCAATCTTGCCCGTTTGGGTATTGAGAAAGGTAGTGGGTGCACTCGATGGCGGTGAACCCGCGGTTAACACCGCTGCACTGGCATTGAAACTCAACGCAGCCGTGAGGCCGAGGATCATCAACGGGGAACGAATGGCAAACATGGCTCACTCCTGGGTGCAATGAAAGGGATAATGCTCTTTTTCACTATAATGAAAATTGCACACCTGCTGTCAACGATTTATTTAATGAAAATGCGCCAACTCACAAATTAACAATAAAGCCTTTGATTTCACTAAATATCACACCTATAGCTTGTTCGTATGAGCGTAATAAGTAAATGCTATCTCTGTCATGAGAGTAAAGATTGACAGCGATTTGCTATCAACGATATTCATTATAATGAATTTATCGCCTGATTTTAGGGTGACACTACAAGCCAGGAGAACAAAATGGACTGGAGCAGCATCCACCAGTATCTGCCCTTTTTATTGAAAGGGGCTGAAATGACGATCTATATCACCCTTTTGTCTCTGATAATCAGTACGCCATTGGGGTTGATTTTTGCCGCAGCCAAAATGTGTCCGTGGAAAATCATTTCATGGCCGATCGCCACCATCATTAATATCACGCGCGGTCTGCCGATGATTGTGGTGCTGTTTTATATCTACTTTGTCTTCCCGGATATTGGCATCACCCTCACCTCGTTTCAGGCCAGTGTTATTGGTATCGCCTTTTGCTTTTCCACTTACATCGCAGAAATATTTCGTTCCGGCATTGAATCGGTTGATCGCGGGCAGCTTGAAGCCGCGCGATCAATGGGCATGAGTTATGGCAAAGCCATGCGCCGCGTGGTGCTGCCTCAGGCTTTCCATGTTGCCTTACCCCCGTTCAGCAATACGCTCGTGATGATGCTCAAGGACTCTGCGCTTGCCTCGACCATTGCGGTGACGGAAATGACACGTCAGGGCCAGCTGATTGCTGCCTCAACCTTCGATAACACCACGGTGTACACGCTGGTGGCACTGCTGTATCTGGTGCTTTGCCTGCCGCTGCTGGCACTCACCAAGAAGCTGGAAAAACGTCAGATGAAAGGGGCTTAAGATGATTGAAATTCATGAGGTACACAAAAAATTCGGCCCCATTGAGGTGCTGAAAGGCGTGAGTTTCAAGGTCAGCGAAGGCGAAGTGGTTTGCCTGATTGGCCCTTCGGGTTCAGGTAAATCAACCATACTGCGCTGCATCAACGGCCTTGAAACCTATGAAGGCGGCGATATCACCGTACTGGGCCAGCGCGTCAACAACAAGCACAAGAGCATTAACGACCTGCGGCGTCAGATTGGCATGGTGTTTCAGCGTTTCAACCTTTTCCCGCATCGCAGCGTGCTGGAAAACGTGATGGAGGGTCCGATTCACGTCAACGGTGAATCTCGCAACGTGGCGGAAAAGCGCGCCAAAGACTTACTGGCAATGGTAGGTCTGGCTGAGAAAATCAACGCATGGCCAGCCCAGTTATCTGGCGGACAGCAACAGCGCGTGGCGATTGCCCGCACGCTGGCCCTTCAGCCCAAAGCGATCTTATTTGATGAGCCCACCTCCGCGCTTGATCCCGAATTAGTGGGTGAAGTGCTGCAGGTCATGCGCAATCTCGCCCGTGAAGGGATGACCATGATCGTGGTCACCCATGAGATGCAGTTCGCGCGTGAAGTGGCCGATCGCGTCTGCTTCCTGCACAGCGGACAGATTGTAGAACAAGGTCCCGCTGACAACCTGTTACTGCGACCACAAGAAGCGCGCACGCAAGATTTCCTGCGCCGTGTTCTGGGTAACACCGTTGCGCAGCCCTGCTCATGCTGCCAAACGCTGAGTTAGGCGGCGCTCTCACCCCCTTTCAAAGTGCAGGCAGGCGTCGCCTGGAACCGACTCAGATGACTGATCGGGGGTGAATGGACGCCGCCCCCCACTTGCAGCGTGAAGCATGGTGAGGAAACAAAAGTTTCTGCCAAAGCCGTGCGAATAATCATTCAAATATGTTATTCGCACGGCAATAAGTCCCCTCAGGTTTTACTGCAATCGCTTAATCTGAATTGAGTTTTTCCCCAATGCACTTTGCCATTGTGGTGAGTGCTATTTGTCACTGCTTACAGGAAAAGGAACTGATGAAGGTGCAAAAAATTGAACAGCCAGCGTTAATTGAAACAATGGAACCCTGGGGCAGCGTGGAAGGCTTACCGGGCAGCGGCACTATTGCCCTTTCCGGTATCCAGAAAGTGATTCCCGGCAAAGAAGATATCGATACGGGCATATTTGAATGCGCAGCAGGTTCCTATCGTCGCTCAGTGAAACAGGCTGAAATTATGCATTTTCTTAACGGCACAGGTTCATTTACTCCTGATGGCGAAGCAACCCTAAATTTTAAACCGGGTGATTCCTTTTTCTTCGAAGCCAATACTGAAGGGACCTGGGTAATTGAAAACACGATGCGTAAACTGTATGTGATTTTTGATGCCAGCTAATTTATTTCCGCATTTATAAATGGCGCGTTAATTCGCGCCTTTTTTATATCCTCGCTGTGACATCCCGGTGCATATTTTTTCGCCTTGCACCAGTAAAACTCAGATCTCCTGCTTATTACTGCCCAGAAATGTCAATTAAATCAGGCATAAAAATAATGGCACGCGCCTTGCTATGAAATTGGTAGAGATGTTGGACCAATTAAGGCCGCGCTATGCAATCTCCTTTTGAGCTTCAACCGATAACCACACCGCGCAGTGACACGCTGATTCTTGATGCACTCACGCGTTTTATGGCGCAATCCGGCGCGCAGCCGGGGAGTCGCTTACCGCCTGAACGCGAGCTGGCGGAAAAACTCGGGGTGAGCCGCAACACCGTGCGTGAGGCGTTAAAACGCTGGGAAGCACTGGGCATCATTCTGCGTAAGAAAGGCAGCGGCACGTTTTTGCAGGCAGATGTCGGCATCAACGACAGCTTTCTCTCGCTGCGATTCAAAAATGACTCCGCCAATATGCTGCACGCGCTGGAGGTCCGTCGCATTATCGAATCAGAATCCTGTGTGCTCGCTGCACAGCGTGCAAGCGCCGAAGACCTGCTGGAAATCGAACAGCGATTGATTGAAATGGAGCGCGTGCATCTGGCGGTCGGCTCAGCCGGTGCCGAAGACTGGGCGTTTCACACCAGCATTTATCGCGCTTCAGGCAACCCCCTTCTGCTGCAAATGCTCAACGGCATCTACGACAGCATGCACGCCTTTTTTGAATCGCCACCGGAGCAGGCACTGTTTGCCGACTCCTTCCCGTTACACCGCGATCTCTTCAATGCCATTTGCCAGCGGGATGGTGAAGCCGCGCGCGCCATTTGCCATCAAATTCTCGATATCACTGAACGCGACATGAAGGATGTCATCAATGCCAAACGATAAACCGGTCTCGCAACAAACACTTTTGTCCCATGATTTACGCCATGAAAAAGGCGCGGTCACCCCGCCGATCTACCAATCGTCACTGTTCACCTTCAGCGATTACGATAGCATGATTGCCCGCTTCCGTGGCGAAAGCGATCAACCGCTCTATTCGCGCGTCGATAATCCCACGGTCCGAGCGCTGCAGGAGAAAGTTGCCGCACTGGAAGGGGGCGAGGCTTGCCTGGCGTTCGGCAGCGGCATGGCCGCCATCAGCAATGCCATTCTCAGCGTGCTGCAACCCGGCGCAAAAGTGGTGTGTGTTAATCACGTCTATCCCGATACGTATCGCTTCCTGCGTGGCTTCTGCCAGCGTTTTGGTATCACCACCGAGTTCGTCGATGGTGATGATGAAGAGGCAATTCGTGCCGCGCTGCCGGGTGCCAGCCTGCTCTACCTGGAAAGTCCGGTGAGTTGGGTGATGAGCGAGTTGGACCTGAATAAACTGGCCACGCTGGCGCGTGATGCTGGTGCGGTCACCATTATCGATAACAGCTGGGCGTCGCCGATTTTCCAGCAGCCGTTACTGTGTGGGATCGACATCGTGGTGCACTCGGCATCGAAATACATCAGCGGGCACAGTGATGTGGTGGCCGGCCTGGTCATTGCCAGTCAACAGCACATCGGCTATATCTCACGCCACATCAGCCCCTTCCTCGGCGGCAAGCTATCGGCGCATGAAGCCTCATTGCTGATCCGTGGTCTGCGCACGCTCCCCCTGCGCATGAAGCAGCATCACCAAAGCGGCATGGAACTGGCACAAAAGCTGAGTGCCCATCCACAGGTTACGGCAGTGTGCCATCCCGGTTTGTCCCCCAAATCCTGGTCATCGCTGCGCGGCTACAGTGGCCTGTTTGCGTTTGAAGTGA
This sequence comes from Pantoea sp. JGM49, assembly GCF_018257655.1. Classification (NCBI taxonomy): domain Bacteria; kingdom Pseudomonadati; phylum Pseudomonadota; class Gammaproteobacteria; order Enterobacterales; family Erwiniaceae; genus Pantoea; species Pantoea sp. JGM49. The sequence continues at coordinate 1,768 of NZ_JAERJM010000008.1, read as the reverse complement.
CCGAACAAATCGATATCCCCGCCTTCTGCAACGCCTTGCACTATTTCCATATGGGGGTGAGTTGGGGTGGATTCGAAAGTCTGGTGATGCCCGCCATCTCAGTCATCAATCAAGCCAGCGAATTTAACTCAGCCGTTGATTTCGGCGTCTCGCCACGTTTGATCCGCATCTCGATTGGTCTGGAAGAGACCGAAGACCTCTGGAACGACCTGCAACAGGCGCTGGCTACCGCAACCCGCGCATAATCACTCACTCCCAGGAGAAGCTGCAATGACGACTCGTTTTGCGATTAACGCACTGGTTTTAGCCATTGGATTGGGTTCAGCACTCAGCAGTATGGCGGCAAAATTAACCGTGGTGGAAGTGATTACCAGCCCGCCCCGCACTGAACTGCTGCAGAAGATGCTGACCGAATACAAAACCCAGCATCCCGGCACGGAAATTGAGTTGATCTCACTGCCGTGGGGTCAGGCGTTTGAGAAATTAGGCACCATGCTGCAAAGCGGACAAGTGCCCGATGTGGTGGAAATGCCCGATACCTGGCAAGGGCTGTATGCCAGCAACAACATGCTGGAGGATCTGGAACCGCGCCTGAAAAGTTGGGATGGCACCGCCCAGTTAACCGATAAAACGCTGGCGATGGCGCGTGCCGCCAATGGCAAAGCCACCATGATCCCTTACGGCTTCTACCTGCGCGCCCTGTTCTGGAATAAGAAACTCTTCCAGCAGGCCGGATTGAGCGAGCCGCCAAAAACCATGGATGAGTTTGCCAGCGATGCTAAACGCATCAGCCAGTTGGGTAACGGCATCAGCGGCTACTGTATGCGCGGCGGCGTCGGCGGCACCAACGCCTGGATGATGTTTATGGCGGCAATGAACGGCTCACCGGATTTCTTCGATAAATCCGGCAACAGTACTCTGACTCAGCCAGGGGCGATCAAAGGGGCGCAGTTGCTGGTCGACATGTACAAACAAGGCGGCGCGCCAAAAGACAGTGTGAACTGGGGCTTTAACGAAATCGTCTCCGGTTTCTATTCCGGCAAGTGCGCCATGCTCGATCAGGACCCCGATGCGCTGATTGCGATTAAAAACAGCATGGCCGCCGATGATTTTGCCGTTGCACCGATGCCTGTCGGACCGTCGGGTAAAGCTTTCCCTACCATTGGTTATACCGGCTGGGCGATGTTTAAACAGGGCAAACAAAAAGATCTCGCCTGGCCACTCATCACCTTCCTGAGTAATAAGACCAACAACCTCGCATGGGCAAAATTTGTTGGCACCCTGCCGATTTATAAAGGCGCAGAGCAAGATCCTTTCTATCAAACACCGCAGTTTGCCGGCTGGTTTAAAGAGTTAAACGATCCTAACTATGTGCCGTTGACCATGCCGACACACCTGAAAGGCTGGGGTTACTTCAACTCGGTGGTCGTGAAAGAGAGTAGCCAGGAAACCCTGCTGGGCGAAAACGACACCGAAGACATGGTGAAAGACTGGGCTAAATATCTGACCAAAGAACAGAAAAGCTGGCTCGCCACGCAGTAATCACCGATCGCGTGGAGAACAATGATGATGCTAGAAACTTCACTTGATGCCCGCTCGCCGCGCTCACGCTACTCGCGCTGGCTGCGGCTGGCTGAGCCGTGGTTTTATCTTTCGCCGGGACTGTTGCTGATCGCCTTGTTTATTTTTGTGCCGATGGCGATCGGCATTTCCTACGCGTTTCAGAGCATGAATCTGCTCAATCCGATGGATAGCGGGTGGGTGCTGT